>CALJZP010000108.1 GCA_937983545.1 uncultured Azonexus sp.
CGTAGGTTTCGGTCAGGCTGGGGAACAGGAAGAGATCGGCGCTGGCGTAATGCGCCGCCAGATCGGTTCCGGTACGCATGCCGGCGAAATGGTGGTCCGGATGATCGATCGCGAGCTGTCGGGCCGAGGGACCGTCGCCGACCCACACCATCATAGCCCGTGCGTGCCGCTGGCGGATGGCCGCGAACGCCTGCTCGACCAGCTTCAGGTTCTTTTCCGGCGCCAGCCGGCCGACGTACAGGCAGACCGGCACCTCGGGGTCGGCCCCCCAGCTGGCGCGCAACGCCAGATCGCGGCGCTGCGGGTCGAAAAGTTGGGTATCGACGCCACGACCGACAACCCGCACCCCGCTCAAGCCCCCGCCGGCCAGGTCGGCAGCCAGCGCCGCCGTCGGCACCATGGTCGCCAATGTGCGCCGATGCAGGCTGCGCAGATAGGCGGCAACGGCCGGCCGCATCCAGCCCAGTCCGTAGTGCACGCTGTAGCGGTCGAAATTGGTATGAAAACCGGAAGTCACCGGTATACCGATCCGGCGCGCCACGTTGACCGCCGACCAGCCAAGCGGTCCCTCGGTGACCACATGCACCAGGTCCGGCCGGCGCCTTTTCCATTCGCGATGCAAACGCCGCCCGGCCGGCAATCCGAAACGCAGACCGGCATACCCCGGCAGAGGCAGACCGGGCAAGGCCAACTCGTCGTCGCTGTCGACATCGACCCGCCCCTGGCGGGGACGGATCACGCGCACGCGGTGCCCGCGCTCGCGCAGGCCGCCGACCAGCCGGCCGACCGTCATCGCGACGCCGTTGATTTCAGGGGGGAAGGTTTCGGTGACAAAGGCGATATCAAGCAGATTCGAGGTATACATGATGGCTCCCGTTTGATTGGGAGCGTAGCCCGCCATCGCGACATTCCGATGACAGAATTCGTCACCCGCCTGTCACGTTCCCCCCCTATAATCCGCCGTTTGCGATTTGCCGTTTTGCCATGCGCACCCACTCCGCCCTTTTGCTTGCCCTCTGTATCGCGACGACCGCTCAAGCCGCTGAAGAAATCCACGAGGACTGGCAACTCAAGGGCCAGGCGACCTACATCGGACAGAAATCGAAGAATTTCCGTTCGCTCTACAGTGACAAAAACAGCCTGAACGCCGATGGCGAAAACAGCTACACCTTCACGTCCACCGCCTATCTCGGCGCCCGACTGTGGAAAGGCGCCGAGGCCTATCTCAACGTCGAGGCCGGCCAGGGCGACCCGATGTCCGGCCTGGTTGGCCTGGGCGGCTTTTCCAACGGAGAGGCGACGCGCGTCTCCGGCAACACCCTCAAAGCCTACCGCCAACGCCTGTTCCTGCGCCAGACCTGGGGCTTGGGCGATGAAACCGAATACCAGGAATCCGAATTCAACCAGATGGCGGGGCGCGTCGCGAAGGATCGCTTCGTGCTCACGGTCGGCAATTTCTCGGCCCTCGACATCTTCGACGACAACGCCTACGCCAAGGACCCGCGCACCCAGTTCCTGAACTGGAGCAACATGGCCCATACCGCCTACGACTACGCTGCCGATGCCCGTGGTTTCGGCTGGGGTTTTGCCGCCGAGTGGTATCAGGGCGACTGGGTACTGCGCTTCGGTCGGATGACCGGCCCGAAGACACCCAATGGCACCGAGGTCGATTTCCGCATCCTGCGCCACTATGGCGACCAGATCGAAATCGAACACGCGCACACGATCGCCGAGCGGCCCGGCAAGGTCCGCCTGCTTGCCTTCCGTAATCGTGCGAAGCTGGCCGCCTATACCGAGGCCAGCACCTGGCTCGCCGCCAACCCCGGCGTCGACGCGCAGGCCATCAACCATGTGCGCAACGGCGAACGCATCAAATACGGCTTCGGCATCAACCTCGAGCAGGAAGTCGCCGACGATCTCGGCTGGTTCCTGCGCGCCATGCATGCCGACGGACGCACCGAAACCTATGCCTTCACCGAGGCCGACGGCTCCTTCTCGACCGGCCTGTCGCTCAAGGGCGGGCGCTGGAACCGGCCAGGCGACACCGTCGGCATCGCCTGGATGCGCAACACCCTTTCCAGCGAACGCCGCGACTATCTCGCCCAGGGCGGCCTCTCCTTCTTCATCGGCGACGGCAGGCTGGCTTACGGCCCCGAACACATCCTTGAAACCTACTACAGCTGGAAGGCACTGGCCGGCCTGTGGCTGACCGCCAACTACCAGCACGTCGGGAATCCGGCCTACAACGCCGACCGCGGCCCGGCCAACATCTATTCGTTGCGTCTGCACGCCGAGTTCTGAGCGGCCCGGCCGGCCATGTCGGCCATAGCGCAGGGTCGCGCGGCGTCAGGCGGGAACCGTGAGCGGCGATATCGCGTTCGGCTTGCCGGCAAGCTGGCGGTATAGCTGGGCGAGGCGCCAGGCCATCGCCGCGTCGCTCCATTCCTGCGCGTAGACCGGCGCTTCGTCGCGCAGATGGCGCCACGCCTCGGGGCGATCGACGAAATGCCCCAGCATTTCACCAAATGCCCGGCTGTCGCATGGGGGTGAAAATGCGCCGCGCCCCGGCGCGAGGATATCCACCGTTCCCATCTCGGAGAGCGCAATGACCGGCAGCCCCGCCGCCATCGCTTCGAGCAGGACCAAGCCCTGGGTTTCGGTGCGCGACGCAAAGACGAACACGTCGGCGGCGGCGTAGCAGTCGGGCAATCCCTGGCGGCGGTCAAGATAGCCGACGAAGCGCACCGACCCGGACAAATCCAGGGTCGCCACCTGTTTCTGCAGATCGCCCATCGCCGGTCCCTCGCCGGCGATCATGAGCAACAGGTCAGGGCGCAATTTCCGCGCATGCACCATGGCCTCGAGCAGGAAGCCGATATTCTTTTCGTGCGCCACCCGGCCGACGAACAAGGCCAGCGGACGGTCTTCGGGGATTCCGTGGCGACGGCGGAAATCCTGGCCGTTGCCGCCGGCGAACTGGGCCAGCGGAATGCCGGTGGGCAGCACGTGAAGCGGCGAAGTCACGCCATAGGATTCGAGGCGCTCGCGCATGGCGGTCGACGGCACGACCACCGCGTCCAGCGCGTTGCATTGCCGCCGCGACAAGCGGCGCGCCTGGCCGCGCAGCCAGGCAGCCGGCAGGAAGGGGGCATAGTGCTGCAGATACTCCTCGAACAGCGTGTGATAGGTCGCCACGACCGGCAAGCCGAGCGTCCTGCCGGCTTTCAGCCCCGCATAGTGCGCGACGAACGGCGTCTGGATGTGGATCAGGTCGCAATCCGCGGCCTCGGCCAAGACGGCGCGGTGCATGGCCCGCCAACCGACCAGGCGGTCCTCCGGATCGCCGGGAACCGGACGCCCGGCCACCCGGACAATACCCTGCTCGTCGGCTTCGTCGCCGTAGCGCGGCACGACCAGCTTCACCCCGACGCCCTGCGCCAGCAGGGTACGCCGGAAGGTCTCGATCGAAGTCGATACGCCATTGACGCGCGGAAAATACACATCGGAAACCATCAGCACACGCATCTCACGCCTCCAGTGTTTCTTCGAGCCGGGCCGCCAGCGATACGTCGAGCGGCGCACTCAGCAGGCGCGGCGTAGTCGGTTCCCCCCAGCGCACCAGCTCCAGGCGACCGTCGACATGTTCGACGATGGCCGTACAGGAATCGACCCAGTCGCCGCAATTCACATAGGTCATGCCGCCGATGTCGCGGATCGTGGCCCAGTGAATATGGCCGCAGATCACGCCGTCCAGGCCCCGCTCCCGGGCATGATGGACGGCCGACTCCTCGAAATCGAAAATGAAATTGAGCGCCGTCTTGACCTTGCGCTTGGCGTAGCCGGCCAGTGACCAGTAGCCCGAAATGCCCAGCTTGCGGCGCCCCCACGACAACCAGTGATTGATGCGCACCAGCAGGTCGTAAGCCTTGTCGCCCAGAACCGCCACCCAGCGGTGGTGCCGCGTCACCTGATCGAACTGGTCGCCGTGGATGAGCAGGAAGCGGCGGCCGTCGAGCGTTTCATGGACGATTTCGTCGACCACCTCGACATCGCCGAAGACGATGCCGCAATAATCGCGCAGCGCCTCGTCGTGGTTGCCGGGAATGAACACCACCCGCTCGCCGTGCCGCGCCCGGCGCAACAGCTTCTGCACCACCGTGTTCTGGGCCTGCGACCAGCAGATGCTGCGGCTCATCGCCCAGAAATCGATGATGTCGCCGATCAGGTACGTCTGTTCGGCGGGATGCTCGCGGAGGAATTCGAGGAGACGCTCCGCCTGGCACGCCCGCGTACCGAGGTGGATGTCGGAAAGAAAAACAGATCTGACCTTGGGCATATCCCCAAGATACGACCCGCCCATGACCCGTTGGTTACGGGCGGGTTACGGTTTGATGGCAGCCCCGGATCAGGGGGCTGCATTGGCCCGGCCGTGACCTAGTTCAGGACGAACCGGACTTCCTGGCTGGATTTTTCATCGAGCTTGACCATGGCCACAGCCTTGGTGCCGGGCTGGATCTTGAACGTCCCCGAGGCACGCAACAGGTTGCCGCCGGCGGGCAGTAACTGGGCATCGATCCTGCCCGATGCCGACAACAGCGTGATGGTCCCCGACGCATTCCGGGTATCGACCGGCTGCTCGTGGTCGGTCACGTAAAGCGCCAGGGAGTAACGCTTTGCCACCAGCTCGTAGTTGATGTCCTTGACGACCGATACGACCCCGCCATGCCGTGGCTTGGCTTCATGCGCGTGGGCCTTGGCCGGTTTCTCGCTGTGGTCATGGCCCTTGTGTTCGTCCGCAGCGGATACGGGATTGATGACGCAAGCAAGGAGTAAGGCGGAGAGGACGGTGAAATGTTTCATGGAAGCTCCAGGTCAGTTGGTCAATCGGTTAACGGAATTCGGATTCGTCGCCAGGCGGAAGGCAGCCGATCTTCGCGCAGCCTTCCGCCTGACGTCCCCGGCGCCTGCTTCCGAAAGACAAACGCGGGGACGATGGGACGGCACGCACTCATGCGTCCCGCCCCGGATCGTTGGGGTTTCGCTTCAACTTCCGCTTGCCGCGCTGGAGGCGGCGCCGAAGCCTTTTCGAATACTTGGGGGCCTTGCCGCGGCGGTCTTCCCACCAGCAAATCCACCCAAACAGCACCAGGAAGGTCAGAATCAGCGCCAGGGTGAGCATGAGGAAGCGAAATTCAAGGTGGCTGTGGAACAGGGACTCGATACGCATGGATGGCATAAACCCCACGGTTGTTGCGCCTTGCTGCAATATGGACAAAACCGGGCCCCGCTCATGAAGGGAAGACACCCGACCCGGCCGGCTTCTCCGCCTGGGACGAGGGCGTTGCCGCATCGGCATCCTTGCGGTGCGCAAGGCGATACAGCAACGGCAACACGAGCAGCGTCAGTACCGTCGACGACAGGATTCCGCCAATCACCACGGTGGCCAGCGGGCGCTGGACTTCCGCCCCCGTGCCGGTGGCGATCGCCATCGGCACGAAGCCGAGCGAGGCAACCAATGCCGTCATCAGCACGGGACGCAAGCGCGTCAGCGCCCCTTCGTGGATCGCGTCATCCAGGGAGCGCCCTTCTTCGCGCAAATTGCGGATGAAGGAAATCATCACCAGGCCGTTCAGCACGGCCACGCCCGACAGGGCGATAAAACCGATGCCGGCCGAGATCGAGAGCGGAATATCCCTCAACCAGAGCGCGACAACGCCGCCCGTCAGCGCGAAGGGAATGCCCGTAAATACCAGCAGCCCGTCCTTCGCGTTCCCGAACATCACGAACAGCAGCGTGAACACCAGCAGCAAGGCCACGGGCACCACGATGGTGAGACGTTTCGAGGCCGACTCCAGCTGTTCGAAAGTCCCTCCCCAGGCCGTCCAGTAGCCGGTCGGAATCTTGACCTCGGCCAGACGGACCTGCGCCTCGCCGACGAAGGAACCGATATCGCGCCCCCGCACATTCGCGCTCACCACGACGCGACGCTTGCCGTTTTCCCGGCTGACCTGATTCGGCCCCGGCGCGATGTCGAGACTGGCGACTTCACTCAGGGGGATATAGGCCGTGCGCGCCCCCCCTCCATTGCCAACGACAGTCCCCTTCGGCAGGGCAATCGGCAGGCGCTTCAACGACTCGAGATCGGAGCGCAGCGTATCCGGCAAGCGCACGACGATATCGAAGCGCCGGTCGCCTTCGAACATGGTTCCGGCTTCCCGCCCGCCAATCGCCGTCGAGATCGTCTCCTGGACGTCGCCGACATTGAGTCCGTAACGCGCCGTTTTCTCCCGGTCGATATTCACGGTCAGCATGGGCAGGCCCGTCGTCTGCTCGATCTTGACCTCGGAGGCGCCCGGAATCTTTTCCAGCACGGCCGAAATCTTGCCGGCCGTATCGTTCATGACATCCATGTCGTCGCCGAATATCTTGATGGCGACATCGCTGCGCACCCCGGAGATCAGCTCGTTGAAGCGCAACTGGATCGGCTGGGAAAACTCGTAGGAATTGCCCGGCAGCTTGCCGACGGTCTTCTGGATGGCGGCCAGCAGTTCGTCCCGGGACTTGCGCGGTTCGGGCCATTCCGCCTCGGGCTTGAGCATGATGTAGCCATCCGAAATATTGGGCGGCATCGGATCGGAGGCGATTTCGGCCGTGCCGGTTCGCGCGAAAATCCGGTTGATTTCCGGGTACTCCGCCTTGAGGCGATTCTCCAGAACCTGCTGCATGGCCACCGACTGCGACAGGCTCGTGCCGGGAATGCGCAACGCCTGGATCGCGAAATCGCCCTCGTTCAGGCTCGGGACGAATTCGCTCCCCATGCGGGTGGCGAGCAAGCCGGAGAGCAGGACCATGACCGTCGTGAACACCAGCACCACCGGCTTGTTGGCCATGACGTAGGCCAGCGTCGGCTCATACCAGCGCTTGGCGGCCTGCATCAGGACATTTTCCTTTTCGTTCACCTTGGCGCCGATGAACAGTGCGACGGCCGCCGGAATGAAGGTGACGGAGAGGATCATGGCGCCGACGAGTGCGGTGACCACGGTGAAGGCCATTGGGTGGAACATTTTCCCTTCGACGCCGGTCAGCGCGAAGATCGGCAGATAGACGATCATGATGATGAGCTGGCCGAAGAGCAGCGCCCGACGGGCCTCTTTCGACGCGGCAAAGACTTCGTGGAAGCGCTCGCTCCGGGTCAATGGCCGCCCGTAGTTCGCCTGGGTATGGGCCAAACGGCGAACACAGTTCTCGACGATGACGACCGCGCCATCGATGATGATCCCGAAGTCGAGCGCGCCGAGGCTCATCAGGTTGGCGCTGATCTGGTAGCTCACCATCCCCGAAAAGGTGAACAGCATGGAGAGCGGGATCACCATGGCGGTGATCACCGCGGCGCGGATATTGCCGAGGAAGAGGAACAAAATGACGATGACCAGGACCGCCCCCTCCAGGAGGTTCTTCTTGACGGTATTGATCGCCTTGTCCACCAGGACGGTGCGGTCGTAGACGGTCACCGCCTTGACCCCTTCCGGCAGGTTGCGGTTGATGTCGGCCATCTTCTTGTCGACCGCCCGGGAGACGGTGCGACTGTTCTCGCCGATCAACATGAACACGGTGCCGAGGACGACTTCGCGCCCGTTGTCGGTGGCGGCGCCGGTGCGCAGCTCGCGACCGATACCGACCTCGGCCACGTCGCGGATACGGATCGGCACGCCCTGGACGTTGCCGAGGATCACATTGCGAATATCCTCCATGCTGCGGACCTGGCCCGGCGCGCGGATCAGATACTGCTCGCCGCGTTTTTCGATGTAGCCGGCGCCGACGTTGCTGTTGTTGCGGTCGATGGCGAGCACCACGTCCTGCAGCGTCATCCCGTAGGAAGCCAGCTTTTCCGGGCTGGGCGCCACCTGATACTCCTTGGCGAAACCGCCGATCGAGTTGATTTCTGTGACGCCCGTCACGTTGCGCAGTTGCGGCTTGATGATCCAGTCCTGGATTTCGCGCAGATCCGTCGGCGTATAGGCGGTGCCATCCGGTTTCCTGGCGCCCTCCTCCGCTTCCACCGTCCAGAGATAGATCTCGCCCAGACCCGTCGAGATGGGCCCCATGGTCGGCGCGATGCCCTCGGGGAGTTTTTCCTTGGCTTCCTGGATCCGCTGATTGACCAGCTGGCGAGCAAAATAGATGTCCGTTCCATCCTTGAAAATCACCGTGACCTGCGACAGGCCATAACGCGACAGCGAACGGGTCTGCTCCAGATGCGGCAGCCCGGCCATCACAGTCTCGACCGGAAAGGTCACCCGCTGCTCGACTTCCAGCGGCGAATAGCCGGGTGCAGCCGTATTGATCTGCACCTGGACGTTGGTGATGTCGGGCACGGCGTCGATCGGCAGGCGCTGGTAGTTGTAGATGCCCAGGCCGGCCATGCCGAGCACGGCCAGCAAAACCAGCCAGCGATGCTCGATGGCGAGGCGAATGATGCGTTCAAACATGTTGTTCTCTCCCGCCTCAGTGACTGTGCTCGGCGCTGCCCTTGCCGAGTTCCGACTTCAGGACGAAGCTGCCCGACGCGGCATAAGGGGTTCCCGCCTTCAACCCGCCCAGCACTTCGATGGTCTTGCCGTCGGAACGGCCCAGGCGCACCGGTTGCACGACGAAGCCGTCGGACACCCTGATGAAGACGACGCTCTTGTCGCCGACCGTCTGGATGGCTTCGGCAAGGACGCTGACGGGTACCTCGGCCTCGCCGGAAACCACATCGACCGTGACGAACAGCCCGGGACGCCAGGCCATATTCGGGTTGGCCAAGGTGACCCGCGCCCTGGCCGTACGCGTATCCTGTCCGAGCAATGCTCCGACGTAGGAGATGCTGCCTTCGGCCCTGGAGTCGAAGGCCGTCGCCTTGACGACCACCTTTTCACCCACCCGCACGATATTCAGGTCCTTGGCCGGGACAATGATCTCGGCCCAGACGGAAGACAGGTCGGAAATGGTGAAAATGCTGGCGTCCTCCTTCACCGCCTCGCCCAGCGCGATGTGTTTCTCGACGACCATGCCGTCAAAAGGAGCGCGGATTTCATAGCGGTTGAGGCGCCCGGAACCCTTGGCGCTGGCACCGAGCGCCACCAGTTTCTGCTGGCTGTTGGCAACGGCGATTTCGGCCTCCTTCAGGGCCTGCTGGGCTTGCAGATAATCCTGCTCGGCGGAGATCTTTTCTTCCCATAGCTTCTTTTCGCGCTCATAGGTCGATTGGGCGAGCGACAAACGCTTCTGGGCCGCCAGCTGTTCGCTGCGCTGCTCGGAAAGCGCGATGCTGGCGATCACCGCCAGTACCTGGCCACGCTTGACCGGCTGCCCGAGATTGGCGGGAACGCTCTCGACGACGCCTGCCACACGGGGAACGACGTGCGCGGTGCGGTCTTCGTTGAAGCGGATTTCACCGGGCAACTGAGCGGCGACCTTGATTTTGGCGGGCATCGCTTTCTCGATCCCGATGGCGGCCGCCTTGATTTGTTCGTCCGTCAGCTCGATTTTTCCTTCTTCCCGGACATCGATGAACAGGAACGGGGTGTTCCCCAGCAGGACCGACAGGGATGCTTCGAATACATGTGGCTCGGCGATCGGGACCTTGCTTTTCAGGTAGTCTTTCTCGGCCACGAAGAGGATGTCCTCCTTCTCGCCGCCCGGTCGCGTCAATACCATCGAGACTTTTGCCGCGCCTGGCGCAAGCGGCTTTCCTTGTTGGGACAACCAGACGCGGAAATTCGGCTCGCCCCCTTCCTCGGAGAGCAGCAATTCCAGACCGAAGCCGTCCTCGGAAAAAAGCCTGCCACCATGCGGCCCGGATTTGGGCGCGCTTTCGTGGTGCTCGGCATCTCCATGCTCCTTGGCATGGTCATGCCCATCGCCTGCCTGGCTGCCATGGTGCTCGGCATCCGCATGCCCCTTGGCTTCGGCGTGGCTGCCGTGCTCATGCTGCTCGCCGCTCGGCGCCGATGTCCCGCCCCAGAGAATCCAGCCCCCCAGGACAATCCCCGCCACCACGATTGCAGCAATGGCAAGCCCTTGTTTCCGCGGGAGACGGAAGGTGTTCTTGTTGAAATTCATTTTCACGACGTGCTCCTACGGACGGCCGGATGCGGCAGATGCGGTTGAATCGACGGAGCCCAGGACGCGCTCCAGTTCGGCAGCGGTCCGATGCGCGTCGGACAAACTTCTCAGGTACTGCGCCCTGACCTGGAAGAAGGTGCGCTGGGCGTCCAGTACCTCCAGGAAACTGAACTTCCCCAGCTCGAATCCCTTGCTGGCCGCCTCATAGGCGCTGCGGGCGCCCGGCACGATCTCGCCTTGCAGGGTTTCCGCCTCGACGATCAGCGCCTTCAGGCGCTCTTCGTTCTGCGTCACATTCGCCCCCAGGCGAACCTCGGTGGCGCCCAGTTCGTCCCGCGCCCTGTCGGCCCGGCGCTGTGCTTCAAGCACGTTGCCCTGGTTGCTATCGAAGATCGGGAAGGGGATCGAAATGCCGACAATGGTCTGGCTGCGCCCGAGTTCTTCGGACGTTTTCGATCCCAGGCTGACAGTCAGGTCAGGCACCCGGCGCGTGCGCTCCAGATCGGCGAGCGCGGCAAAACGTTCGGCCTCATGGCGCGCGCGAAGAAGCGACGGCGAAGCATTCAGGCGGCTGGCGATCTCTTCGCTGGAAAGAAGCGGCGGCAGGCTGTCGGTCCGCCCTTCGACCTGTCCGAAGCGAGGCGTCGAACTCCCCCAGCTGGCCGCCAGGCGTTTGCGGGCGGCGGCCAGCTCTCGTTGCGCCTGGTTCAACTCCACCCGCGCCGAGGCTTCCGCGACACGGGCTTTGGTTTCCTCGACAGGCGAGATCTTGCCGGCGCTCACCCGCCGCGAGGCCGCCAGCGTGACGCGCTGGGCGAGGCCGAGCAAGTCGTCGGCCTGCTGGATGCGTTCCTGGGCAACCAGAACATCGAAGAAAGCCCCCGTCACGGTCGCCCGCACGTCCAGGCGCTTGGCGGCGAGATCGGCGGTGGCCACATCGCGGCCCCGCTCGGCAGAGGCAATACGGGCCGAGCGCTTGCCCCCGAGTTCGATCCGTTGGCTGAGCTGGATCGTCGTCGTCCGGGAGGCCTTGTTCTGGGTATCTTCGACGGACGTCGATATTTCCGGATTGGGCAGGACGCCCGCCTGGATCACGGTTCCTTCGAAGGCGCGCAATTCGTTGGCCGCGGCGGACAGTTCCGGATTGAATGCCAGGGCAAGATCGATCGCCGCCGACAAGGTCAGGGACGGGCTGGCCTCCAGGGCCAACACGGGGGAAGGCTTCGACGGCGACGAATCGACCGTCTGTGCCTCGAGCGGTGCGCCGGCAAAGACCGCGAGTCCGAACAAGGTTCGACACAACAGCCTGGCAACATGCTTTTTTGAATACATCCGATTCTCCGGTGATGAAGGACACGTTGGGAAATCGGCGGGGCACCATCCGGCAAGCGGCGTGGCACGGGGAGCGCGGCGGCTGCCGCAGCACTCAAGACTGGGGAAATGCCCAAGCCCCGCCGGTCAGGCGGAGAAACCCCAGTTGGGACGTTCGGGCTGGTCGCCGGGCAGGGAGGCCAGGAGGCCGCTGGTTCGGCAGTAATCGGTTACGGAGCAGACCTCGGGCAAGGCACTGGCAAAAGAGATCAAGGCTGCGACACTCGCGGCGTGACAAAATGGACAATCGCTTTCCGCATCTGCAGGCGTCGCGTCGGCACGCTGTTCGCCGTTATCCGCCGCATGTTTGTGCTCATGGTGCCCCAAGTGATGAGGCACCCCTGCTTCGTGCTGGCAATAACTCGCTGCCACCACCCAGGACATCTGGAGCGGCAAGAGGATCAACAGGAAAATGGATAGCCAGCGACGCATGGAATCAAGGGAATCGAAAGGTATTCAAGCTACAGACCGGCGGACGATTGCGCATGGAAAGACAGGGCGCCGGCGACCGGGGTTTCCCCCGATCGGCGTCCGTTGCGCAACATGACTTTCCCCTGACGACCGGTTAGCCCGGGGGGTACATGGCTTCGCGCTGCTTCTTTTCCTCCGGCGTCATCTCCAGAGAGGGCGCAGGCGTATCGTGCGGAAGCTTGTCGACGTGTTGCCATTTCCCGTTACGGTAGGCATATTCGTGCTGGGCGAGTACCCAGCCCTGATCGCCACCTACGTAACGATAGAGGCCATCCGCGCTGACGGGATTACGTCTGAACTCGTCGAGTTCCTGTTGCACCTGCTGGGCACTCTTGGTGGCAGGCTTGTGCTCCGGATAGATATTGGTCGCACCGCCCGGGGCGGCGTGAATGACGGATTCGGCCAATACCTGGCCCGACAGAAGCAATCCGGCGCAGAGGGCCGGGAGAGCAAGCAGTTGTTTGACGTTCATGATAAAACTCCTTCACTGATCATGCGGTTCATCGGCTGATGCGACATGCCGGACAACGAAACGGCATGGATGAACTATAAAAAATGAGCACTGACAGAACGCCAACAGGAAGTTTACAAAATTGACATCTTTCGATTCGGGACGATATGAAGCTATTGGTAGTCGAGGATGAACAAAAACTGGCCCAGTACCTGCAGAAGGGGCTGGGTACCGCCGGCTTTGTCGTCGACCTTGCCCACGACGGCGTCACCGGACTCCACATGAGTCTGGAATTCGATTACGCAGCCATCATCCTCGACTCCATGCTGCCGGGCATGGACGGGCTCTCCTTGCTGGCTGCCTTGCGGACCAAGAAGCAAACCCCGGTCTTGATGCTCACGGCGCTGGGCAAGGTGGAAGACCGGGTCAACGGTTTGCAGACCGGCGCCGACGATTACCTGGTCAAGCCCTTCGCCTTTTCCGAACTGATCGCGCGGATTCAGGTGCTGCTCCGCCGCTCGGCGCCGCCGCAACAGGAAACCCCGTCAAACCGCCTGAGCCTGCACGACCTTGAAATGGACCTGGCGCGCCGCAAGGTTTCCCGGAACGGCCAGCGCATCGACCTGAGCGCCAAGGAGTTCCTGCTGCTGTCGCTGTTTCTGAGAAAGCAGGGCGAGGTCCTGTCCAGGACCGAAATCGCCGAGCAGGTCTGGGACATGAATTTCGACAGCAATACCAATGTGGTCGAGGTTGCGATCAAACGGCTGCGCGCCAAAATGGACACTCCCTTCGACCTCCAGTTGCTGCACACCGTACGCGGCATGGGCTATGTCCTCGAAAAGCGCGAATGAAACTCGGCCGCCGGAACAATCCGACACTCAGCGCCCGCCTCATACGCTGGCTCGCCTCCCTGAGCCTGGGGGTCCTTGGCTGTTTGTGCCTCGGGGTGTTTTTCTCGGTCAAAGCCAATCTCGAAACACAGCAGGATCTCCGCCTCGAAAAGTTCAGCAAGGCCGTTCGGCACCTGTTTGAAGAAACGCCGGCACACCTGCGACCGGGAACACTGGAGCACGACCTGGAGGATCTCTTGAAGATCAACCGGGACTTGCACCTCAAGTTACTCAAGCAATCGGGGGAAGCCCGCTTCGTGTCGACGCCGGAATCATGGCCGACTCAGGCTCGTTTTCGCTCGTTCGAGCTTCCCGATCAGGCGCGGCAGCCCGATTTCGCCGTTGCCGAACTGGCGCTCGACACGGCGCCCGACGCAGCGATCCTGGACCGCCTGTCCGCCATCCTCTGGGCGGCCGCGTTGATCGGCAGCGCGGCGATCACCCTGGGCGGTTATCTGATCGTGTATCTGGGACTTTCCCCCATTCGCGCATTGGCCGAACAAACGCGCAGCCTGGCCATTCTCTCGCTCGACAAGCGCCTGGAAACGAAGGGAATTCCCGCCGAGTTGCAGGTTCTTGTCGATCAGTTCAACGATTTGCTGAACCGGCTCGAAAAAGCCTACCGGCAGCTCGAAGGCTTCAATGCCGACGTCGCCCACGAATTGAGAACCCCCTTGGCGAACATCATCGCCAGCAGCGAACTGGCCTTGCGCAGCAACGACAAGCAGGAAAACCTGCGCGACTGCATCGGCTCCAATCTCGAGGAAATGCACCGCCTGTCGGGCATCGTCAATGACATGCTGTTCCTGTCGCAAGCCGACCGGGGAGCCAAGGCCCGGCGGACGCCCGTTGCCAGCCTGGCGCAACTCTGCGCCGAAGTCGCCGACTACTACGAAGCCGTTTTCATGGAAACCGACCTTCAATGGTCCATCGACGGCGATGCGGCCGGCCAGTTCGATGTGGCGCTGCTACGACGCCTGTTGTCCAACCTGCTGAACAATGCGGCCCGACACGCCTACCCCGGAAGCGCCATCGTGATCCGCATCAGGCCGGAAGCAAAAGGAGGAATCGAACTCTCGGTGATCAACCGCGGGGAGGCCATTCCGGCGGACAGCCTGCCCCATATCTTCGACCGTTTCTTTCGTGTGGACAGCGCACGCAGCCAGGGTCACCAGAATCATGGGCTGGGCCTCGCCATCGTGAGCGCAATCGCCCGCATGCACGACGGCGAAGCCTTCGCGCAATCGGCCCGGGGCGAAACCAGCATCGGCGTACGCCTGGCCTGAGGCCGCCCGGCACGCCGAGCGGTTGTCTTCGTCAAGCCTGCCCGCGTTGCCGGGCCAGGCGCAACAAATCCCGATTCACACCGCGCCACCCCTGCCGGAACAGCGGCAGCAGATAAACCGCGACAAATCCGCCCAGCCCCCACAGGCAAACCGTCACGCGCCAGGCCAGCGAATCCGGATAGCCCTGCCCGTCGAACGGCAAGGTCGCGACCGCAATGACGGAAAGGACGACCAGGAACCAGTGGGCGCGCACCCCCAGGCCCCAGCAGAAATGACGGCTCAGGCGCAGGCCCAGCCAGCCGCCGAGCAGGCCGACCAAGGCGCCGGCCAGCACATCGACCGGCCAGTGGGCGCCGACCGCCACGCGCGAAAAACCGGCCAGCAGCGCAATCAGGACCAGCGGCGCCGCACGCAGGCCGAACAGAGCAAGCCAGGCGACGACAAACGAAAAGGCCGAGACGGTATGGCCGGAGGGAAAACTGTGCGCGGTCAGCTTGGCGCCGATGACGGTGATCTGCGCCGCGTCGAGAACGGCCGCCGGGCGAGGAAAGGAGAAGGCCACCTTGAGTCCGCGGCTGATGGCGGCAGCCACCAATGCACCGAGGAACAGCGCCCAGAACACGCGCGGATAACGCAGGCAGAAGGGCAGCATCAGGGCAAGCTGGACGCGGGCGTCGCCGAGCGTGGTCAACGACTCCCAGAAAACCGGCGGCAGATGACTGCTGAGGGCCTGCCCGGCAAGGAAACCGCCCTGCCAGGCATCGCCGAACCAGATGCCGATCAGCGCCAACGCCATCAACAGACAACAGACGAGCAGGCCGGCATCGAAGCCCGGACGCCGGGCGTGCAGTGCGTCGTCCTTCACGGCCGCTCCTCGCGCTCGACACGGGCCAGCGTCACAAAGCTCTTCTGATACAGGTTCCGCATCTGCAAGCCGGGCGCGAGCAGGGCCTGGACTTCCGGCTGGCGGTCGGTACGGGTGAGGACCAGCTCGCCTTCGACCGGCACCCGCGTCGGCGTTGCCGCCTGCCGGTAAACGCTGAAGCTCGGCATGATGATGCGCCAGGCGACCACATTGCCGCCGGCCTCCTTGGCCACGCGGGCCGCCTCACGGATCGGCCCCTGGGTGACGCCGATGGCGCGCGGGGCGATGACGGCCGTCACCATCAGTGCCTGTACCAGGCCGGCCAGCACCACGCCCTGCCACACCGGCAGGCTGCGCCACAGCGCCAGCCCGATGGAAACGACCGCCAGCAGCGGCAGCAGCCAGCGTGCCTCGTCGGAAAAAGCCAGTACCAGGCCGTCGAGCAGGGTCTTCTCGAACGGCTTGCCGGCCTTGCCGGCGGCCAAGGCAAGGATTTCCGGCAGGGCTGCCAAAACCAGCGCGAAGAGAATCAGCGGCAGATAAGCCAGCCAGCGCCGCTCGCTTTCCGGCCGATAGGCGGCGAGCAGGATGAAGACCGGCGTACAGCCGTAGAGCAGGTAGTGCGGGAGTTGCGTGCCGGAAAACGAGAAGAAGACGAAGACGACGACGAACCAGATGAGCAGGAAGCGTTCGAACAGCCCGTCGCCCTGCCTGGCGCCGAGCGGCGTCCGCCGCAGCCGGCTGCCGACCTTGCCGACGATGGCCAGCAGCCACCCGAAGAAGGGCATCAGCACGAAGGGCAGTACGACCAGGTAGTAGTACCACTTGCCGCCGTGGCCTTCGAAGGTGTTCGAGTAGCGATTGACGTTATGCTTGAGGTAGAAGCCCCTGAAGAAGGCATCGCCCTGATCGAGATAGACCGCCACGTGCCAGGGCACGACGATAGCCAGGAAGACCAGCCAGCCCGGCCAGAAAAAGAGGGCGCGCAGCCAGGCCCGCCAAGCGCCGGCCGAGACGAAGAACAGGCCGCTGACGAGCAGCGGGAAGAAGACGGCGACCGGCCCCTTGGTCAGGAAACCGAGGCCGAGCATGGCGTAGGTGTAAAACAGCAGGCGCCGGGTCGGTTTGCCGTCGCGCGCGGCGCAGAAATAGTCATAGATGCCGAACATCGACAGGGCGATGAACAGGTTGAGCAGGGCATCGGAAATGGCCGCCTTGGCAATGAAACCGACGGCCAGCGACAGCGCCATCACCAGCGCCGCCACCTGCGCCGTCCGCCGGTCGGCATGGCGCGCGCAGAAGCGGTAGAGCGCCAGCATCCACAGCACGGCAAAGACGATGGACGGCAGGCGGAAGCCGATTTCGCTGACGCCGAGCACGCTGACCGACACGGCCTGCGCCCAGTAGATCAGGATGGGCTTGTCGTGGCGCGGCGCATCGTTGAGGGTAGGCGACACCAGATTGCCACGCGCCATCATTTCGCGCGTCGCCTCCGAAAAGGCGCCCTCATCGACGTCGGTCAGCGGCAGGCTGTAGGCATTCAGCACGAAAGCGATCACCACGGCCAGCACAAGGCTGAACGGCGACAGCAGGAAACGCTCGATGGCGGAGGTAAGGGAACGGGCTTGCATGGCCGGCATTATAAGGCAGCGGCCCCACCGCCCCGGCGATGCTTGACGCTGGGCGGCCCGACGCCTAAATTCGGCCGTTTCCGCTTACCGCCCGGCAAGGACATCCCATGAAAATCGGCACCCCGCTCTCCCCTTCCGCCCTGCGCGTCATGCTGCTCGGCGCCGGCGAACTCGGCAAGGAAGTGATCATCGCCCTGCAGCGCCTGGGCGTCGAGGTCATTGCCGTCGACCGCTACGAAAACGCGCCCGGCCACCAGGTCGCCCACCGTGCCCACGTCATCTCGATGACCGACGGTGCCGCGCTGCGCAAGCTGGTTGAACTGGAAAAGCCGCACCTCATCGTGCCGGAAATCGAGGCCATCGCCACCGACATGTTGGTCGAGATCGAGCAGGAAAGCCTCGCCGAAGTCATCCCGACCGCCCGCGCCGCCAAGCTAACCATGAACCGCGAAGGCATCCGCCGCCTGGCCGCCGAGGAACTCGGCCTGCCCACCTCGCCCTACCGGTTTGCCGATTCGCTGGCTGAACTGCAGGCCGCCATCGATGGCGGCATCGGTTACCCGTGCATCGTCAAGCCGACCATGTCGTCGTCCGGCAAGGGCCAGTCGCTGCTGCGCGGCCCGGACGACGTGCAGCAGGCATGGGACTACGCGGCGAGCGGCGGCCGGGTGAATCAGGGCCGGGTCATCGTCGAGGGCTTCATCGACTTCGATTACGAAATCACCCTGCTCACCGTTCGCGCCCGCAATGCGGCTGGCGACGTGGCGACGCACTTCTGCGAACCCATCGGCCACGTACAGGTTGCCGGCGACTACGTCGAATCCTGGCAGCCGCAGGCGATGACCCCGGCCGCGCTGCAGCGGGCACAGGAAATTGCCGCTGCCGTAACCGGCAACCTGGGCGGGCGCGGCCTGTTCGGTGTCGAACTGTTCGTCAAGGGGGACATGGTATGGTTCTCCGAAGTCAGCCCGCGGCCGCACGACACCGGCCTGGTCACCCTCTGCTCGCAGCGCTTTTCGGAATTCGAACTGCACGCCCGCGCCATTCTCGGCCTGCCGGTCGATACCGCCCTGAGCGAACCGGGCGCTTCGGCCGTCATCTACGGCGGCATGGAAGAAAAGGGCATCGCCTATGAAGGCCTGGCCGAAGCGCTGGCCGTACCGCGCAGCGACCTGCGCCTGTTCGGCAAGCCGGAATCCTTTGCCAGGCGCCGCATGGGCGTCGCCATAGCCAATGGCGGCAACACGGACCAGGCCCGCGAGCGCGCCAAACAGGCCGCCGGCAAGGTACGCCCGGTCAAGCCATGAAAAAAGGGGCTGGTCGGCCAGGCCGCCAG
>CALJZP010000109.1 GCA_937983545.1 uncultured Azonexus sp.
TCACCGCCGCCCTGGGCGAAACGGTCGACGCCGGCGTCATCTTCGGGGTCGTCCTGGTCAATGCCCTGATCGGCTACTGGCAGGAAGCCAAGGCCGAGGGCGCACTCGCTGCACTGGCCCGCAGCGTGACGACGCCGGTCACCGTCCGCCGCGGCGGACATCGCCGGCAGCTGGACGCCAGCGAACTGGTGCCAGGCGATATCGTCATGCTGGCCGCCGGCGACCGGATTCCCGCCGACCTGCGCCTCTTGCACCAGCACGAACTGCACACCGACGACTCGATGCTGACCGGCGAATCGCAGCCCGTCGGCAAGCACGCCCGGCCACTGCCTGCCGATACCGAGCTGGCCGACCGCGCCAACATGGCCTGGGCCGGGGCCACGGTGGTGATGGGGCAGGGCAGCGGGCTGGTCGTGGCGACCGGGGATGCCACGGAAACCGGGCGCATCGCCGGGCTGATCGCCGCCGCCCCCGAACTGGTCACCCCGCTGACACGCAAGATGGCGCGCTTTTCCAACTGGCTGCTGTGGGCCATCGCGGCGCTCGCCGGGTTGACCTTTGCGGTTGGTCTGGCTCGCGGCGAAACGGGTTTCGACATGTTCATGGCTGCCGTCGCGCTGGCCGTCGGCGCCATACCGGAAGGCTTGCCGGCCGCCGTCACCGTCACCCTGGCCATCGGCGTCGCCCGCATGGCCAGGCGCCGGGCGATCATCCGCCACCTGCCGGCGGTCGAGACGCTGGGCAGCACGACGGTGATCTGTTCGGACAAGACCGGAACGCTGACCGAGAACGCCATGACCGTCCGCGTCCTGTGGTGCGGCGGCGAAAGCTACACGCTGACCGGGCAGGGCTATGCGCCGACGGGCGATATCCGCCGCGACGAAATGCCGGCCACCGTCGCCGGTGCCGTTCGCGAATGCCTGATCGCCGGCGCCTTGTGTAACGACGCTTCGCTGCGCCAGGAAGACGGTCGCTGGCTGATCACCGGCGACCCCACCGAAGCCGCCCTGCTTGTCGCGGCCCGCAAGGGCGGGGAAGACGAACATGCCTTGCGCGCCCGCCATCCCCGCCGGAACGAACTGCCCTTCGACGCCACCCGGCAATACATGGCCACGGCCCATGCCGACGACACGGCATGCGTCCTCTACGTCAAGGGCGCGCTCGAGAAGCTGCTGCCGCAATGCATCGACCAACTGGCGGCCGACGGCAGCGGCCACCAGCCGCTCGACGTGCCGGCTGTCGAACGCGCGGCCCTGGCCACCGCCGAACAGGGCATGCGCCTGCTGCTCATCGCCCGCCGCCGGCTGGCGACGGCCGACGAACTGAGCGACGCGTCCATCGCCGGACTGACCCTGATCGGCCTGGTCGGCATGATCGACCCGCCCCGACAGGCGGTGATCGGCGCCATCCGCAACTGCCATTCGGCCGGAATCCGGGTCAAGATGATTACCGGTGACCACGCCGCCACCGCCCTCGCCATCGCCCGCCAGATCGGCATCGACGCCGGCCATGCGCTGACCGGACGCGAGCTGGCGGCGCTCGACGATGCCGCCCTGGCCGATGCGGCGCTGGCAACCGACGTCTTCGCCCGTGTCGAACCGGAGCAGAAACTGCGTCTGGTCCGCGCCCTGCAAAGCCGGGGCGAAGTCGTCGCCATGACCGGCGACGGCGTCAACGACGGTCCCGCCCTGAAGCAGGCAAACATCGGCGTCGCCATGGGCCTGGCCGGCACCGAGGTCGCCAAGGAAGCCGCCGCCATGGTGCTCACCGACGACAATTTCGCCAGCATCGAAGCGGCGGTGGAAGAGGGCAGGGGAGTCTGGGACAACCTGGTCAAATTCATCACCTGGACGCTGCCGACCAATTTCGGCGAAGGCCTGGTCATCGTCGTCGCCATCCTGTTCGGGGCAACGCTGCCGATCACCCCGCTGCAGATCCTGTGGATCAACATGACCACCGCCGTTCTGCTCGGCCTGCCGCTCGCCTTCGAGCCGATCGAACGCGGCATCATGCACCGCCCGCCCCGGCGGCTCGACCAGCCGGTGCTCGACGGCGCGCTGATCCGGCGCATCATGCTCGTGTCGCTGCTTTTGCTGACCGGCGCCTTCGGCCTCTTCCTGCGCGAACTGGAGCAAGGGCATACCCTGGCCGAAGCGCGCACGGTAGCCGTCAATGTCTTCGTGATGGTCGAAGCCGCCTATCTGTTCAATTGCCGCTCACTCAGCCAGGGCTTCTGGAAGCAGGGGCTGTTCTCCAACCCGTGGCTCTGGATCGGCATCGGCACCATGTTGGCGCTGCAGATTGCCTTGACCTACCTGCCGTTCATGAATGCGCTGTTCCAGACTGCCCCGATCGGGATGGAGGAATGGCTGACGATCCTTGCGATCGCCATCGTCAGCTCCCTGCTGATCGGCCTGGAAAAGGCAATCACCACGCGCAAGCCTTGATTACCCACTCTCCACCTGCAACTGCGGCGCAGGAAGCGTCCCGATGGTGATGCTTGGCTTAGAATGGCGTAACCTTGTCACAAAATATAAAAAAGAATAATCAACAACAACGCGGAGGAGATGTCTTGGGTAATACATCCTTGCTCGCGGGGGCGCTCGCCCTGGCGTGGGCGCTGACCGGCTGTGCCCCTCCCGAACCCATACGTATCGGCCTGTTGGCCGGCCTTTCCGACCGCGGCTCCGATTTCGGCGAGAGCGTCCGCAACGGGGTGATCCTGGCCATCGAGCAACAGAACGAGGCCGGTGGCATCAACGGCCGCAAGATCGAGCTGATCGTCCGCGACGATGGGCAGGACAAGGTGAAGGCCGAACTGGCCGCCCAGGAACTGATCGCCCTGCACCCCGATATCGTCATCGGCCCGGTCACCAGTTCGATGGCCACCGTCGTCATTCCGCTGATGGACAAGGCCGGCCAGATCATGATCAGCCCGACGGTCGCATCGACCAATTTCTACGGGAAGGACGACAATTTCTTCCGGGTCAATTGCACGACCCGCGAAGCCGCCATCCAGCATGCCCGAGTCCTTTATGAACGCGGCGCGCGCCGGGCCGGGCTGGCCTTCGATGCCTCGAACCTGCCGTTCAGCGGCACCTGGGTCGAGGCCTTCTCGGCCGAGTTTGAAAAGCTGGGCGGCAGCACCAGCGCGACGGCCGGCTTCGAGTCAGCCGGCAGCACCCGTTTTTCCGATGTCGTCGCCCGCCTGCTCGAATCGAAACCCGATGCACTGGTGCTCGTGGCCAGCACCCTCGACACCTCGCGGCTGGCCCAGCAGGCGCGACGACAGGCGCCCGGCCTGCCGCTCAGCTCGTCGGAATGGGCGGCCTCGGCCGAAGCACTGATCGAGATGGGCGGCAGCGCGGTCGACGGCCTGTTGATGACGCACGCCTACAACCGCGGCGACGACAGCGCGGCCTATCAGAACTTCCGGAATGCCTTCAAAAAGCGCTTCCAGCGCGAGTTCGGCTCGTTTTCCCTGCTTGCCTACGATACCGCCAACATCGTGTTTGCCGCCATGAAAAAGCGGGAAGCCGGCGAAGGCATGAAATCGGCCCTGCTGAAGTATGGCCCCTATCAGGGCGTGCAGCAGGAAATCCGCTTCGATGCCAATGGCGATACCACCCGCAAGGTCTATTTCACCGAGATTCGCGGCGATGCGCCGGTACAGGTGAAATGATGAAAACCCGACTGCGTGAATGGCCCCTGCATGCCTACCTGGGTGTCCTGCTGGCCGTCACATCGACGCTGACTTTTCTGATTGTCGGCTCGATCTTTCTTTTGATCCGGATTCCGCAACTGGAATCCGAAATCCGCACCCGCGCCGAAAGCGATGCCCGCGAGCTGGCGTTCCGCATCGAAATGCAGATGCTGGCGCAGCAGGAACAGCTGGCTTTGGTCGCCTCCGCCCTGCTCAACAGCGAAGCGCCGGCCACCCTGATCAGCCAGGCGGTCGCTGGCGGCAAGGTATTCCGGGCGCTGTACCTGCTCTCGCCGGGCGGCGAGGTGATCAATGCCGGCCTGACACCGGAATATCGCCATCTGGAGCGTGAAGTACTCGGCAGCGACCTGTCGGCGACGCCGCTCGTCCGCGAAGCTCACCACCGGGGCACGCCGGTATGGAGCGACAAATACCTCTCGTCGCTCAGCGGCGTCGTCACCGTCGGCCTGGCCGTACCGGTGCACGGCGGCCGCGTTCTGCTTGCCGAGATACCGCTCGATTACCTGCTCAATATCCTGGACCGCAATCCGGTCGACAAGCAGCGAACCATCTGGGTCATCGATCAACGGGGCGAACTGCTGGCCGATACGGAGTCGACCAAACTGCTCGGCACACTCAATCTCTACAATTCGCCCATCCTCAACGCCGTGCTCAAGGGCGAGGAACTGCCCACCCAGTTCAGTTTCTCCGGCCAACAGTACTACGTCGGCGGGGCACGCTCCCAGGCGCTCGGCTGGTCGTTCATCGCCCGCCTGCCGGCCGGATTCGCCAATCCGGAAATCCGCATGACCGTATTGATCGTGGTCGGCGGCTTCCTGGCCTCGCTGGCCATCGGCGCCCTGCTCTCGCTCTACGCGGCCAGACGCCTGATGCGGCCGCTGTCGGGCATCGTCAGTCGGGCGCACCAGCTCGCCCTCGGGCAAGCCGCCAATCAATGGCCGCACGGACGGATCGCGGAATTCAACCGCCTGTCGTCCGACATCGGCCACATGGCCGGTGCCATCCTGGCCCGCGAACAGGAATTGCGCGACCTCAACACCCAGCTTGAAGCACGTGTCGACGAACGCACCGTCGCCCTGTATCAGGCCAAGGAAGCCGCGGAACAGGCCAATCGTGCCAAGAGCATCTTCCTGGCCAACATGAGCCACGAAATCCGTACCCCGCTCAATGCCATCAACGGCATGGCGCTCCTGATCCGCCGCAGCGGCCTGGCACCGGAGCAGAGCAGCCGCCTCGGCAAGCTGGAAGCCGCCAGCCAGCATCTGCTCGAAGTCATCAACATGGTGCTCGATCTCTCCAAGATCGAAGCCGGAAAGCTGGTGCTGGAGGAAACGGCATTCGAACCGGCCACGCTTTTCGAGAACGTCCGTTCCATGCTGCACGAGCGCGTGCTCGAAAAGCACCTGGAGTTGATCTGCGAACCGCCGGGCGATCTGCCGAGCCGCCTGATCGGCGACCAGACACGTCTCCAGCAATGCCTGCTCAATTACGCCTCGAATGCCGTGAAATTCACCGAGCAGGGCAGTGTCGCATTGCGCGTGCGCCTGCAGGCCGATGAGCCGGAACACGTGATCCTGCGCTTCGAGGTCGAAGATACCGGCATCGGCATCGCCCCCGAGGCCCAGGCGCGCCTGTTCAACGCCTTCGAACAGGCCGACGGTTCGACCACCCGGAAATATGGCGGCACCGGCCTGGGACTCGCCATCACCGCGCACATCGCCGCGGCCATGGGCGGCGAGGCCGGTGTGCGCAGCGAACCGGGGAAGGGAAGCACCTTCTGGTTCACCGCCCGCCTGAAGAAATCGGCCGATGTCCCGATACCCGAGCCCGTCCATCCCGACGATTGCGAAGCCTCGCTGCGCGAGTTGTATTCCGGAATTTCCGTCCTGCTGGTGGAGGACGAGCCGGTGAACCGAGAGGTGGCCCAGATCCTTCTCGACGATATCGGTTTCCGGGTCGATACCGCCGAGAACGGCGTCGAGGCAGTCCGGATGGCCGGACAGCGCCGCTACGACCTGATCCTGATGGACATGCAGATGCCGGAAATGGACGGCCTCGAAGCGACACGCCGTATCCGTGCGCTGCCCGGAGGCAGCGATCTGCTGATCATCGCCATGACCGCCAACGCCTTTGCCGACGACAGGGAACGCTGCCTGGCGGCCGGCATGGATCATTTCACCACCAAACCCATCGATCCGGGGGTCTTTCTCAAGCTCCTGCTGACCAGCCTCTCCCGGCCGCACACCCCACCGGCGGGGCAGGCAGGCGCATAGGCGCCCACCACCAGGCCCCTCGCCTATAATGCGGGTCTGCACAGGAGAACCCGCATGAGCTATTTCAAACACCACGTCTTTTTCTGTACCAACCAGCGCGAGGCTGGCGAGCAATGCTGCAACAATCTCGGCGGCTCCGACCTGTTCGCCTATGCCAAGGATCGCATCGGCGCATTGAAGCAGAACGGCCCCGGCGCCATCCGCATCAACAAGGCCGGCTGCCTCGGTCGCTGCGACAACGGGCCGGTCATGGTGGTGTACCCCGAGGAAACCTGGTATTCGTTCATCGACAAGGAAGATGTCGAGGAGGTCATCCAGGAACACCTGATCGGCGGCAAGGTCGTAGACCGTTTGAAGATCTGATGACATGAAAGCCCCCGAAGAAAAAATCCTGATCGACGGCCCGGCCGGCAAGATCGACATCATCATGGAGCGTCCGGATGCGCCGAAAGGCATCGCGCTGGTCGCCCATCCGCATCCGCTCGGCGGCGGCGCCAATACGAACAAGGTGGCCTACACCCTGGCGCGCACCTTCGTCGGCCTCGGCTACGCTGCCTTCCGCCCCAATTTCCGGGGTGTCGGCGGCACCGAAGGCCTGCATGACGAAGGCCGCGGCGAAACCGACGACCTGCTCGCCGTGCTGGAGGAAGCCAGGCGCCGCTGCGGCGACCTGCCGATCGTACTCGCCGGATTCTCCTTCGGTGCCTACTGCCAGAGCCGCGTCGCCAAGCGACTCAAGGAAGCCGGACATCCGGCCCAGCGCCTGGTCCTGGTCGGCACGGCGGCCGGTTACGTGGAAAGCACGCGGCATTACGATACCGAGGCCGTGCCGCACGACACCATCGTCATCCATGGCTCGGACGACACGCTGGTGCCGCTGAGCAACGTCTTCGAGTGGGCCTTGCCGCTCGACCTGCCCGTCGTCGTCGTGCCCGGCGCCGATCACTTCTTCCACCGTCGCCTGCACGTCATCCGCGACATCATCACCCGCGCGTGGCGGCACTAGACGTCCGCAACCTGCGCAAGGCCTACGGCGACCAGGAGGTGGTCGCCGGGCTTTCCTTCGCGGTCGATTCCGGCACCTGTTTCGGCCTGCTCGGCCCGAACGGCGCCGGCAAGACGACCACGCTGCGCCTCTGCCTCGGCCTGACGGCACCGGCCGGCGGCGACATCACGCTGAACGGGCATGCCATTCCCGCCGCCGCGCAGCTGGCCAGGGCCCGGGTCGGTGTCGTGCCGCAGTTCGACAACCTCGACCCCGATTTCACCTGCGCCGAAAACCTGCTCGTCTTCGGCCGCTATTTCGGCATGGCGGATAGCGACATCCGCCGCCATATCCCGCAGCTGCTCGATTTCGCCGGGCTGGCCGGCAAGGCGGACGCCCGCATCGCCACGCTGTCGGGCGGCATGAAACGACGGCTGACCCTGGCCCGTGCGCTGATCAACGACCCCGATATCGTCTTTCTCGACGAGCCGACGACCGGTCTTGATCCGCAGGCCCGTCACCTGATCTGGGATCGGCTGAAGCAGCTCAAGTCGGCCGGCAAGACACTGATCCTGACCACTCACTTCATGGACGAGGCGGAGCGCCTGTGCGACACGCTGATCGTCATCGACCACGGCCGCAAGATCGCCGAGGGCAGCCCGCGCGCCCTGATCGCGGAGTACATCGAACCGCAGGTTGTCGAAGTCTTCGATGAAGCGCGCGGCCAGCTAACGCCCTTCGTCGAACGTCACCGCCTGCTGTGCGAGCGCGTCGAAACCAGCGGCGAAACCGCCTTCTTCTACTGCCGCGACCCGCGCCCCTTGCTCGCCGCGCTGGCCGAAGCCGAAGGCCTGCGCTACGTACACCGCGCCTCCAACCTCGAAGACGTTTTCATCAAGCTGACCGGCCGCGAGTTGCGCGACTGAGCTCCGCCGCTTCGGCACCTGGGTCCGGCGGCCGGGCAAAGGCCGGACAATATGTTGCGGCCCTCTCGCAAACTATGACATAAGGCATATAATCGGCGGCTCATTACCTTGACCGAGACTCGCGTGGAAGACCTCCAGCACAATCCCGCCGACCACCGGAAGACGACGGCCGATGCCGTCGAATCCCGGATGAAGATTGAACTCCGCGATATCGGCATCCCGCCGCGACCGACCATCCTCGTCCAGATCGAACAGGAAACGGCCAAGGACAATCCCGATTTCCTTTTTCTCGCCAAGCTGCTCGGTCAGGACGTTGCCCTCTCCGCCGGCGTGATCAAGGTCGCCAATTCGCCGTTCTTCTCGTTCGGCAAGAAAGTGCCGACGGTGCAGGAAGCCCTGCTCGTGCTGGGGCTCAAGCAGGTACTCAGGACCATCGCCGGACTGTCTCTGCAGCAGGTATTCAAGCACGTCCCGAACATGGACCGCTTCTGGGATGCATCGGCCACGACGGCCGAAGTCTCGGCCATGCTGGTCAAGGAGATCGGCAATGGCATCGGCATCCGCCCGGAAGACGCCCACACCTTTGCGCTATTCCGCGACAGCGGCATCCCGATGCTGATGATTCCCTTTCCGGAATACCGCGATGTCCTGATCAAGGCCAACCAGGAAGAAACCGTGAGCTTCACCGACATGGAAGAGCAGGCCATCGGCCTCAACCATGCCCAGCTCGGCGCCCAACTGGCGGAAGACTGGCTGCTGCCGGAGGAAACCTGCCAGGCTATTCGCCATCACCATGATCGGGCCGCCCTCGAAGGCGGCCTGAATCTGACGGATCGCACCCGTCACCTGATCGCCGTCGCGCAACTGGCCGAATACCTGATCCAGCAGAAAACCGCCCAGTCACAGGACTGCGAATGGAAAAAGCTCGGCGATGCCAGCCTCGCCTGCCTCAAGCTGACACCGGAACAGCTGCCCGAACTCGCCCAGGCCTGCCTGCCGGAAGCCACCGGCTGATCCGCCCCGGCAGACGGCCCGCCGAACGCTGTCACAAAGCATTACGGTCGGCGCGTCGCAGCGCCCCTAGAATGGCAGACTGTCCCCGTCGCCCCTTTGCCGAACAACCGCCCCGATGCACGCCACCTTGCCCGCCCATCGCCCAAGCCTGACCGGCTTCCTGCCGGTGTGGCAACGCAACTTCCTGGTCTGGCGGAAGCTGGCCTTGCCCTCCATCCTGGGCAATCTCGCCGATCCGCTGATCTACATGCTCGGCCTCGGCTACGGCCTGGGCGCCATGCTGCCCAGCGTGGACGGCCAGCCCTATGTCGCCTTCCTCGCCGCCGGCACGGTCTGCGCATCGACGATGAATGCCGCCACCTTCGAGGCCCTGTATTCGGCCTTCTCGCGCATGCACGTGCAGAAGACCTGGGACGCCATTCTCAACACGCCGCTCGGACTGGCCGACGTGGTCGCCGGCGAACTGTTCTGGGCGGCGACCAAATCGCTGTTCTCCGGCGCCGCCATCCTGGTCGTCATCACGGCCATGGGCTTGACCAACGGCCCGCTGATGCTCTGGGCGCTCCCGGCCATCGTGCTGACCGGCCTGGCCTTCGCCGCGCTGGGCCTGATCTGGAATGCACTGGCGCCGAGCTACGACTTCTTCATGTATTACTTCACGCTGTTCATTACGCCGATGACGCTGATTTCCGGCGTTTTCTTCCCGACCGACCAGCTCCCCGGATGGCTCGCCGCCATCGGCGGCTGGCTGCCGCTGGCTCAGGGGGTGGCGCTGGTTCGCCCGCTGCTGGCCGGGCAAGTACCGGCCGATGCCCTGATGCACATCATGGCGCTGCTCGCCACGACGGGCGTAGCCTTTGCCATCGCCCTGCACCTGACCCGCCGCCGGCTGCTCAAGTAGAATTCCCCAATGGAAACGCTGATCGTCATCACCAACTGCCCCGACGAGGAAACCGCCAACGCCATCGCGCTGGCGGTCGTCGAGGAACAGCTCGCCGCCTGCGTGAACATCCTCCCGCGCGTGCAATCCGTCTATCGCTGGCAGGGCAATGTCG
>CALJZP010000110.1 GCA_937983545.1 uncultured Azonexus sp.
CATAGTCGATGCCGACGCCAACCCCGACGGCAATGACCGGCACCGTGTTCACGTTGATGCCGATGTTGAGCGCCCCCATGTAGGCATAGGTCATCAGCGTCGAGAACAGCATCGGCAGGATCATCAGCCAGCCGGCGTGCACCGAGCTGTAATAGACCATGACGATGACGAAGGCCAGGATCATGACCGCCGGGATGATGATCATGTGATCGGTGTGCAGCGCCTGGTTGCCGGCCGCCGTGACGCCGATGATGCCGCCGCCCAGTTCGATGTGCAGGCCCGGCACGTCCTTCTCGATCTGCCTGATGCCCTCCTCGGCCAGCGCGACGACGCGGTTGATGGTGTCGGCCTGGTGATCCTTGTAATAGAACACCATGTCGGCCTCGTCCTCATCGGGCGTGACGAACTCCTTCAAGGCACCGGGGATCGGGCTGGAGGCCATGTAGGCGAACATCAGGCCGCCGATTTCATCGGCCGTATCGGGCAATTGCATCCAGCGCGGATCGTCGTTGTGGGTCAGCTTGTTGACCACGCGAACGACGCCGGGCATGGCCTTGGTGCCACCCAGTTGCGGGTCGGACAGCATGTGCGCCTGGAAACGCTCGATGGCGGCCATGACTTCCGGGCGCTTGATGCCGCCCTTCTCGTCGGTGCGGGCGACGACGTGCAGCTCTTCGGAACCCGGGAAGCGCGTGTTGATCGCCTTGGTCGAGATGTTGTAGTCGTGGTCGCGGTGCAGCAGCGGCGAACCCGGTTCTGACTCGCCGAGCTGGACCTTGCCGACCAGGTAGCTGCCGCCGATGGCGCCGATCAGGGTCAGGATCAGGATGGAGCGGGCACCGCCCTCGGTGCCGCCGGTCAGCGACATGGTCTTGCCGAGGAAATTGCGCATCCACGCGTTGCCGTTCTCGTGCTTCTTCGGTGCAGGCAGCACGGTCAGGGCCAGCGGCACCATGAAGTGCACCGTGAAGATCACCGAGAAACCCCAGAAACCGGCCGCGATACCCAGCTTGTGGTTGAACGGCGCGGCGCCGAGCACCAGCACGGCGATCCCCACCGCATCGACGATGATGGCCAGCGATCCCGGACGGAACAGGGCGTCGAGCGCGTTGCGGGCGGCCTTCTTGCCGTCATGGACGATAGCCAGTTCCTCGTAGTAGCGGACGACCAGCTGGACGCCGTGCGACGTGGCGCGGGCGGCGATCAGGAAGGGGATCGGCAGCGACAGCGGCTCGAGGTTGATGCCCATCGCCGCCATGAAGCCGAGACCCCAGATCGACGACAGCGCGATACCGAGCAGCGGCAGGGCGATGCCGTAGAAGCGGCGGAAATAGACGATGAGCAGCGTTGCCAGCAGGGCCAGGGTGTAGGCCATGATCTCGACGATCTGGTTCAAGTAGGTGTAGACCCAGCCGGTCAGTACCGGATTGCCGGTCACGTAGATCTGGTGGCCGGGCTTGGCCAGCGTCTTGCGCACCTCCTGCAGCGCCGCGAAGGTCGCCGGATAGTCGATGTCGCCCTCGTTGAGCTGCGCCTTGATCAGCGCCGCCTTCATGTCCGGCGAGACGAGCAGGCCGTAGATGGTCGGGTTGGCGATGACATCCTTCTTCAACTGCTCCAGTTCGGCGACGGTGCGGGTCGGCTTGAGCGGGTCGTAGTAGGACTCGGAAGCGAAGCCGCCCTGGTCGTCGAGGAAGACCTTGCGCGCCGTGCGGTGGGTCAGGCTGGAAACCAGGTTGTGGTTGACGCCCGGCAGGTTGTCCACGCCCTGCGTCGCCTCGTGGATCAGCTTGAGGGTTTCATCGTTGAAGATGGTGCCCTGCTCGACCTCGATGGACATCACCAGCATGTTGGCGCCGCCGAAATTCTCCTTCAGGCGGTTGTAGACCTTGATATAGCCGTGGTTCTGCGGCAGCAGGTCGGAAAAGTCGGTGAATACGCGCAGCTTGGGCAGCGCCATGCCGAACAGCAGCGTCACGGCGAGGACCAGCGACAGCACGATCTTCGGATTGCGGAAAATCCACTCCTCGCCCTGATGCAGGCGGTGGGTAATGGAATGACGGAGTTTGCTAACCATGTTCTTGTCTGCTCCCGGGTCTATTTGTTGTTCGCCGTGCCGACGGTGCGCAGCAGGCCGCCGGGGCCGCCGATGACGATGGCCGCCTGGCCGGGCAGGGAAGCGCCGCCGCCGAGGAACATCGGCAGCGGATCGGGATAAGGCACGTTGCGCCAGCTGTCGCCTTCGAGACGCGCGACGATGCCGCCGCTGCCGACGCCGTAGGGCACGCCGTCGTGCATGAACAGGCGGTTCAGTGCAGCCTGCGTGGCATTGACCTGTTTCTGCCAGGTCTGGCCGCCATCGCGGGTATGCAGCATCTGGCCGGCAATGCCGCTCACCCAGCCTTCGCGGGCGTCGCGGAACAGTGCGGCGTAGGGATAAAAGTCGCCGGGAATCTTCGGCCCCTTCTTCCAGGTCGCGCCGCCGTCATCCGACCGCACGCTCAGGCCGAACTCGCCCAGCGCCACCGCCTGCTTGTCGTTGACGAACTGGATGGTGGTGATCTGGGTATCCTCACCCAGGTCGGTCACCTGCCAGCTCTTGCCCTGATCGGTACTGCCGGCGATCACCGCATTGGTGCCGGCCACCCACCAGCCGCCCTGCGGGCTGCAGGCCACGGCCAGCGGCGTGCGCGGCTGCTCGAGCTTGACCGACTGCCAGACCTTGCCCTCGGCATCGGCCGACCACAGCTTGTGGTAATGGTCGATGGCGACGAAGGTCTTGTCGGCGCAGACGGCAATGTCGATCAACGACGTCTGGCCCAGTGCCTGCCGCTTCCAGGTGGCCCCCTTGTCGGCGGAAACCAGCACGACACCGCTTTGCGTGCCGACCACGATCACCTTGTCGTTGGCCGCAATCGCCTGGCTGATGTCATAGCGCTTCACCGAACGCTCGCGTTCCGACGCAATGCCCGACATGTCCGGCGCCTGCGTGCAGGCCGACAACCACAGGCCCATCATCGCCAGACCCAGCGGCAATGGTCGTACGGCAGAAATCCGCCTCATAAAACCTCCTCCTGACCGGGCAGCCGTGCTTTCGGCACACCCTTGATTTGCTCCGCTTTCCGCTTATTCCGGGATTTGCATTCGATCCCGTTAATTGCGGAAAATCTCGATATTTTTTATTGGCTCAATAATGGCCTGTATCGGCCAATACCGCCCCTGCCATTCAGTCGCTTTCCCGATACCCGTCCGCTATCGGCCCGGCATCGCCCGGCGGGTCGAGGCTCGTCCCCGGCCCGCTACGGTCAGCCCTAGCGCCCGAGCTCCTTGGCGGTCTTGCCGCCGATGCCCCACTGGGCCTTGGGCACGTCCTGTATCCACACCCGGGTGTTTTCCAGCGGCGCCCCCAATGCTTCGGACATCGCGGCACTGACCTTCTCGATGAGCAGTTTCTTCTGCTCGTCGCTACGGCCTTCGATCAGGTAGATTTGTGCAAAGGGCATGGCGATCTCCTCAGGCGAATTTGATGCTGACGCTTCCCAGTGACTGGATGCGCAGATTGACGTGGTCTCCCACCTCCACGGCGACGGCTTCGGTCACCCCGCCGGAGAGAATCATGGTGCCGGCCGGAATCTCTTCGCCACGGGCGCCGAGATGATTGGCCAGCATGGCGATGGCCGCCGCCGGGTGACCGAGCACGGCCGCACCGGCGCCGATGGCGACGGCCTGCCCGTTCTTCTCCATGACCACGCCCAGCGTGCGCAGGTCGAGTCCGGCCACCGGCACCGCCATGCCGCCCAGCGCATAGCGCGACGACGAGCAGTTGTCGGCGATCACGCTCTTCAGGTCGAACTTGAAATCGCGGTAGCGCGAGTCGATGACCTCGATGCCGGGCATCACGAAATCGGTGGCGGCCAGCACGGTGCCGACGTGGCAGCCCGGCCCCCTGAGCGGCTTGTTGAGTACGAAGGCGATTTCCGGTTCGACCTTGGGATGGATCAGTTCCGCGATCTTCACCTCGCCGCCATCCGGCACGGTGAAATAGTCGACCAGAAAACCGAAGCACGGCGTCTCGACCCCCATCTGCTTCATCTTGGCCCGCGAGGTCAGGCCGCACTTCAGGCCGACGACGCGATTGCCGCGCGCCAGCTTGCGGCGCAGGATTTCGTTCTGGATGGCGTAGGCATCGTCCCAATCCATCTCGGGATGGGCATCGGTGATCTTGACGACATCGTGTGCCTGCAGCTCGGCGTTTTCGAGCAACTCAGCCAGCTCGGCAATGGTTTTCTGATTCAGTTTCATGCGATCAGCCCCCGTTCGCGCGCCATGGTGATGGCGGTATCCTCGATCATGTCCTCCTGGCCGCCGACCATGCCGCGACGCCCCAGTTCGACCAGGATGTCGCGGGCCGGCACGCCGTACTTGGCACTGGCACGCTTGGCGAAGAGCAGGAAGGAGCCATAGACGCCGGCATAGCCGAGGGTCAGCGCATCGCGGTCGATGCGGATCGGGAAGTCCATGATCGGCACGACCAGGTCTTCGGCCACATCGGTGATCTTCGCCACATCAACACCGGTCTCGATGCCCATCAGGCTGCACACGGCGATGAAGACTTCCATCGGCGTGTTGCCCGCCCCGGCGCCCAGGCCTGCAGCCGCCGCGTCGATCCGGTTGGCGCCGACTTCGATGGCGGCGATGGAGTTGGCGACGCCCATGGCCAGGTTGTGGTGGCCGTGGAAGCCGAGTTCGGTTTCCGGCTTCAGGGCTGCACGCACCGCACTCAGGCGGGACTTGACGGTTTCCGGCAGCAGGTGACCGGCGGAATCGGTGACGTAGATGCAGTTGGCGCCGTAGGATTCCATCAGCTTCGCCTGCTTGACCAACCCTTCCGGACTGTTCATGTGGGCCATCATCAGGAAACCGACGGTGTCCATATCCAGTTTGCGGGCCATGGTGATGTGCTGCTCGGAGACATCGGCCTCGGTGCAGTGGGTGGCCACGCGGATAGTGTTCACACCGAGATCACGGGCCATCTTCAGGTGATCGACGGTGCCGATGCCGGGCAGCAGCAGGGCCGAGACCTTAGCTTGCTTCATCTTGGGGATGACGGTGCCGAGGTATTCCTCGTCGGTGTGGGCCGGGAAGCCGTAGTTCACCGAGGAACCGCCCAGGCCGTCGCCGTGGGTGACTTCGATCAACGGAATGCCGGCGGCGTCGAGGCCGGTGGCGATGGAGACCATCTGCTCGAGGCTCATCAGGTGACGCTTGGGGTGCATGCCGTCACGCAGGGTCATATCGTGGACGGTGATTTTCTTGCCTTTGAGAGTCATTTGTTTTTCTCCTGTTCCTTAGGCTTTCACCGGCTCAAGGGTGAGCGTGCCCTTGATCATTTCTTCGGCGAACATTTCGGCGGTGCGGGCACCGGCGGCGGTCATGATGTCGAGGTTGCCGGCGTAGGTCGGCAGGAAATCGCCCAGGCCCTGGACTTCCATGAAGACGGAAACGCGGTTGCCGTCGAAGACGGGACCATTGACCAGTCGGTAGCCCGGGACGTATTTCTGGACTTCCTTGATCATGGCGTGGATGGATTCGGTGATCTTTTCCTGATCCGGCGTGGTTTCGGTCAGGCAGTGCACGGTGTCGCGCATGATCAGCGGCGGTTCGGCCGGGTTGATGATGATGATGGCCTTGCCTTTCTTGGCGCCGCCGACCTTCTCGACGGCCCCGGCCGTGGTGCGGGTGAATTCGTCGATATTCTTGCGGGTGCCCGGACCGGCCGACTTGGACGACACCGTGGCGACGATTTCGCCGTAGGCGACCGGCTGGACGCGGGAAACCGCGGCGACCATGGGGATCGTGGCCTGGCCGCCGCAGGTGACCATGTTGACGTTCATTTCGCGCTTGCCGACATGCTCCTTGAGGTTGACCGGCGGCACGCAGTAGGGGCCGATGGCGGCCGGCGTCAGGTCGATCATCAGGACACCCAGCGCGTTGAGCTTGCGGGTGTTCTCGGCATGGACGTAGGCCGAGGTGGCGTCGAAGGCGATCTGGACGTTGTCGGCGAGCACGTGGGGCAGCAAGCCGTCGACACCGTCGGCGGTGACCTTGAGGCCCATGTCGGCGGCACGCTTCAGACCTTCCGATTCAGGATCGATGCCGACCATCCACACCGGTTCGAGGAAGGGGCTGCGCTTGAGCTTGTAGAGCAGGTCGGTGCCGATGTTGCCGGGGCCGATCAGCGCGCATTTGATTTTCTGGGTCATGGAATTTTCCTTGAGGGGATATTCAACAAATGGTGGAAACGATGCCGCCCTCGACGCGCAGCGCGGCGCCGGTCGTCGCGGCAGCGCGGGCGCTGCAGACGTAGGCGACCAACGCAGCGACTTCGGCCGGATCGATCATGCGTTTGATAATTGAGGTCGGCCGGGCTTCGGCGAAGAAGCGATGCTCCATTTCATCGAGGCCGATGCCGGAGTCGGCGGCCAGCTTGCCGAAGAACTCGGCGACGCCTTCCGAACGGGTCGGACCGGGCAGCACGGCATTGACCGTGACGCCGGTGCCGGCGCAACTCTGGGCGAGGCCGCGCGACACGGCCAGCTGGGCCGACTTGGTCATGCCGTAATGCACCATCTCGCCCGGCGTGTTGATGCCGGACTCGCTGGAAATGAACACGACGCGCCCCCAGTTGGCCGCCTGCATGGCCGGCAGGTAGTGGCGCGCCAGACGGACGCCGCTCATCACGTTGATGTCGAAGAAGCGCAGCCATTCGTCGTCGGCGATGGCCGCGAACGGCTTCGGGTCGAAGATGCCGAGGTTGTTGACCAGGATGTCGGCCTGCGGACAGGCGTCGAACAACACCTGGCAACCGGCGGCACTCGACAGATCGGCGGCCACGCCGCGGACCCGGACATCGCCGGGCAACGAACGCAAGCGGGCCACCGCCGCATCGACACCGGCCTGGCTGCGCCCGTTGATCACCACGCTGGCACCTTCGCGGGCCAGTTCGCTGGCGATGGCGAAGCCGATGCCGGCGGTGGAACCGCTGACGACTGCCGTCTTGCCGGAAATCCGGAGATCCATATCGGGCGATCCGCTCAGACGAAGCGTACCGAGCAGCCGCCGATACCGCCGATGCTGACCCGCAGGTTGTCGCCCCTGCCCACCGGAACCATCGCCCCCATCGCACCGGACAACACGATGTCGCCGGCCTTCAGGGCGATGCCCAGCTTGCCGAGCGTATTGGCCAGCCAGACCATGGCATTGACCGGGTGGCCCATCGTCGCGGCACCGGCGCCGGTGACGACGATTTCGCCGTTCTTCTCGAGCACCATGCCGCACAGGGCGAGGTCGACCTTGCTGATGTCGACCAGTTGGTCGCCGAGCACGAAAACACCGCAGGAAGCGTTGTCGGCGACGGTGTCCTGGATCTTGATCTTCCAGTCGGTAATGCGCGAGTCGACGATCTCGAAACAGGCCATGACGCCTTCGGTGGCGGCCAGTACATCGGCGGCCGTCACGCCCGGACCCTGCAGGTCCTTCTTGAGCAGGAAGGCGATTTCGCCCTCGGCTTTCGGCTGGATGAGCGTCGACATATCAATCGACTCGCCCTCGTTGTACACCATGCCGTCGAGCAGGTAGCCGAAGTCCGGCTGATGCACGCCGAGCATGTTCATGACCGCCTTGCTGGTGACGCCGATCTTCTTGCCGATGACCTTTTCGCCTTTTTCCAGGCGACGCGAAATCATCTGCTGCTGGATGTGATAGGCATCCTCGATAGTGATGTCGAAACCGCGCGAGGTCAGCGGGCTCACCGTCTTGCCGCCAGTCAGCGCCTCGTACAGTTCGTCGCCCAGTTGGAGAATTTGTGCTTTGTCCATCGTGATCTTTCCTCTGTTGAATCGGCCGCCGGGCGGCCAATGTCCGGATCGCCTTACAGCTTGATGCAGACGTTCTTGAGCTCGGTGTAGAACTCCAGCGAATGCACGCCGCCCTCGCGACCGATACCCGACTGCTTGGCACCGCCGAACGGGGTACGCAGGTCGCGCAGGAACCAGCTGTTCACCCAGACCAGGCCGGCTTCGATCTTGCCGGCCACGCGATGGGCGCGATTGACGTCCTGCGTGAAAATCGACGCGGCCAGGCCGTAGGTCGTGTCGTTGGCGCGCTTGATCACTTCGTCTTCGCTGTCGAAGGGCATGACCGTCGTGCAGGGCCCGAAGATTTCCTCGCGCACGACGGCGGCGTTGTCGTCCAGACCGGTCCAGATGGTCGGCTGCACCCAGGCGCCGTTGGCCAGTTCGCCCGGCATCTCGGGAATGCCGCCGCCGGTAACGACCGTGGCGCCCTCGTCGACCGCCTTCTTGTAGTACGACAGCACCTTGTCGCGGTGCTCCTGGCTGACCAGCGGCCCCATGTTGGTGGTCGGGTCGCTCGGCACGCCCAGCTTGAGCTTTTCGGCACCGGCCTTCAGCGCGGCGACGAAGGTCTCGAAGAAGGGACGTTCGACATAGACGCGCTCGGTGCCCAGGCAGACCTGGCCGCAGTTGGCGAAACAGGAACGCAGCGTGGCTTCGATGGCGACGTTGAGATCGGCATCGGCAAAGACGATGGCCGGGTTCTTGCCGCCCATCTCCAGCGACACCGGACGGGCGCCCTCGGCAGCGGCCTTCATGATGGCGGCGCCGGTACGGGTTTCACCGGTGAAGGTGATGGCGTTGACGTCCTGGTTGGTGGTCAGGAATTCACCGGCCGAATTCGGGCCGAAGCCATGCACGACGTTGTAGACGCCCTTCGGCACGCCACAGGCGTTCATCACCTCGCCAAGCAGCGTGGCGGTGGACGGGGTTTCTTCCGACGGCTTGACGACGACCGTATTGCCGCAGGCGAGCGCCGGGCCGACCTTCCAGGTCATCAGCAGCAGCGGCAGGTTCCACGGGCAGACGACGCCGACCACGCCGACCGGGCGGCGCATGGCGTAGTTGATGGCGCCCCTGCCATCCGGGGTGGCCATTTCGAAGAACTCGGTCGGCGCATTCTTGATCACGTCGGCGAAAATCTTGAAGTTGGCGGCACCACGCGGAATGTCGATATGCGAGGCGAGGCTCTTCGGCTTGCCGGTGTCGGCGCATTCGGCTTCGAGGAATTCGTCGAAGCGACGGTTGATCTCGTCGGCCACCTTGTTCAGGATGTCGGTGCGCTCGACCACGGTCATCTTGCCCCACGGGCCTTCCAGCGCCTCGTGCGCGGCCTTGACCGCGGCATCGACCTCGGCCTTGCCGGCTTCGTGCACCATGCCGATCACGCTGTTGTCGAGCGGCGTGCGCTTCTCGAACTGCTTGCCGGTGGCGACAAATTCGCCATTGATGAAATTCAGGATTTGTTTCATTGCCCTTGTTATCCTTGTTGGGTTTGCTGTTCTGCCGGAATCAGGCCAGCCCGATGGCGGCCAGCCCCGCACGCGCACATTCCTCGTCTTCGGATTCGGAGGCACCGGAAACGCCGATGCCGCCGATCCATTCGCCGCCCTCCCCGGGAACCGGCAGGCCGCCGCCGAACACGATCAGCCGCGGCTGGTTGGAGAAGCCGAACTTCATCCCGTCGTCGTGCCCGATGGCGCCCATCCAGGCCTTGGTCGGGAAGCCGAAGCTGGCCGACGTGTAGGCCTTGTCGATGGCGATGTCGATGGAGTGGATGAAGGCCCCCGGCTGGCGCAGGAAGGCCATCAGGTTGCCGCCACGATCGACGACCGCGACGTTGATCCTCCAGCCCTTCGCTGCCGCGAAGGCAACCGCCGCCGCACAGGCGGCGGAAGCTGCCTCGGCCGTGATTCCCGGCGTGCTGACGGCGACTTGCATCAGGTCACCACCGTCAGGAAGCGATCGTTGAGCTTGCGGTCGTGATAGAACACGGCCGCACCGACTTCATCCATCGTCCACTTGGTCGGCTTCTGGTCGGGATAGGCATAGTTGCCGCCGCAGAAGGTTTCAAAGCGGTTGCCGTTCGGGTCGAAGGCGTAGATGGTCGTGCCGCGGGTGACGCCGTGACGGGTCGGACCGATGTCGATGGACACGCGGTTCATCGACATGATGTCGGCGGCACGCAGCACCTGCTCCCAGGTTTCGAGCAGGAAGGAAACGTGGTGCAGCTTGCCCGGCTCCGGATGACGGACGAAAGCGATGTCGTGGGCCTTGGTCGAGCACGACAGCCAGATGGCCAGATCCTGATTGTCATCGAGGGCGATGTGCTCGACGAGGTAGAAGCCGAGGACGTCCTGCAGGATGGCCTGGGCCTTCTCGATGTCCGGACCGTAGAGCAGCGCATGGTCGAGGCGGATCGGGGCGATGCCCTTCTCGGCGTTGGCGCACCAGGCTTCCGGATTGAGTTCGCCCATCTCGTTGCCGATGGCGGTCTTGTGGGCATACAGCTCGATGTCGTGACCGGTCGGCAGCGTGAAGCGCACGCGCTCGCCGGTTTCCAGCAGTTCGCCGGCCGGGATGCGCTTGGTGGCGACGCCGTAGGCGTTCAGATCCTTCTCCAGCTTGGCCAGCGTGGCATCGCTATCGACCTTGAAGGCGAAGAAGTCGATACCGGCGGTATCGGCCTGGCGCAGGATCACGCTGCTGTGATCGCGCTCTTCCCAGGTCTTGAAATAAACACGGCCCTGGGCATCGCGACCGGTTTCGATCAGGCCCAGCACCTTCGAGTAGAAATCAACGCTTTCTTGCATGTCGAGAACCCGCATTTGAGCGTGTCCGGGACGAAGTACGCCAGTCATTGCCATTTGTCTTCTCCTGTTTTTTGAGTGGGGTGATTGCATGAAAATCTATGCAATCGATTTAACGTAACGATATTTACAAGCAATCTCGATGTCAATATATTTTCTCGAGATTTTTAAATTCACCCGAAAATTTCGTTTATCGAGTTAAAATTTTGGAACCGCGGCCTACCAATAATCCAAACATCATGAACATCAGCCCACCTGCCGAAGTCCTCGCCACCGAGCCGAAAACCCTGGTCGAATCGGCCTACCGCGCCTTGCGGCGCGACATCATCGAAGGCCGCCTGGCACCGGGCGAGAAGCTCCGCGTCGAGCACCTCAAGGACAACTACGGCGTCGGCGCCGGCACCCTGCGCGAGGCGCTCTCCCTGCTCATCTCCGATGCCCTGGTGATCAGCCAGGGACAGCGCGGCTTTCGCGTCGCCCCGGTGTCGCTCGAGGATTTCGAGGACATCACCCAGACCCGCGTCATGCTCGAATGCAATGCCCTGCGCCAGTCCATCGCCATGGGCGACGATGCCTGGGAGGCCAATCTGCTGGCCGCCTTCCACCGCCTGGCCAAGGCCGAGGAAAAACGCATCGGCAGCGAAGACCGGGAAGAATGGGAGGAACGCAACCGCATCTTCCACGAGGTGCTGATTGCCGCCTGCCCGTCGCGCTGGTTGAAGCATTTCCTGTCCATCCTCTATCAGCAGGCCGAACGCTATCGGCGCATGTCGCTTTACCTGCAGCCCATTCCGCGAGACATCCACAACGAGCACGAAGCCCTGCTCCATGCCGCCATGAACCGCGACGCCGACAAGGCCGCCGACATCCTGTCCGAACACATCCGCCTGACCTTCCGTTCCGTCCAGGCGATTCCGGCCGACCAGCTGAACGAGAGGCGGCAAGCCTGAGTCGCCATTCCCGAGCGCTCCGCCCTACACCGCCGCCGGCAAGGCCGGCCGGGTGCTGCAGACGTTCTTCGCCATCTTGCCCAGCACCTTCAGCGTGATGTCGCTGGTCGGCCGTACCCGGCAGGCCAGAACCCGGCCCGCGGCCTCGTCCTCGACGCTGACGTAGTCGCGGCTCATCACCCGCTTGAAATAGGTACCGGCGGTGATCTCCACCTTGCACACGCCGCATCCGCCGCCCCGGCACCCCACCGGGATGCCCTTCTTGCCCAGCCGCTCCATGCCGGCAAGCAACGACTCCTGCGGTGAACAGCGATAGGTTTCGCCGGTTTCCTCGATCAGCACGTTGAAATAGATCATGATGGCCGCTCCGTCTCCCGCTCAGATGTTCTTGAACAGGGGGCTTTTCAGTTGTTGCGAGGCGTCGGCCGCGGAGAAGAACTTCTCCATGTAGATGTCGCGCTCGAACAGCCGCCCCTGGATCAGCGCCGTGATGCAGGCCTCGATCATCGCCGGGGGACCGCACAGGTAGGCCTTGTGGCCACGGAAGTCGTTGTCGAAGTGCGCCTTGGCCGCTTCATGCACGAAACCGCGCGCGCCGTCCCAGTCGGAACCCGCCGGTTCCTCGGAGAGCGAGGGTACATAGGTGAAGTTCGGATACCGCTCGGCCAGCGCCCGGAATTCGGCGTCGTAATACAGCTCGGCGCGACTGCGCTGGCCATAGACGAGCGTCATCGGCAGTTCGCACCCTTCGCTGAGCAGGTCCTCGATCATCGACTTCGGGCTGGACAGGCCGGAGCCGCCGGCCATGAAGATCAGCGGCACGTTGGCCGACTTCTTGACGAAGAAACGGCCATACGGGCCGCTGAACTTGAGCCGCTCGCCCACCTTCAGCTGCTCGTGCAGCCAGGTCGTCACTTGCCCGCCGGGCACGATGCGCACGTTCAGTTCGACGACATCATCGGTCTGCGGCGCATTGGCCAGCGAGAAGGCGCGCGACTGGCCGCCCAGGGCATCGATTTCCAGATTGACGTACTGGCCGGCCTGGAAGCGCATCGGCCGGTCCAGCTTGAGCCAGATACCCTTGATCGTTGGCGTCAACGATTCGATCCTGACCACCTCGCCTTCGTAATCCTCGACCGCCAGGTTCAGCGAATCGGGATCGTCCTCGATCTCGGCCTCGATCACCACGTCCGATTCGAGTCGGGCGCAGCAGGCCAGGCACTTGCCTTCCTCGCGCTCGAAATCCATCAGGGCAAAGGTCGATGCCTCGCCGTGATCGATCTCGCCGTCGGTCACCTGCACCTTGCAGGTTGCGCACAGGCCGTGGCAACAAGCGTGAGGCAGGTAGATGCCGGCGCGCAGGGCGGCGTCGAGGATGGTCTGGCCATCCTCGACTTCAATGGTCTGGCCAAGCGGTTCGATGGTCAGTTCGTAACTCATGCCGCCCTCGGATCAGAAGTAGGTGCCGTTGCCGTTCAGGCCCGGGGTCTGCAGGCGCAGCACGTCCTTGTGCTTGAGGCCCTGCTCGGCCAGCGTCTTGTTCATGTCCGGCTGGAAGGGCTGGCCGGACTTGAGCCAGACGGCCTTGCCGAAATCGACCTTCGCCCACTCCGGGTGACGTCCGAACGAATGCGGCAGATGCTTCTCGACCAGTTCCGAGAACTTTGTGCTCGGCGGAATGCAGTAGGCAAACGGCGCGCAGAACATCAGGTGGTCATCCCAACCGACGTAGAGCAGCTGGTTGCCGTGGAACTTGTCCTGCGTATCGGCGGCCGGGAAGTTGTATTCGCTAAGGGCTTTGACAGCCATGTTCGTCTCCTAAATTCTTGTCGGGAGGGCGCTATCGCCCTCCGTTGCTTGTGGTCAATCAGGTGTTCTGGGTGGCCGCGCCGCGCCAGGCGGCGAAGTTGGCCTGGTCGCCCGAGCCTTCGTAGTCCAGGTTGTCCTTGCCGTTCTCGATGTGATACCACTCGAGCACCTTGGCCATCGGATCGAAGCCCTCGGCGGTCGGGTCGGTGCCTTCCGGCCAGCAGTTGCCCTGGTAGATCTGGTGTACCGGCAGCCAGGCCTGGATGTACTTCTCCGGCTCGTCGTCGAAGATGTGCTTACAGCCGTCCGAACAGGTGTGGTACTTCTCGCCGTTGTAGTCGGATTCGCGGTAGCAGATCTTGCTCGGGTCGTCCGGCTCGGTGAACACCATCGGAATCTGGCAGACCTGGCACAGCATGGGCAGCGTGTTGTTGTAGAAGCGCTCGCCCTTGTCGGCCATTTCGCGCCACTGCTCGTAACGCGGCCGGTAGTACTTGTCGAAGGTGTTCGGATACTTGGCGGACAGCCAGTCCATTTCCTCGGCGTTCGGCAGCCAGGTGTGGAAGGCCGAGGCGTGGGCATACTGGTAGAAGGTGCACCAGGCCTGGTGGGAGATGTGCTCCTTGTCGACCGTGCATTGGGTGATGCAGTCCGGCACCTTGATGCCGTACTTGGCCAGGTCGTTGAACAGCGCGCCGCCGTTCTGCTCGAAGTAGATTTCCCAGGCTTCCTTCCAGCTCATGACGCGCTTCGGCAGCATGTAGTCCATCATCATGCCGACCAGGGTCAGCACGCGGATGCCGCGCCAGGCCCACTTGTCGATCCACTTCTGGACGATGGGCAGGTTGTCCGGGTCCTGCTCGAGCATGAACTTGATGCACTCAAGGCCCAGCGTCATGTGACGGGCTTCGTCAGACTGGGCCGAGAAACCGAAGGTCACGGTGGCCATGTCGCCGTTGTAGGCGGCACCGGACATGAAGGGCACGAACAGCAGGTTGGTCAGCACGTACTCGAAGGAGAAGCCGATGGCGATCATCCATTCGAAGGGGCCGGCCGAGAAGGCGTCGTCGAAGAAGGACTTGGGCACGGAGAGGTACCAGATGCGTTCGATCTGGTGGGCGGCACCGGCGTGGAAGCCTTCGTAGAACTTGTTGTAGTTCGACAGGGCGTGGATCTGCGTCTGGGCGTGACGAATCTCGTCGATCGACTGCATCAGGCAGGCAACGCGCGGGCCGACGCCCGGGAAGTTGCGGCCGGCGGCGGCAAAGCCGCGGTGGGCGACGTATTCGAGCGGCGAAATACCGGTCAGGAACAGCTTGACGGCATTCAGGTAACGGGCGTCGGTGATGCCGAGGTGGCCGTTGTTCTGGGCGAACGCATCCAGCACCGCGTAGAGCTTGCGCTCCTTCTCGGCCTGGTATTTCCAGTAGGCATCCATGGTCAGGCGGAACGGGTCTTCCCACTTGTCCCAGTCGTGGATCTTGATGCCCTCGAAGGTGGCCTGCGGGAACACCTTGTCCATCGGCTGGTAGGTGGTCTGCCAATCCAGACCGCGGGTCATATGGGCGTATTTTTCCTTCAGGCCCAGCTTTTTCTTGTTGGCTTTCATGTCCATGAGAGTCTCCTTCCTCAGTTTTTCCAGGCCAGCGTGAACTGGTCGTCGTCCTCGTCGATATTCCCGGACAGGGTGATCAGGTTGATCTGCAATTCCTGCAGGTCGAAATTGCGGCCGATGCGTTCTTCGATGGATTCGCGCTTGATGACCAGCTGGCCCTCGGCATTGATCTTGACCATGGCCGGTTGCTCGTCGAGCACCGCATGCGGGTTGTCGGCGAGGATGGACTCGACGATGGGACGGGTGTCCTCGTTGGTTTGAAAGGCGATGAATACGGTAGACATGGATACTCCTAGACCGCCAGGCCGAGCTTGGCGCAGCGGGCGTTGAATTCGGATACGAGATCGGCCAGCACGTCGTCGGCCTGGTCGCCGAAGGCACGCTGGGCAATCGGGGCCAACGCCTCGCGGGTGGCCGAGCGGTAGTGCTTGACCCAGGCGCCGAGCTGCTCCTTGTTCTCGGGCGACTCGGCGGCAGCCGTCTTGATCTGCGCATCGATCCACTTGGCGGTTTCGGCCGACCATTCGGCCATGAAGCGGGTCATCATCGAGATGGCCGTACCGCCCTTGGCCGAGAATTCGGCATCGAGGTAGTCGTAGAGCATCGGGTTGAGCAGGCCTTCGAGCACCAGGTTCTGGGCGACGAAGATCTCGAACCAGTCATCCAGCACGAGCAGGTTTTCGACATGGCGACGCATCGGCTGCCACAGCGCACCGGACATCCAGGCATCCTTGGCGGCATCGAGCGCATCCGGGCCATCCAGCACCAGGCCGATACGGGTCAGGTACTGCGCGACGCCCAGGTGGTCCATGGCGTGATACAGGCAGGGCTGCGTAATGACCGTGCCGTAGCCGTAGGCGGTGATGTAGGAATTCCCCATGTTGCCGCCCCACTCGACGTGACGCATCGGCACCAGTACATCCAGGGCGATCTGCTTCAGCTCGGCCGGGATCAGCTCGGCCAGGCCGCGATCCTCGATCATCTCGAAGCTCGACTCGGCGGCATCCTGCTGGCGGGCCCGGGCGATGGTGTAGGCGCCGTAGTAGTACTGGCGGGGGTCCTTCAGCGCGTACCAGTCTTTCATTTGAATCTTGGTGCGCTTCTTGTCGAACAGCACGCGGTCCGCATCCCAGGTCGGGCGGTAGTGGAAGATATGCTCCTGCTGGATGTTGTAGCTGCCCTCCTGATAGCGGCTAGCCGGCTTGTCGCCGAAGCGCTCGACCAGGTGGTCGAAGGTATGGCGCAAGGGCTTGATGGCCACGGTGCGCAGATCAATCTGCATGGTTGTCTCCTCTCGTTATTTCCCGCAGGCGGGGTAGTCAAACTTCGTCAAACGGCGTCTTCAAAACCCTGGCGCGAGGCATCGTTCAACCGGGAAACCCAGTCGCCCTGATCCGACGTCGCCGGATCGAGCACGATGACCTCGTTGGCCAGGCAGAACTCGTGAAATGCGGATTCGGGCAACATCAGCTCGACCGCCAGTTCGGGGTCACCGATCGAGAACTCGAATTCGATGAAACCGTCCGGACGACGGTTACAGACGCGAACGTAACGACGCCCCGCATCGAACGCCCCCCCCTGCCTTTCTTGTTGCCCCATCGTCCGTCTCCTGAAAGCCGTGCAGCGCCCATCGCTGCCGGCCCTCTCTTTATCAAGGAGCGTGCCAATGAGTTAAGCGTCTGTTTTCATTGAAATCACAAAAAACGGACAGCCATTTTTCCGCAATGCATCATTACGATTTGGTGAATCAATTTTGATTAAAGCAATCAAATGATCAACTGCCGGCTGTCCGGTCTTGTTGCCGGAACAACAGCGGGCAAAACCCCCGCTTTCCGCCTTGCATGCGGCAATGCCATATGGATGGAGAGCGATTTTGCGCCCCCACGGCAAACAAAACCGTGGAATAATCTCGAGAAAATTACCGGTTGCTGGAGCAAAGCGGCTCGAGCCAATCGGCAGGCAGCCGTACAAAAAACAAAGCGGATCACCCCGGTAACGAGGACCATCCGTGACAGAGAGACAAGATGACAACCATCCGTTACCCGGAATCGAACGACCTGCGCAATCTGGTCAAGTTTTGCGAAAAGGACGGCACGATCTGGCTGGCCGAGAACCGCATGGTGCTCATGCACACCTCGGCGCTCGGTGCCTTGCGCCGCGAACTGGTCGGCTCGGTCGGCAAGGAACACGCCCGCCGCCTGCTCACCCGCATGGGTTATGCCGCCGGCGTCTGCGATGCCGAACTGGCCAAGCGCATCCGCGGCCATCAGTCGATGCAGGACGCCTTCTTCACCGGCCCGCAACTCCACATGCTGGAGGGCATCGTCCCCGTCACGCCGATCGACATGAAGCTCGATTTCGACAGCGGCAATTTCTACGGCGAATTCCTGTGGGAGAACTCCTGGGAACAGGACATCCACCTGCGCGAACTGGGCCAGTCGGAGGAACCGGTGTGCTGGTCGCAGATCGGCTACGCCTCGGGTTACACCTCGGCTTTCATGGGCCGTTTCATCCTGTTCAAGGAAGTCGAATGCGTCGCCTGCGGCCACAATCACTGCCGCATCGTCGGCAAGCCGCTCGAGGAGTGGGACGATGCCGACCAGCACGCCAGCTACTTCGAATCCGACTCGATGCTCAATCACCTGCTGGAACTGCGCCACCAGGTCGACTATCTGCGCACCACCATCTCGCAACAGACGCAGACACCGCAGCTGGTCGGCAATTCCAAGGGATTCCAGCACGCCCACGATCTGGTCACCCGGGCTTCCGGCACCCAGGTCACCGTGCTGCTGCTCGGTGAAACCGGTGTCGGCAAGGAACGCTTCGCGCGCACACTTCACCAAATGAGCAATCGCAAGCAGGGTCCGTTCGTGGCGGTCAATTGCGCGGCGATGCCCAACGACCTGATCGAATCCGAACTGTTCGGCGTCGAAAAGGGCGCCTTCACCGGCGCCCAGACTTCGCGCATGGGCAAGTTCGAGCGGGCCGACGGCGGCACGCTGTTCCTCGACGAAATCGGCGAACTACCCCTCGCCGCCCAGGCCAAGCTGCTGCGCGTGCTGCAGGAAGGCGAGATCGAGCGTCTGGGCGACGACCGGGTGCGCAAGCTCAACATCCGCCTCGTCGCCGCCACCAACGTCGACCTGCAGGCCGCCGTCAAGGCCGGGCGCTTCCGTTCCGATCTCTATTACCGGCTCAGCGTCTATCCCATCCAGATTCCGCCACTGCGCGAACGCATCGCCGACATCCCGCTGCTCATCGAAGCCATGCTCGCCCGCTTTTGCACGCTTTACGAAAAGAAGTTGCTCGGCATCAGCGACAAGGCCATGCAGGCCATCAAGGCCTACCAATGGCCGGGCAACGTGCGCGAACTGGAAAACATGATCGAGCGCGGCCTCATCCTCGCCCCCAACGGCGGCTGGATCGAGCTCGAACACCTGTTCGCCAATGTCGCTGCCACCGACTTCAGCGAAGCGCAGATTTCCCAGGCCGGCGGCCTCGAACAGAAAAAGGAACCCTGCGCCTCCTCGGCCTTGATCGACGCCATCCTCGACAGCGGCATCGCCTTCGAAGACCTGGAAACGCGCCTGATTGACGAAGCCGTGCGACGCGCCGACGGCAACCTGGCCGGGGCGGCCCGTACCCTGGGCATCACCCGGCCGCAGTTGCAATACCGGCTGAAAAAGAAGGACGCTATCTGACCGGGCGGCGGTACGGAGAAACAGCTTTCAGCCGAGATCGACCGGCACGAAAATGCGCGACTCTCCCCGCTCGACCAGAATGGCCGCCTTCTTGCCGACGCTGGCGATGGCGGCGCGCAGTTGGTCGACGCTACCGACCGACTGGCCGTTGACCGACAGGATGATGTCGCCCGGCCGAATGCCGGCCTTGGCGGCAGAACCGCCGGCCTGTTCGACGACCAGCCCGGCTGTCACGCCGGCCTGACGCTTTTCATCCGGCGTCAGCGGCCGGACGGCGACACCCAGGCGCCCCTTGTCGACGCTCGGCGCTTCCGCCGTTGCAACTTTCTCCTCGCCGAAGCTGCCGACCTTGATCTCGATCTCCTGTGCCTTGCCCTTGCGCCAGATCTGCAGACGGGTCGATTCGCCCGGTTTTTTCAGGGCCACGGCCGCCGGCAGATCGCCGGCTGAATTCACCGCCTTGCCGTCGATGCCGATGATCACGTCCCCGGGTTCGATGCCGGCCCTGGCGGCCGGCCCGTCCTTTTCCACGGCGGAGACCAGGCCGCCGGCCGGCTTGCTGAGACCGAAGGAGTCGGCCAGGGCCTGGTTGACCTCCTGGATGCTGATGCCCAGCTTGCCGCGCTGGACCTTGCCGGTGGTCACGATCTGCCGCTCGACGTTCATCGCCACCTCGATCGGAATGGCGAAGGACAAACCCTGATACCCGCCGCTGCGCGAATAAATCTGCGAGTTGATGCCGATCACCTCGCCGTTCATGTTGAACAGCGGGCCGCCCGAGTTACCGGGATTGACCGCGACGTCGGTCTGGATGAACGGCACATAGCTACCGTCCGGCAGCGAGCGCGACTTGGCCGACACGATGCCGGCGCTGGCGCTGCTCTCGAAGCCGAAGGGCGAGCCGATGGCCAGCACCCATTCGCCGACCTTCGTCGGCGCCGACGCACCGATGCGAACGAACGGAAGATCCTTGGCATCGATCTTCAGCACAGCCACGTCACTGGCCTTGTCGGCACCCAGCACCTTGGCCTTGAATTCGCGCTTGTCGTTCAGTTTGACGGTCACTTCGTCGGCGTCCTCGACGACATGGGCGTTGCTCAGGATCGTGCCGTCGGCGCTGACGATGAATCCCGAACCCACCCCTTGTACCGGTACCTTGCCTTGCGGCACCTGCCCGCCGAAATAGCGGAAAAACGGGTAGAACGGATCGTCCTGATCAATCTGGGGCATGCCGTCTGCGGCCTTGCGCGTCCCGCTGACGCTTATATTCACCACGGCCGGCGCATTGGCGGCAACAATGCTGCGCATGTCGGGCAGCCCGACCGGCGCAGCGACCGGCTGCGCTTCTGTCTGCGGAGATACGGCAGCCGAAGGTACGTCACGGCTGCTGGCAACCGTCTGCAGTTGCCCAAAGGAATAAGCACCACCCAGCGCGGCCACGACGGCAACCGCCGCAACCGACATCTTCAATGCTTTCATGTTCTGCTTTCCTCCTGAAATGAATCAACCACGGGAAGATTCTTCTTCGGCGCTGACCAGGGCGCCAGGCATCCCGGGCGATGCGGTCTCGCGCTTGGGCGCACTTTTTTTCGTGGCGCCGTGCGTTGTATAGGAACGCATCGTTTCCATGGCGAAGACCGGTTGCGCCAGCACGGTCCCGAGCGAACCGGCAACCAGAAGTGAACGAAAGACGGGACGCAAGCGGCCATAGGGACCGCCCCGGCGCGCCATCGATTGCGCGGCCGGCGCCAGGCCGAAATAACGCCTGGCGGTCATCAAGAAAGTTGAGACGACATGGGCTTTCCGGATTTCATCAGACTGCATGGGATTTTCCTCGAGGCTCACGATGGGCTTTAGTTTCATGCCAAAACGCGATTTTTCACGTTGTCTTTGTGCGACGATTTGTATCCATTTTTTTCAACCGCGCCCCCTTCCCCGATCCGGCCCGGGCGAGCGCTTGAATGCCGTGGCCGGTGGCGGGGAGCATCGCGATCCGACATGCCCCGAAGGCAGGGACAAGCCCGTCGCCAGGCACCTCATCCGTGCCAGCGCCTGAAAAGGCGGACGGGCGCCGCCCTCCCTAAATTGAAATGAGATTTACTTTCATTTACAATTTCAGACTGCTGTTCCAACACTATCGCAAGCCAGCCACCCACCGAGTTCTCCAGGCAGCCAGCCAGCATCAAAAAAAACTGTCTCTGGAGAGTCAAAATGAAGTCCTGCTTGTCGAGAAAAAATCTTTCTCCCACGCCGCTCGTCCTGGCGATTGCCGCCGCCTATGCCTGCCTTCCGGCTGCCCATGCCAAGGAAAGCCCCTCTGAAAAAATGCTGGCGACCGTCAAGGTCATCGGCGGCGAGGAAAACCTGCCGACGCTGGGTGGTGCCGGCCAGATTCTCGGCAAGAAAGAGCTGGAGGATGCCCACGTCTTCACCGTGAACGAGGCGCTGCGCAAGGTGCCCGGCGTTCACGCCCGCGACGAGGAAGGTTTCGGCCTGCGCCCCAACATTGCGATGCGCGGCCTGAATCCGACCCGTTCGACCAAGATCACCCTGCTCGAGGATGGCTTGCCGCTGGCCTATGCGCCGTATGGCGACAATGCCAGCTACTACCATCCGATGGTGGACCGCTACGAGCGCATCGAAGTCCTGAAAGGGGCCAGTTCGCTGATGTTCGGGCCGCAGACCGTGGGCGGCGTGGTGAACTACATCACGCCGGCGCCGCGCCAGAACTTTGGGGGGTATCTCCAGGGCGTCGTCGGCAATCGCGGCTTTTTCAACGGCAAGGTGAATGTCGGCGGCGGCGGCCTGAGCCTGGATTACGGGCACAAGGAAGGCGATGGCGCCCGGGACAACATGAACCACAAGCTGGACGATTTCAATGTCAAGTACGGTGCCATGCTCGGCGACCGGAATGCGATCACGCTGCGTGCGAACTTCTACAAGGAAGATTCGATGCTGACCTATTCCGGCTTGACGCAAGCCGAATACGACCGCCAGGGCGCCCGCTACAACCCGTTCAAGAATGATCGTTTCGAGGCCGAGCGGACGGGTCTTTCGGCCACGCACGACTTTCTGATCAGCGACACCAGCACACTGACCACCAGCCTGTATTACTCCAAATTCGATCGCGACTGGTGGCGTCAGGCAAGCAACAGCCAGGACGGTCAATGCGCGGCATTGAATCCGTCGCGGCTGGCCGGTGTCGCCATCAATCCCGATGCCTGCAACTCCACCCAGGGGCGCCTGCGTTCCTACGAAACCTGGGGTATCGAGCCTCGCCTGACCGTGGCACACGGCCTGGGCGAGTTCCAGGCCGGCGTCCGGGCGCACTTCGAGGAGCAGGATCGCCGGCAGATCAACGGCACCGCCCCGACGGCGCGGACCGGCACGCTGGTCGAAAGCAATCTGCGCAAGACCAGCGCCTATTCCGGCTTTATCGCCAACCGCTTCGATATCGGCTCGTTCAGCGTGACGCCGATCGCCCGTTACGAATCGATCAGGGCCGAGCGTACCAATCGCCTGACCGGCCAGACCGGTGAATCCAGCGTGCATGCCTTTACGCCGGGGATAGGCGCGACCTGGAACCCGATGCGGACATTGACCGTATTCACCAGCCTGCACAAAGGTTTTTCCCCGCCGCGCGTGGAAGACCTGATCGGCGGCACGGGGACGGTCACCGATGTGGACTACGAAAAATCGCTGAACTTCGAATTCGGGGTGCGCACGCAGCCGCTGCCGGGCG
>CALJZP010000111.1 GCA_937983545.1 uncultured Azonexus sp.
GCGAGCTCGCGGCTCATCGCGTCGATCGATCGCGCCGCGGCCTCGGAAATGTACGCCGACTCGGTCACCGTGCGAAAAGCGGACTGCAGGTAGGCGGAAAGCTCCGCGCCGCTGTCAGCGTAGGCGCTGAGGATCGAGTAAAGCTTCTGCCCAATCACGTAGGGGACCCCGTAGCCAAGCGTCGATCGGCACGGCGAAGCCCATTTTGGGGCGATCAATCAATTCTGCAGGAACATGTCGGTAAAGTACCTGACGCAAAAGCCACTTGCCTTGCCCATCACGGATATTCAAGTCAAGCGGCAATCTCCAAGCAAACTCTACAATACGGTGGTCGAGCATTGGAACTCGGGTTTCAAGTGAAACCCCCATGGCCGCCCGATCCACCTTGACCAGAATGTCGTCCGGTAGATAACTCAAAGCATCCAAAGCCATCATGCGCTGGACCGGGCCGAGGCCCGATAAACCAGGTGCGCTTCCTGTCAGAATGGTTGTTGGCTCGCTTCCCTCTAAGACGACAGAGGATGGGTTCCAGTGAGAAACGAGGCCACGATAAAGGTCATTGACGGTTTCAGCCGCCAACACACCTGCCCCTTTGTGTAATTTCTCACCGACATTCGCAAGCTGCCATTTTCTGGGTAGCGCTAACTGAAACAGACCAGCAAGGGAATCCCAGGTACTAGGAGATACCGATCGAATCCCACCCGCCGTCATTCGCCTCAAGCTCTGCGGCAACCTCGATAGATTCCGCCAAAGTCGATCAGTAAGCACATAGCGATTGTAACCACCAAAAAGCTCATCTCCGCCATCCCCCGATAGCGATACAGTGACATGCTGACGTGCCAGTTGGGAAACGAGATATGTGGGAATTTGGGACGAATCGGAAAACGGTTCGCAGTAAAGGGATGGCAGTTTGGGAATGACATCCATCGCTTGCCTTGGCGATACATACAGCGTCGTGTGATCGGTACCAAGATACTTGGCAACAGTACGGGCGTGTTCAGCTTCGTTATAGGCAGTCTCGTTAAAGCCGATTGTAAAAGTCTTAATCGGCTGCGCCGATTGCGCCTGCATCAAGGCAACAATTGTTGAAGAATCTATGCCCCCAGACAAAAACGCCCCCAATGGAACATCCGCTAGCATTTGGCGGCCTATAGCGTCCCTCAGTAGTTGCTCAAGAGTATCGACAGCCTCATCCACGGTACCGTCAAATGGATTTTTCTGACCATTGGCCGCTGCATCAACGAGTGACCAGTAAGCCACGGGGTGGGATTGAGGTTCGCTCCATGAAACAGTTAGCAAGCAACCTGGTGGCAACTTGTAGATACCCTGATAAATCGAATAGGGTGCCGGCACACAGTTGTGGCGCATCAGTAGCGCCAAGGCCCCTCGATTGATCTGTGCCTTGAACGCTGGGTGAGCCCGCAGGGCTTTGAGCTCCGAGCCAAACAACATATATGCCTGTTGCCCCTGTCCCTGCCAACCATAATAAAGAGGCTTCTCGCCGAGACGATCACGTACCAGTGTAAGCTGCCGTAGCTCCCTATCCCAGACAGCAAGTGCAAACATGCCTGCGCAACGCGCTACGGTGTGGTGAATACCCCATGCACAAAACCCGGCAAGCAAGGTTTCCGTATCACTATGCCCCCGCCACTGCGGCGCCAAGCCAAGCCTCTCAAGTTCTGCACGCAATTCAAGGTGGTTGTAGATTTCACCATTGAAGACTAGAACATAACGACCGGCCGGGCAATGCATGGGTTGGTGGCCAGCCACCGAGAGATCAAGTATGGCAAGGCGTCTATGTGCCATGCCCAAGCCAGCGGATGAATCTACCCAATAGCCAGCATCATCGGGGCCACGATGGACGAGAACGCCTGCCATATCTTCGAGCTTTGACAAAATCATGTCATAGCTCTTCGGAGAAGCAGCCAGGAATCCAGTCAAACCACACATAATCGTTTCAACATTTGGCACACACTGTCACGAATACTCCTTCAATACTTGAGAGTGCCATCAAGCAAAGCGTATATATCCGTCATCGCAGGATAAACGACCTGACGAGAATGCCGACTTTCTGCATAGGCACGCGCCGCTTGACGCTGAGCACTCAATTTCATTTCATCGTGAAACATCCTTTGGATAGTGCCTGCTACATCCTCCGGCATAGCAACGGCAACCTCACCGGCATTGGCACCATCGAAAGTATCTTTTGCCATTCGGTATTCATCGTCGTCGCGATAGGCAATTAGTATTGGCATCCCTGATGCCATCGCCTCTAATACTACTGTTCCCATGTTGGGACAGCGTGTTGTCTGTAACAAGATATCGGATGCAGCGTAAACTGAAGTCGTATCTTTCATCATGCCAAGAAAGCGGATTCGGGAAGCACTAGCTAGATTTCGCGCCAATTGCTCAAGCGCCCCTCTCTCCTGTCCATCACCGACCACCAGTAACACATATCGTTTGTCGTCCAATGCACACACGGCTCGAATCGCCAATTCCACACATTTTTCCGGATGTAAACGTGCCACCACCAGTAACACGCGATCTTTCGCGGATAAGCCAAGGCTACACCGAGCCTCTCTTTGGGATGCCGGATTTGGGGCATACCTGACGGTATCCACGCCAATTGAGGAAACTGAAATACGGCTAGTTGGCACACGCCAGCATTCATGCACTTCGCGTTCAGAGTAGCGGGTAAATGCTAAAAATCGGTTTACAAGAATCAAATGCAGGCGGGTAATAAAAAGCAGATATTCGAAGCCTGATCTGATTGATCCGGTATGCATTTTGGAATGCATGACCGGAATACCACACATTTTTGCTGCAATCCATGCAGGCAATGCCGAAGCTGCCAAATGCGTATGAACCAAGGTAACGCGCTCGCGCCGAAAATAGCGCACAAGCCTTTTGATTGCGGGAAAAATCAGGAGCAGGTATTTCAGGAAAGACCTTCCATTTCCGGGATGCAATCGGATGGTTTCAACATGGATGCCAGGCATCAATCGCTCACCGAGATCATGAGGTTCACCTGCCACAATGCTGACGCAAACACCCGTTGCCATTAGAGAATTCGACAACTGCACCACGTACTGCTCCGCGCCCCCTGCCCCCAAAGTAGTAATCACATGGCAAACGTGACTATGCATTTGCTCTCCTAACAAAGACCACACCGAGCATAACCGACATAGAAACAGCCCCCACAATAGATAGGGCTGCACCAATAACGCCAAAAATATCAACAAAAAAGACAATCAGTATCATGCTGGCAATTGCATTGAGCGCACTGAGTCTCAGCATTTCACTGTCCCGTCGATGCAATACAAGCAGATTGGACAACATCGCTTGCACTAGAAGTAGGGGCGTTGCCATACATAGAATCCAGGCCGCTTGGCGTAGCTCAAGCGACGATCCCAGTGGCCGCAAGAACAAAAAATCCATTGCCAAGGCACCAACAATCCCCATCATCAGCCCCCCTATGGCCCCATTTACCATGGAGCGCCACGGTACACTGAATCGATACCGTAACCCTCCTTGACGATTCCACGACCAGAAAAACACACCAGCAACTCCTGTCGCTGCTAGTCCCAATACAGAAAACAACGTTTGCACCAATGCAAATTTCCCAGCCACTTCTACCCCAGAAAGCTGTTCGATAACGAGGGGATGAACTCTGCTTGCAATCAAAAAAAGTGCCGTTGCCAAGAAAAACCTGCCGAATTCTGTAGTTTGCTCCCTGATTTCCAATAAGAATCCTTTCATCGAATCAAGGGAACAATAAAATAGTTTAAAGGCGACAAGCAAACCGACTACGCACCCCAAGGCGTACCACAAGATGATCCAGTCCACACCGCGGTCGCCCACAGTGAGTAGGCCTACGCCGGTAACACCAAAGATCACCAAAAACACCACAGCCCGCAAAAAAAAATACGCACGAGGCCCCTGAGCGTACTGTGTGCTTATCGCTGGGGCATCGATTGCAGTTTCAAACAATCGTCCCCAAAAAAGATATGCAATAAGCCGAATAAATTCTGGACGGTCACCTGCTTCTGTTAGCGGCATGCATACCAGAATCATGGCAGCACCAGCAGCAATCACGACGGTCCGCAACAGTAGCCCCGCAAAAACGACTGCTACCCGAGAGTCCGCGAGAGGCATCCGCCGCCGCAATGACAAAAGATTTGGTCCGCATACCAATGCAGTGACAAGTGCTACGTATGCGTAAGCTAGGCTGAGATCCGCCGCATCTTTCAGCCCCAAACTGTAACCAACCACAATGGTCAGCAACAAAACCACTCCATAAGGCAGCATATCGCCAGCAAACACGAGAGAATGCTCAACGATCCCAACAAACCGACTACGGGCGGAATTGTTCACAATATTAAATATGCCAAACCATGATATACCGAACCAACCCCGTTTGCCGGCCCTGCAGCATGGCGACAGCAACCCTCTCACGGCTTCATAGTGAAAGCGCCTACGGGATAACTATTTATTTGACTGACAACAACAAGCGGTTACAAGCCTCTCGAGCACTACTAAAAATCAGTTTCCCTCGGAGGAAGCCTCTACATTGTTGAGTGCAGACTGAATCCAGGCGTCGTCAATGGCTCTAAGCACCTTGGCTGGAGCCCCTGCGACCACGACATTGTCTGGTACGTCACCGACCACAACCGACATTGGCATTACGACGACACCATTACCGATCTTGACCCCTGGGTAGATGACAGAAGGTCCACCAATAAATACACGATGGCCAATTGAAGTTGCTGTCCGTCTAATCCATGGATTACCGGGCTCGTTGTTGCCCATGATATTGGACAAGGCACTGGAGTGCGTCCAGACAAAAACGCCGCTAGCAATCGTCGTGTGATCGCCGATGCTCAGCCCCCCCGAAGCATCGGTCATTGAGTTTTCACCAAACCAGCAGTGCTGGCCACACACGAGATTCTGCGGTGCAATGATCTTCGCCGATTCCCGCACCCGACATCCTGCTGGCAAGCCCAAATCGGCAGCACGCTCATCGTCAGTCATAACCAGACCAAGCAGGCGGCGGATGATCTCAGGACGCAGGCGCGCACTACGTTCGCTGTCGCTGAGGCAGAAATCCTCGCGCGACCATAGTTCCCGCATCACCGTCAGCAACTCGGCTTTTAGCTCAGATTGTTCCCGCATATTCGAGATTCCACCGATCAACCTGCAATCCCGGCCAGAATCGCAGTACACACCGTGTCGACAGCCACCGCGGCGTAACACGGTACAGTTAACGTTTCCTGCTGCAGACGTACTGCATTTGATTGCACGTCATCGTAACGCTGCCGGTAATACGTTGTACCGCTAAGCGAATAGGTGCCAATTGTCGTTTCGACGCCCTTCTCGCGTAGCCGGCTGATCAAAGCATCGCGGTCCACGCCAGAGGGAACCCGGAAAACCAGTGATTGCACGTTATGGACGACATCCGCTCCACGCACTTGTGCAATGAAACCTGCTCCGACGAGGCGGTCAATATAGGCCTGACGAATCTCGTTGCGTTCGGCAACGATGGCATCCAGCTTGCGCAACTGCACCCGGCCCATGATGGCCTGTGGCTCAGAGAGGCGATAGTTGTAGCCCTGCTCGACAAACTCCAAGCCATATCCCAGCATGCCGCTGGCGCCGTGATTGAGCTTTACGTCGAACCAAGCCGACCAGTCGTCGCGGCAAAGCGTAATCGCCCCCCCCTCGCCTGTGGTCAGCAACTTGCGCGGATGGAAGCTGAAGCAGGTCATGTCTGCGATGCTCCCTACCATGATGCCACGCTCGCTGCTGCCAATGGCACAGGCCGCGTCTTCAATCAACGGAATGCCCCGTTCACGGCATATGGCGAGAATGTCGTGCAGTCCAGTCGGGTTGCCAAAGGCATCGACAAAGATGACAGCTTTTGTCCGCTCGGAAATCCGGGCCTCCAGAGCTGCAGGCAGCATATTGTAGCTATCCAGTGAAACGTCGGCGAACACCGGCCGAGCCCCGAGATCCTCGACGACATTGGCTGTGGCCGGGAAGGAGAAATCCGAAACGACGACCTCATCTCCGGGCCCGATACCAAGCAGTTTCAGACAGATGCTGAGTGCCGTCGTGGCCGAGGTTGCCAGATGGGCGTGCGGCACACCGCAATAGGCGGCAATCTCCTTGCGAAACCCCTCGACGTGCTGCCCGCGGGTAAACATGCCGTCGACAAACATCTGACGGAAATCTGCCTCGACTTCGTCGAAGGTGATATACGGTCGAATCAGGCGAATCATGATCGCCCCCCGTTGGAGCCCAGGGTATCCTGATACCAAGCTAGGGTTTGTGCCAATCCGGTGTCAAAGGAAGTCAACTGGTAATCGATCAGCGTCTGCACACGCTCATTGCTGGCGTTATGGCACAACACGTCTGACTTACGCGCCTCCTTGCGTGCAATCTCCCCGGCATAGCCGAAATAGTCGCAAATACGGAGGATCAACTGCTCGACCGTAATCTGGTTGTCGGTCGAAATGTTGATGTTATCGCCCGCCTGCATCACAGCATAGAGCTTAGCCACTGCGTCGACGGTATCGCTGACGTAGATGAAATCGCGGCTCTGCTGGCCGGTACCATGGATTTCCGGTGCAATGCCGCTCAACAAGCGCCAGGCGGTCAACGGGATAATGCCTGCCAGCATGCCTTTGTGGTTCTGCCGCGGCCCGTAGTTGTTGAACGGCCGGACAATGAAGGCGTCAAGGCCGAACATCCGGACATAACTTTCTACCGCCATGTCGGCGGCCGCTTTGCCGGCAGCGTAGGTGGTGGTGGGATTGCGTGGATGCTTCTCGTCCATCGGCTCATAGACAGCTGTTCCGTAAACTTCCGAGGTCGAGAAATGACACAAGGTCTTGAAGCGCCCGGCACGCTGCAACTCAAGCAGGTTTAGGACGCCGGTAACGTTGGTTGCAAAGGCATTGGCCGGATTCAGGAAGGAGTAGTTCAGCGCCTTGGTCGCGCAGTTGAAGACCGTATCGATCGAATGTTTGGCAAACACGTATTCGAGCGAGCTCGCAAACTCTATATCATCGCGATAGAAACTTGCCTTACCTGTCGCCAAGGCGGCGCGTAAATTCGCTTCGTCCCCTAGGAAAAGGTTATCGATAATCGCAACATGCGCCACCCCATCCGCCAACAGTCGATCGACGAGATGGCTGCCGATGAAGCCGGCCCCCCCGGTCACGAGTACGGTTTGCCCTTGCAAGCCAGCACGGATCGTCATCGCAGCACCGCTTCTCGAATTTTCTGGCAAATGACTTGGGCATCAAGTCCCGCTGCGGCATCAGGCAGCCCTGAAACTACTTGCCCTTGACAGGTGGCAACAAAGGCTTGCAGTTCAAGCAGCAACGCTTCCTGTGGGCGAACTTCAACCACCTCGTTCGCGGAAGAAATCACGTAGGCCCCCCCATCTGGTTGCCTAGTTTCCGACTGTCGGCTTATCAGGATTTCCTTGCGCAGCAAATCGCAGTCAACAAACATGTCGAGGCAAGTTGCCTGAATCATGCGGATCTTCTTCTCGGTGACTCGGCTAGCCTGGATGCGGGAAAAACGGCCGTTCTTGTGTGTCAGCAGGGCGGAGGCAAGGTCGATCATCTCGCCTTCACAGAAGCCATGAGCCGAAACATCAACTACCGGCCCATTCAGATGCAAAGCGAGGTCGATGTCATGGATCATCAAGTCGGTAATCACATCGACGTCGGTAATCCGAGAACTGACCCGGTTGGTACGCGTCAGGTCGATGCTGATCACCTGTTGCGAACGGTCGGTGATTTTCTTGAGCTCCTGGACCGCAGTATTGAAACGTTCAATGAAGCCGACCTGGAGGGTCGCCCCGACGGCCGCACAGGCTTCAACGATGCTCTGGGCGCGTTCCAACGTATCAGCCAGCGGCTTTTCGATGAAAAGCTTGCGCACCCCACGGGCAAGTAGTGCATGAACGAATTCAGCATGGGTGGAGGTAGGCGTACAGACGACAGCCGCATCGATTTCCAGATGACCATCGGGCAATTCGGAAATGAAAGGCACCCCCACAGCAACGGCATGAGGTGCAGCATGGGCATCGATGTCAAAGGCAAGCACCAGTTCAACGGATTTGAGCATGGACAAGACGCGCAAATGATTGCGCCCCATCTTGCCGAGGCCGAACAGGCCAACGCGTAGCGGCTTTCTGGACATCAGAGCTCCTCCAATTTGTTACCGGCCTTGTCGATACGAGCAACCGGGCGGGCCGGATTGCCCATCACCAGCGTATAGGGTTCAACATCGCGGGTCACCACACTGCCGGCAGCGACCATCGCATATTCGCCAACCGTAATACCGCAGATCAGCGTCGAGTTGGCACCGATACTGGCACCATCTTTGATGAAGGTCGGTGTGATTTTCCAATCGGGATTGAAGGCACGTGGCACACGATCATTGGTAAAGCTGGCGTTGGGCCCGACGAAAACGTCGTTGCCGATACTCACCCCATGGTAAACCGAAACGCTGTTCTGGATTTTGCAGCGGTCACCGATGGTCACCGCGTGGTCGATATAGACATCTTTCGACACGATACAGTTGTCTCCAATCACAGCATTTTCTCGAATCTGGACATTAATCCAAACCTTAGTACCATGACCGAGCTGCGCCTTGGGCGAAACCGAAGCGGTAGAGTGAATAAATACATCGGACATCGGTTGCCTTTCCTCAAGCAAGTGTTTTCTTGACTATAGCGACCACGCTTTCCAGTTCGGCAGCGGTCATATAGGGAAACAGCGGCAGGTTAAGGACAGTGCTGCAATATTCCGTAGCCCTTCCATTCGTCACCACCGCGCGGAGATAGCCCTCGGCACCCGGCTGTGCTGACATCGCACCCGGATAAATGTTGCCGAAACCGATACCTTCGGCCTTAAGCGCCGATTCCAGCATCACCCGCCGCTGTGCGTCCACATGGCAAACATTGCAGTAGCCGTTTTCCACATAGCCGGCCGGCACGTCCATCACGCGCAGCGGCAGCCCACGCAGCTGCTGGCGATAGTAGTCCGCAGACTGGCGCCGAGAGGCCAGGCGCAGGTCAATGTAGTCGAGCGACAGATTGACGAAGGCGGCTTGCAGAGAATCCATGCGCGAATTCCAGCCGACACTGCCGTAACCGTAATGCTGTGTGCGGCCGTGGTTGCCGAGTTGACGCACCTTGTCAGCCAGAGCTGAATCGTTGGTAAAGACTGCACCACCATCACCCGCCGCCCCCAAGACCTTGGCCGGATAGAACGAGGTCGTGGAAATATAGGCATCTTGATAAATCGACTTACCATCGTATTCGACGCCGTAGCATTGCGCCCCGTCTTCTAGCAGCATGACGTCACGCTCCTTACACAATTGACGAATCGCATTCAACTGGGCGCTGCCCCAGCCGTACAGGTGAGCAATCATCGCGGCCTTGGGTGCGTGGTTTTCGATCGCCTGTTCGAAAGCAGCCAAATCAACACCGCCATCGGACATATCTACATCGACTGTGACCGGGCTGGCGCCCACGTTCACGACTGCCTCAAAGGTCGCCCAGAAGGTAACGTCTGGCACAAGTACCGCATCACCGGCGCCCACCCCCATCGCCCGCAAGGCCAGTTGCAAAGCATCAGTCCCATTGGCACAGGAAACTGTATGCGCCACCGTAAGGCGCTCGCACAGCATAGCCTCCAGCTTCGCCACCTCCGGACCACCAATGAAACTAGCCGTGCTGCTCATCGCCGTAACTTTTTCGATCCAACGATCCAGAAAACCACTTTCAAAGCGCTTCAAGTCAATAAAAGGAACAGCCATAAGTCCTCACACGTGCATTCAATCAATCAGTCATTCGGCAGTGATACCCAAATTGTTCAGGGTATCACTGATCCAGCTCCGATATCGCTGGCTCAGGAGCCGACGTACCCCCCCGGATTCGCCTGCTGCCAGCGCCAAGCATCACGGCACATCTCTGCCAGCCCTCGCCGGGCCCGCCAGCCAATAAGCCTCTGTGTACCTTGAGGATCGGCGTAGCACATTGCGGCATCCCCGGCCCGACGTGGTGCAAAGGCACATCTAACCTTACGCCCAGAGGCCTGTTCAAAAGCCTGTACCACCTCAAGCACGCTATACCCTGTTCCCGTCCCCAGGTTCATCGCGTTACAAGCTGGTTGCTGAAGACTATTTAAGGCATGCAGGTGCCCTTGGGCCAAATCCACCACATGAATATAGTCCCGCACCCCCGTCCCATCCGAAGTCGGATAGTCGCTACCGAAAATCTGCAATTCTTCTCGTCGACCAACCGCCACCTGAGCAACAAACGGCATCAGGTTATTGGGAACGCCTTGCGGGTCCTCGCCAATCAGCCCTGACTCATGCGCGCCGACTGGATTAAAGTATCGCAAGATAGCAATGCGCCAAGTCGGATCGGCATGATAAAGGTCGCGCAGGATGTCCTCCACCATTAACTTGCTACGCCCGTAAGGATTGGTGGCGGAGAGCGGATGATCTTCGGTCAGCGGAAGGAATTGCGGTTCACCGTAGACCGTCGCCGAAGAACTGAAAACCATCGTCTTGACGTCGCAGGCGATCATCGCCCTCAGTAATGAATGGGTTCCGATGACATTATTATCATAATAATCGAGAGGCTTCCCGACGGATTCACCCACAGCCTTGAGGCCAGCAAAGTGGATGACCGAGGTGCAGGCAAAGTCGCGCAATGCAGCTGTCAGCGCAGCCGTATCGCGGATATCGCCACGTATCAAATGAGGCGTCTTGCCGGTGATCATCCGGATGCGGTTGAGCACTTCCGGATGACTATTGCAGAAGTTGTCAAAAATAACGACGTCTTGCTCGGTGCTGAGCAATTCGACGCAGGTGTGCGAACCGATATAGCCGGCTCCACCGGTGACAAGAATCATGGTGCGACGCTCGTTGGAGGAAATATGTATTTTACTGGGCGGCGTTTATTCATCATAGGCACGCCAGTAGCTCGCAAAACGCGGTAGCCCCTCTGGCGTCAAGCCGCGGAAGCGGTAGGTGATGCGGCTGCCAACGGTTGGCGGATTATCGCGCATGGAATCGCTCAAACCCGCCCCCACCTTGAAGCGACGGCCATCATCGGTTTCCAGCAACAAGGCACCAACGCGGCCAACGTGCCTGCCCTTCCCCGCGATATAGCCGACGACTCGCGCTTCGGCATCCTGCAACGGCTTCATCTTGATCAGAGCATCGCTACGCCCGACCAGATAAGGCGCATCTGCCCGATGCAGCATCAGCCCCTCACCACCACCAGCCACCACAGCAGCCAGGCGTTTTTCCAGATGCAGATGATCAATCGGCGATTCCTGCCCAATCTGCACCAGCCATGTCACATTGGCCGCCCGCACGATCTCGCCCAGTTGCTGGTTGCGCTCGGCAAACGAACCCTGTGCCTCCGGCAATTCGAACACCATGTAACGCACGGAACGCCAAGCCTGATCATCCGGCCGAACCTGGCGCACGACGCCCGAGAGCCGGTCGAACTGACCACGAGCTATCCACAGTTCACCATCCAAAGCTACCCGGGGTAGCGCGGTGATGAACCAAGCGGGAGCTGCTATGACACGACCACTGCGGAAACGCAGCACCTCGCCATCCCAGATCGCCCGAACGCCATCCAGTTTCTCGCTGACCAGATAACGACTAACATCCAAGGACGACGAATAATTTGCCGCGAGCAGGATGGCCGGAGGAGTAGTTGCACCGGCCTGCGCCACCGGCGTAAGCAGGGCAGCGAGAAACAGCGCCTGCAACAACCGCGACATCAGGCCTCGCCCGTCCAATTGCGCCGCGCCTGCCTGGCGACGCTGAAGATTTTCTCAATGGCTGCACCGTCGTTGTTCGCTAGTGCAACACGCAATTCATCGAGCTGCGCC
>CALJZP010000112.1 GCA_937983545.1 uncultured Azonexus sp.
GTCGATGCGCACCAACTCGCCGGGCAAGGTCGTCGCGCTCAACGTCGGCATCAGCCAGATCCATTTCGGCATCTACGACACGCTCGAAAGCGGCGCCGACATCCACGGCATCATCGACAATGCCGACAAGCAGTTCGCCCACATCACGGTCAGCGTCGGCACCCAGAAGAAGACGCTGGACCATGCGCCGTTCAAGCTCTCCGACCTGTTCTCGGTGATGACCGAGGCAACGGCGCTGCTCGGCAAGGCCTTCACCTTCCACCCGGAAGACGTCACGGCCATCGGCCATCGCGTGGTGCATGGCGGCAACAAGTTCTCCAGCTCGGCCGTGATCACCCCCGCCGTGATCGCCGACATCGAGGAACTGGCTGTCTTCGCCCCGCTGCACAATCCGGTCAACGTCGCCGGCATCCGCGTCGCCCTCAAGCATTTCCCGAACGTGCCGCAGGTTGCCGTCTTCGACACCGCCTTCCATCAGACGCTGGCGCCCTACGCCTACCTCTACGGCCTGCCCTACGACCTGTACAAGCAGCACGGCATCCGCCGCTACGGCTTCCATGGCACCTCGCACCGCTACGTGTCGATGAAGGCCGCCGAAGTGCTCAAGCGACCGCTCGGCGAACTGGAAATCGTCTCCTGCCACCTCGGCATCGGCGCCTCGCTGTGCGCCATCGACCATGGGCGCTCGATCGACACGACGATGGGCATGACCCCGTCCGATGGCCTGATCATGCCCAGCCGGTCCGGCAGCATCGACCCGGCGGTGATGATCCACCTGATGGAACAGCATCACATGTCGCCGGAGCAACTGTCGGCGTTGATCAATACCGAAAGCGGCCTGAAGGGCATTTCCGGCATTTCCAACGACATCCACGAAATCGAGGCACAGGCGGCCGACGGCCATCACCGTGCCCTGCTCGCCCACAAGGCATTCTGCTATCAGGTGCGCAAGAACATCGGTGCCTACGTGGCGGCGATGGGCGGCATCGACGTCCTGGTGTTCACCGGCGACATCGGCGAAACGAGCGCCACCGTGCGCAGCCTCGCCTGCCAGGGCCTGGGCTACATGGGCATCAAGCTCGACGAGGAAAAGAACCGCAACCTGACGTCCATCGATTCGCACGTCGTGATCTCGACCGCGGACTCCCCGGTCACCATTCTCGTCATCACCAACGACGACGAGCGGCTGGTTGCCTGGGAAGCCCTGCGCGCCATCGAACGCAACCAGCTGCTGCTCGAAGCCAAGGCCGACGAACCGCCGGCCATTCCAGTTGAAATCTCGGCCCACCACGTGCATCTGGCGCAGGCCGACGTCGAGGCGCTGTTCGGCCCCGGCCACCAGCTGACGCCGATGCACGAACTGTCCCAACCGGGCCAGTATGCGTGCGAGGAGAAGGTACATCTGGTCGGCCCCAAGGGGCGTATCGCCAATGTCCGCGTCCTCGGCCCGACCCGCAAGGAGACCCAGGTCGAGATCGCCATGACCGAGCAGTTCAAGCTCGGCGTGCAACCGCCGATACGCCAGTCCGGCGACCTGGCCGGCACCCCCGGCCTGACGCTGGAAGGACCGTATGGCAGCACCCAGATCGAGCGCGGCGTGATCTGCGCCCAGCGCCATATCCACATGTCGCCGGAAGACGCCATGCGCTTCCGCGTGCGTGACAACTACGTCGTCCGCGTGCGTGTCGAAGGCGAGCGCGAACTGATCTTCGGCGACGTCGTCGTCCGCGTGAATCCGGCCTTCCGGCTGGCCATGCACATCGATACCGACGAGGGCAACGCCGGCAACCTGAAGACCGGCACGCTGGGTTACATCGAGGAAATCCAGAGCCGCGCCTGACGCACGTCGGCCCGGTCCTTTCCGCTGCGGCAGAAAGGACCGGCGCGCTCAAGCCACGGGTTTGGCCAGCCAGCGGAGCAGCGTGGCATAGAAGGTTTCGTGACGCACCGGTTTGGCGATGAAATCGTTCATCCCGGCGTTCAGACAGCGTTCCTTGTCGTCGGCAAAGACGTTGGCCGTCATGGCCAGAATCGGGATGGATGCAGCCCGGGGCATGGCCCGCAGACGAAGCGTAGCGGCCAGTCCATCCAGCCTCGGCATCTGCATGTCCATCAGGATCAGGTCGTAGTCGTTCGTTTCGACCTTGTCCAGCGCGACGAAGCCATCCTCGGCAACGTCGGCAACCAGGCCGATGGCGTCGAGCATGGCGAGCGTGATTTCCTGATTGATCGGCTCGTCCTCCACCAGCAGGATGCGGCCACCGGCGAAATTCCTGCTCAAGACGATATCCGCCGCTTCCTCCTGACCGATCTCCGTTCGGTCATCGCCTGTTCCGGGCGAACACCTCAGGCGCACGGTCAGCCAGAAGGTGCTTCCTTCGCCCGGCACGCTCTCCGCCCCGGCCTCGCCCCCCATGGCTTGGGCCAGTTTCCGGGTGATCGCCAGACCAAGGCCGGTACCGCCGTAACGACGGGTAATCGAATTGTCCGCCTGCTCGAAGGCGGCAAACAGGCGAGGCAATTGCTCGGGCTGAATGCCGATACCCGTATCCTGAATCTCGAAACGCAGCAGGACACCCTGCTCGTTTTCATCGAGACGCCTCAGACGCAGGGTCACCGTTCCGGTTTCCGTAAACTTGATGGCATTGGTGGCGTAGTTGAGCAAGGCCTGTTGCAAGCGGGTGGCATCTCCCATCAGCAGCGGAAACGCTTCACCGCAGTCGACAAGCAGCTGGAGTTGCTTGGCATGCGCGCGATCGCCGAGGATGGCGACGATATTCGAGAGCAACCGCTCGGGCTGCAAAGGCGATTCGTCGAGCACGAACTTTCCGGCCTCGATCTTCGATAGATCGAGGATGGCGTTGATGATCTCCAGCAAATGCTCCGAAGCCAGCTCGAGCCTGCCCAGCCTGGCCTCCTGATTGGGCAGCAGCCCTTCGCGACGGATCAGGTGGGCCATGCCGGTGATGGCATTGAGCGGTGTCCGTATTTCATGCGACATGTTGGCCAGAAAAGCGCTCTTGGCGATGCTGGCAGACTCCGCCGCCGACTTGGCTTGTGCCAGTTCGGCGGTGCGCCTGGCCACCTGCTTTTCGAGGTCCTGACGATGCTGATGCAGTTCCGCCTCGTATTGCATGCGATCGGAAATATCGTGGCTGATGCCGAACACGCCCACCACGTGCTGGCTGTCATCGAACAGCGGCCACTTGCTGGTCTGGAAGTGTCGCTCATCGCCACGAGCATCGCGATAGGACTCGATGACGCCCAGAATGGGCTTCCCCTCGCGGAGAACGACGTGGTCGGATGCCGCGTAGCGGGCGGCAATCTCCGGGCCGAAGAGATCCGCATCGCATTTGCCAACCATCTCCCGCCAGCTCGCGCAGTTTGCCAATACGGCCACGGACTGGCTGCAGAAGCGGATGCAGCCATCGATATCCTTGAAATAGATGAAGTCGCCCGTCTCGTTCAGAAATGCCTCGAAATCCCGATTGAAATCGGCAAGTTGCCTGGCCGTTCGCTTGCGCTCGGTAATATCGACATCCATGCAGACAACGATGGGTTCCGCCTTGTTGTCACCAGGAATGGCAAACTTGGTCGCCTCGACCCAGATGGTTTCCCCAGCGCGATTGTGCGCCATGAACTCCCGGGGACCGACTTGCATGCCGCTCGCCCGGACCTGCTCCGAGGCGCGCTGAGCCTCGGCGGCCTCGGATGGACTGAGGATCAGCTGATCGAGCGTCTTGCCCAGCGCCTCTTCCGCCGACCAACCGTACAGGCGTTCCGAAGCCTTGTTCCAGTAAATGACCTTGCCGGCCCGGTCATACCACTGGACCGCCACATTGGGCGTACTTTCCAGCGTCGCCGATAATTGTTGCCGCGACGCCTCGACACGCTCCCCCGCCTGCGCAAACAGCCCCCATGCCCGAATCAAGGCCAGGAAAGAACCCAGGATCAGGACGGAAATCATCAGCAATCCGCCACGCAACAACCAGGCATTGTCCGGCGTGCTCTGCCAGCCGCCGCGTGGGATGGCCGCCAACTGCCAGGAACCCGTTGGCAGATAAATATCCGTCAGCACGGGATTCATGGCAAACACCTCCGGTCTGCCAAAAAACACAGCGCCCTTTGCTCCGTCACCGTCCTTGCCGCGGATCGCGATTTCGACCGGCAGTTTGTCGTCACGCAAACCGCTGACGGAAAACAAGCGCTCGACATCAATCACGGCGCTGACCAGCCCCCAGAAATATTCCCGTCCGCCGGCATCCAGCAGGTATACCGGCAAACGCGCCGCCAGCCCATCGCCTCCCTGTACCAGCTTGAACGGGCCGGCCAGGACAATCTGGCGACTCTGACGCGCGCGCTCCACGGACGGAAACTGTTCCGGAATATCGCGATATTCCAGTCCCAGCGCCTTCTCGTTGCCGGACATCGGATAAACCATGCGGATGACCATGCCCGGAGCCAGGGCCAGGCTGCGCAGTTGCGAACGCCCATCGAACAAGGGCTTGGCAGCCACATTCAGGCGCTCCTGGTCGATGTTCGGGGTCAGCGCCACCAGGCTGATCAGGCCGCGAACCAGCTGGATATCCGCATTCAGGTGGCCCTCGAGCGAATCGCGGACCCGCCCGAGTTCGTTATGAACAAAGGCGCGAATCGCCGTTTCGTGCTGAGCCTGGTTGATCTGCTCGGCAAAGTAGGCCGCCAGCGCCAATCCACAGGCCAGAAGGCCCGTGACGAAAAATAGTGTACGGCGGCTCACGCTCTCTCCAATAACCCGATGCATCAATCCAATAAATGGATTGTATGCATTTAGTAATAGATTTGGCAAAAACCGCAGACATCACCAAGCGCTTTTGACCAAGGGAGGCGACATCCGCCGCCCCCCTAAAAACAAGGCTTCTCCTAGCGGGCGACAATCACGCCGCAGGCAATCCGCTTGCCGGAATTGCCCGCGGGTTGTGACTTGTAATCGTCAGGATCGGCGTGGACGACAATGCTGCGCCCGACGACGCCGCTCGCTCCGCTCAGGCTGAGTCCTTCAATTTCCCCGGAAAAACGGGCATCTCCGGCCGCGTTGGCCACCAGATTGGGCATGTCACCACCGTGCCGCTCGCTCCCGGCATGATGTCCATGGGCCTTGCCGGCAGGATTGAAATGCCCTTTCGCGGAACTGGCATCCGGCGCACTGCAGTCCCCTGCCTCATGAACGTGAAAACCATGCTCTCCCGGCGTCAGGCCGGCAACCTGCGCCTCGACCCGCAAACGGCCATTCGATTCGGTCAAGGTCACCTTGCCGCTCACCGCGCTTCCCGAACGGGCCTGCAGGTCAGCACTGGCCATCGGTCCCGCTGGCGTCGTGGCACAGGCGCTCAACAGGCTTGCCGCAAGGGCGCTCATTAAAAAACCGGCACGCATGCTCATCTTTACCTCCTCTTTGTCATTGATGAAATATCACCCTTGATCGGGTAACAGAACGGACCCGATAGTTTGCCGAACGTTCAAAGTCTCGAAGACCAAGCATTTATAACAATTCCGAATAACAAGATGCCCACTTGTTCTTAATTGAGCATTAAGGTGTTGTTACAATGGCGACCATTCGACAATCCCAGCGGATTACCCAGCAATGACCCAACGTTCCACCCTCTCCCATCTGGACTGGCTCGAAGCCGAAGCCATCCACATCATGCGCGAAGTGGCCGGCCAGTGTGCCAACCCGGTGCTGCTCTTCTCCGGCGGCAAAGACTCGATCTGCATGCTGCGCATCGCCGAAAAGGCCTTCCGCCCCGGCAAGTTCCCCTTCCCGCTGATGCACATCGACACCGGCCACAACTACAAGGAAGTCGTCGAGTTCCGCGACAAGCGCGCGGCCGAACTGGGCGAACGCCTGATCGTACGCTCCGTCGAGGATTCGATGGCCCGCGGCACGGTCGTGTTGAAGCACGAAGGCGAATCGCGCAACAAGCACCAGTCGGTGACCCTGCTTGAAGCGATCGAGGAATTCGGTTTCGACTGCTGCATCGGCGGCGCCCGCCGCGACGAGGAAAAGGCCCGCGCCAAGGAACGCATCATGAGCTTCCGCGACGAGTTCGGCCAATGGGACCCGAAGAACCAACGCCCGGAACTGTGGAACCTCTACAACGCCCGCAGCCACAAGGGCGAGAACATCCGCGCTTTCCCGATCTCGAACTGGACGGAAATGGACGTCTGGCAATACATCGAGCGCGAAGGCCTCGAACTGCCGTCGATCTACTTCGCTCACACCCGCCCGGTCGTCATCCGCCAGGGCGCCATCGTGCCGGTCAACGTGCCGCTGGTTTCCGGCGAGCTGACCAACCTGCCGAAGGCCGGTGAGGAAATCGTCGACAAGCTGGTGCGCTTCCGCACCGTCGGCGACATCTCCTGCACGGCACCGGTCGAATCGGATGCCGACACCGTCGAGAAGATCGTCGTCGAAACCGCCACCACCACCATCACCGAGCGCGGCGCCACGCGTCTGGACGACCAGACCAGCGAAGCCTCCATGGAACAACGCAAGAAAGAGGGTTACTTCTGATGAGCGCCCACCCCATTGAAGATCACGGCCTGCTGCGCTTCCTGACCTGCGGCAGCGTCGATGACGGCAAGAGCACCCTGATCGGTCGTCTGCTGTTCGACACCAAGACCATCCTGGCCGACACCCTGAACGCGATCGAGAAGACCTCGCAGAAGCGCGGCATGGGCGCGGTCGACCTGTCCCTGCTCACCGACGGCCTGCAAGCCGAGCGCGAACAGGGCATCACCATCGACGTCGCCTATCGCTACTTCTCGACCGGCACGCGCAAGTACATCATCGCCGACGCCCCGGGCCACGAGCAATACACCCGCAACATGGTCACGGCCGCCTCGACCGCCAACCTGGCCATCATCCTGATCGATGCGCGCAAGGGCGTGCTGACGCAGACCCGCCGCCACTCCAAGCTCGCCTCGATGGTCGGCATCCCGCATCTGGTCGTCGCGATCAACAAAATGGACCTGGTCGATTACTCGCAGGAGACCTACGAGAAGATCAAGGCCGACTACCTCGAATTCGCGGCCAAGGTCGGCATCGACGACATCCGCTTCCTGCCGATGTCGGCACTCAACGGCGACATGATCGTCGACCGCGGCGACTCGCTGAACTGGTACGAAGGCCCGACCCTGCTCGAGATTCTCGAAGCCGCTCCGGCCGCGCACACCGAGCACACCGAGAAATTCCGTTTCCCGGTCCAGTACGTCTGCCGCCCGCAAGACTCCGCCAACCCGGAACTGCACGACTACCGTGGCTTCATGGGGCGCGTCGAATCCGGCTCGATCAAGGTCGGCGACAAGGTCACCGTGCTGCCCAACGGCCTGGAATCGACCGTCAAGGCCGTGCAGATCGGCGGTGTCGACATCGGTGAAGCGAGTACCGAGCAATCGGTCACCCTGCTGCTGGCTGATGAAATCGACACCTCGCGCGGCGACATGATCGTCAAATCCAGCGAAGTGCCGCCGGCCGTCAAGGAAATCGCCGCCACCGTCTGCTGGCTGGCCGAAACCCCGCTCGACCGCGCCCGCACCTACCTGATCCGCCATACCACCCGCGACTCCAAGGCCAAGCTCACCGCCATCGACCACCGCCTGGACGTGAACACCCTGGAAAAGGTGCCGGCCGAGAAGCTGTCCATGAACGACATCGCCCAGGTCCGCTTCAAGCTGGCCCAGCCACTGTTTGTCGATGCCTACGAGGATAACCGGGCGACCGGTGCCTTCATCGTCATCGACGAGAGCAACAACAATACCGTCGGCGCCGGGATGATCCGCTGATCGACTACCGGATGGCTGCAACGAAAAAACGCTTCCCGAGGGAAGCGTTTTTTTTGGATCCGATCATTTGCTGCACCCTTCGCCTAGCGCGGAACGGCACTCCCCTTGGGTTCGCCTTCAGTGGCCTTGCGCACCAGACGCGCCAGCCCCAGAACGATCAGCTTGGGTTTGAGACTGGCGCGCTCGCAATGCTCGAGATTGACGTCGAACATCAGGTGCTGGTTTTCCAGCGCCAGCGCCACCGCCACCGACTGCAGCGGAGCCCTGTCGGCAACGGTCAGGGTCGGCTGGCCGCCCAGCATCGAGCGGATTTTCGGCAGATTGCCCACTGCGGCGGCCCCAACGTAGAGGATGTCGCACAGGCGAATAGCTGTTGTCGTGCTCAGCCGGGCGATGACCATGCGCTGGCCATTGACCCGCTTTTCGTCATACCCCTGCATGGCTGCCCCCACCTCTTCGTCGCCCAGAATGCAGATGTGGAAATTGGCCCGCCGCGATTCCGGCCATTCGAAAAGGTGGGCGAAGTTGTACAGGTAAGCGGCCTTCATGTCATGTTCGGACACCCCCTGCGCGTTGGCCGCCAGGCTGATCCAGAACCCCAACAGAAGCAGAAGCGCTCGCATCACCGGACTCAGAGATCGTAGTTGATCTGGAACCAGTAAGTCCGGCCATCCATGCGCAAAGCATCGATACCGGTTCCCGGTGCCCAGGTGAAGGGTGAAACGACCTCGTAGTCGCGGTCGAACAGGTTGTGGATACTGAACGAGGCCGACAATCCGTTCCACTTCCGTTCGCTGGAGAAAGTCAGGTTGGCCAGCGCTACGCCGCCCAGGCGGCGGCGTTCATCCGTCAGGCGGGAACCGAGGTATTGCGCCTCGATGCCGACGCGTACGCCGTTACCGGGCAATGGTGCGGAAAACTGGAACTTTCCCAGCACGTTGGGAGAATTCACCGCATCCAGGCCGGCAATGTCGGTCGAGTGCTGCCAGGCGCCGCTGCTGCGGGCGCGCACGCCGTTATCCCAGCGCGCCTCGAACTCCAGTTCCAGGCCGCGCGCCAGGCTGCTACCGGTCGGCACGTAATGCCCATCGCTGATATAGACCTGCTGTTTGCTGCGCCGGTATTCGTAGAGCGTGCCGGTCATCCGCATCCGCCGGTCCAGGTCGTGCTGGATGGCAAACTCCTTGGCCGCTACGTATTCGGGTGCGGTTCCCGAAAGGTAGAACGAGCGATCGTCGGCATTGGGCATGCGGAAAGCCTCGCTATAGCTGGCCTTCAAGGTAGTCCGGAAACCGGGCTGATAAATCAGCGCCACGCGCGGACTCCAGTTGCCCTCCAGGTCGCTGGCCTTGTCGTAGCGCGCGCCGACATTGAGCCGCCAGCGCTCATGGAAGCGATACTCGTCGGCCAGGTAGAAGCTGGTCGTGTTTCGCGAGTACGCGTCCTTGACGCTGCTGGCCGTCTCGATCCGCCCATCGGGATACCAGTACGACCGACTCAGATACTGGTTGTAGTCGTTCCGATACTCCATGCCGAACATGATCGAATGATGGGTGAACCATTTCCCGACGAATTTCTGGTCGAGGCCCCACCATTCCGCCCGATGCTTGCGCTGGGCATTGGAAGCCGCATCGTCGATGGTCCGCTGGCTGTCATAGGCATAGCGACCGAAATAAAGACGCGATGTGGAATACAGGTGCAGCCCCAGATCGGTCTCGTAGCTGACGTTCAAATAGCTGTTTTCGTCGTCGATGACAAAAGGCGTGTTGAAGACGGCGAGTTTCATCGGCTTGGTCGGCACCGTTTTCCGGCGTTCGACATGCGCAGCCTCGACCGTGAATCCCTCGTAGGAGAACTTGCCGAAAACGCGCCGGTTCCTTTCGTCGTCGATCCCGTTAGCCCAGCCATGGTTGTTGGCCGGGTTGTCGTAGGCCGGAAAATGGAGATTCTGTCCCTGCGATTGCAGGGACGATGCCGAGAGCAGGACGTCGGCGCCGTTATCGAAGCGCTTGCCGAAAGTCGCGCGCTGGCGATAGGTATCGTGGCTACCCGCCTCGCCGGAAAGCTGCAAGGTGTTGAAATCGCTCCCCTTGCGGGTGACGATGTTGATGATGCCCAGCATGGCATTGTTGCCGTAGATCACCGACCCGGTGCCGGGCACGTACTCGACGCGCTCGACCAGCGCCAGGTCGATCAATCCCGACTCGTCGATGTAGGCCTGGTTGAATAACGGATCCTGCGTCTGGTAGCCGTCGATAAGCACCATGATGCGGCCGGTATAGTCCCCCGGCGCCCCGAAGCCCCGCCCGCCCATGTACTGATAGCGGCGGTCATTGGTCGTATACAGGCCGCGCATGCTGCCGATGACATCGGCCAGGGTGCGATAGCCGTAGGCACGGATGTCGTCGGCCGTCACGATAGCGACAGCGGACGGTGAGTTGCTGATCTGACGCACCAGCGCTGATGCGGACACGACCTCGCGCTGGACCAGTTGATCAAAGGGCACGGCGCTCAGGTCGGCCGGGCCTGCTGCCAGTGCCACCCGGCCGGCAAGAGCGGCAGCCAGCACGCCAAGACGCAGCAGAGCACCGAAAACAGACCGATGTCGATGGACACGCAGCGTCAAGAAAAACTCCCGACGCGTGGAGTCGCTATCGACGACATCACAAAAGATGAAAAAATCATAATCGGATCCAGGTACCGTACGGACGGAAGCAGCAGGCGGCGACCGCCCCGAAACCGTCCGCCAGAAAAATACCGGATTATGCACAGCAACTGCCCCGACGTTAATCCCGTTACCCCGTTTTTCCCCACTGCCGGGCGTTAACGCGCGGAAAGACCGTCATTTCCATGCGGCATGCGTATTTCTGCGACACGTTGCCGCATGTGACAACGTGTCACTGCCCTGCCCCATGGGCGATCACTACCATTCCCCAAATTTCAAAAAACGACACAAGGGGAGTTCATGACACAGAAAAAGGGATTGCTGCCCTGCGGGGTGCTCTGCGCCTGCTCGCTGGCAACGGGCGGCGCACTGGCGGGCGATGTCGCCAAGGTATTCGACGAAGTCTCGGTCACCGCGACGCGGGAAACGCGCGCCACCGGTGAGGTACCGCAGGCCATCGCTGTCGTCGGCAAGGAAACGCTGGCCGACAAGAAGATGTTCAACGTCAAGGAAGCCTTGCAGGAGGTTCCCGGCGTGCTGGTCGACAGCAAGAACGGCGGCTTCGACGCCCGCCTGATCATCCGTGGCGCCGGCCTCAAGGCGGCATTCGGAATCCGCGAAATCCAGGTGCTGCGCGACGGCGTTCCCCTCTCCGACCCCGACAGCTTCACCCGCCTCGATTTCGTCGACACGCAGGACATCGAGCGCATCGAGATCGCCAAGGGTCCCGGCAACCTGTTTGCCGCGGGCAGCGCCGGCGGCGCCATCCAGATCATCTCCAAGTCGGTGTTCGACAACCGGGCCAACAACCTCAAGATCGGCGCCGGCACGTCGGGAACGCAGAACTACCACCTGCGCGTCGGCGGCATGGTCGACGACCGCCAAGCCCTGGCCCTGACGGTCACCCGCCGCGAAATGGACAATGACTGGCGCTTCTGGAACCGCTTTGACACGACGCAGGCATCGCTCAAGCACGGCCTCCAGATCAATGAATCGGACGTCATCGAGAGCGAGATTTCCTACGCCGAATCCAACATGCAGCTCCCCGGGGCAGTCGACGAGACCTTGTTCCAGACCTTCAAGCGGACCGGCAAGCAGAACGGCACCCCGGAAGCCTGGAAACACTCGGGACGCTACTCCAAGGTCTGGTTCCTCAACAGCCGACTGGAAATGCGCCGCGGCGACTTCACCTTCAAGCCCCGCCTCTACTACAACACCTGGTACCACTACCACCCGGTCACCGGACTCATCAACGAAACCGAATCCTGGGTTTCCAATCTCGGGATCGATATCGAAGGCAACTACCGCCATGCCCAGGGCACCCTCGTCGGCGGCGTCACGGCGCGCCGAGAGCGCGCGCCCGATTCGCGCAAGTACGAGTACCGTGACGTGACCACGGCGGGCGGCGGCCGCATCGTCGCCACGCGATCCGACGCCAGGGGACGACTCGCTGAAATCGACGACGCGACGACCCTGCTGACGGGCGTCTATGTGCAGGAATCCTGGCGGCCGAACGAACGCTGGATCGTCGATGCCGGCCTGCGCTACGACATCGTCGACTTCGACGACAACAACCGGCAGTTCCGCAAGTACGACTACGCTTCCGGCCGCTACGTCGCCGGCGCCGGATCGACACAGATCAGCAAGACCTTCCATCTGCCGGCACCCAAAATCGCCGCAAGCTACCGCCTGCAACCCGGCATGAACATCTTCGCGATGGCGGCCCAAGCAGGCCAGATTCCCTCGTTCAGCGAAGTCTCGACCAACCCGGCGCTGGAAGCCCCGGTCGCCCGCAACTACGAACTGGGCGTGAAGGCCCGCGCCGACGACTGGTCCATCGACGCCAGCGCCTACGTCAACCCGGTGAGCAAGGACATCGTGCAGCAGAGCAACGGCGGCGTGACGACCTACCTCAACGCCGGCAAGACCGACAAAAAAGGCTTCGAGTTCGCCGGTCGCTACGCCTTGGACAAGCACTGGGAAATCGGCGGCTACTACAGCCATACGCGCTACCGCTATACGGAGTTCTCGGAACCGGTGCGCGTCGGTGCCACCACCGTCAACCAGCAGCGGGCGGGCAATGCGCTGCCCTTCGTGCCGCGCCACCAGTATGGCGTCTTCGCCGGCTGGAGACAGGGCGGCTGGCGCGCGCGCCTGTCGGCCAACACCTGGGGCGAGTACTGGATGGACAGCGCCAACACGCAGAAATACGAAGGCTGGGAATGGATAGCCAACGCCTCGATCGGCTACCAGCTGAACCAGCATTCGCTGACCCTCAACGCCGACAACCTGTTTAACCAGCGCTACGCCGCCGAAGCCAAGAAGGACACGACCGGCCGGGTCACCTACACGGTCGGCGCCCCGCGTGCGCTGATGCTGACCTATCGCTACGACTTCCGCTAGGAGAACGCCATGCACCGTACCGTATCGATGCTGGCCCTGGCACTGGCCAGCAGTCTGTCGCTCGCCCAGTCGCACGACC
>CALJZP010000113.1 GCA_937983545.1 uncultured Azonexus sp.
CGCCCGCTTCGACTACAGCTTCCTGAAAACCGAATTCAAGCGCCTGGGTATCGACTTCCGCAGTACCGTCACCTGCACGGTGAAGCTATCGCGGGCGCTGTATCCGGAACACCACCGGCACAACCTCGACAGCCTGATCGAACGCCACGGCCTGCAAGCCGAGGCCCGCCACCGGGCGCTGGCCGACGCCCAGCTGATCCACCAGTTCTGGCAGAAAATCCACCTCGATCGCAGCAGCGAGGCCATCGAGGCGGCCCTGCGCAAGCAGAATACCCGCCCCAGTCTGCCGCCGAACCTCGACGCGGCAAACCTCGAAGACCTGCCCGATGCGCCCGGCGTCTACCTGTTCTACGGCGAGAACAACCTGCCGATCTACGTCGGCAAGGCCAAGGACCTGCGGAAGCGCGTGCTGTCGCACTTCGCTGCCGATGTCCGCTCGGCCAGGGAAATGGCGCTCGCCCAGCAGGTGCGGCGTATCGACTGGATCGTCACTGCCGGCGAGATCGGCGCCCTGCTCCGGGAAGCCGCCCTGGTCAAGGAATTGCTGCCGACGCAGAACCGGCAGCTGCGCAAGAACGAGGAGGTATGCACCTGGACACTGGTCGACGAAGGCGAAGGCTGGCTGCGCCCGCAACTGACGCTCGCCAACGATCTCGATTTCGGCCTCTCCACTTCATGCTACGGCCTGTTCAAGAACAGCAAGGAAGCCAACACTGCGATGCGCCAGCTGGTCGAAAGCCACCACCTGTGCGACATGCTGACCGGCCAGCAGCCGGTCAAGCCCGGCAAGCCCTGCTTCGGCCACCAGATTCGGCGCTGCAAGGGAACCTGTGTCGGCAAGGAGCCGCTGGCCAAGCACACCATGCGCCTGATGACCGCGCTCACCGGCCTGAAACTGGTAACCTGGCCCTACCCCGGGCCGGCCATCATCCGCGAGGAAGACGAGGCCCACGTCATCGACGGCTGGCGCTATCTGGGTACGGCGCGATCCGACAACGAGATCCGCGAACTGCTGGACAGCCCCCGCCCGCTCTTCGACCGCGACATCTACAAGATACTGGCCAAATACGTCGCAAAGCTGAAACCGCTTGCCGCCCTCAATGGCGGATTTTGAGCGCGATATCGACAACAAAGGCCCCGACGAACAACACCCAGCCGGCGACACGGAAGCCCTTGCCCACCCGTTCGTAAGCCCGCTCGTTGGGTCGGGTGTCGTAGTGATCGACGATTACGGCGAGCAGAACCACCACGGCACAGATGGCGGCGGCAAACATCACCCATAACGACACGCCATGCAGATGGATGCCGTTGCCGCGTTTGCCGGGAATGTAGAAATCGTCAATGGCCGCCGCCAGCGCGGCATAGCCGAACAGGCAGGCGGCAAAAAAAAGGTTGGCCAGCCTGTCCTTGAGAGGAATCCGGTTCGGCACGTGCAAGACGCGGCGGTTCAATTGCTCATCGCAGCGCATTTCATCGCGCAACTGCTCCCGCAAACTCTGCATATCGGCCACCAGTTGTGCATCGACGCGGACATATCCACCCGCCAGCCGGTCGCTAAGGGATGCATAAAGGCCACCCTTGTCGCGGAGATACCGCCCCATAAATGCCAGCGCAGCACGAATGTCGGCATTGCAGGGGAAATACATCCGCTTCCCCGCCAGGGTTTCATTTAATTCGGTAATGACACTGTCGACTTGTTCGAGATTCATGGTGCTTTCAGTAAATACAAATGACATGTCGACTTTAAGGCAATATGCGTAACGCATGCTCCGAATAATCCGCAGCGATCCTTCGGCATGGGCCAATCAATAAAGCATGACCGAAAACGGGTGGCAAAGCCGGCAGCAAACCGTTTGTCATGACTGTGGCACACTACCTCAATATCCCTTGAAGGAGTACGCCATGCCTGCCGCCAAACCGGCCAGATCCAATCCCTCGCCCCGGCGCGTCGCCATCGCCTGCCAGGGCGGCGGCAGCCATACCGCTTTTACCGCCGGCGTGCTGCAAGCGCTCCTGCACGGCATCGATGCGGAAAAGCACCATCTCCTGGGCCTCTCCGGCACCTCAGGCGGCGCCCTTTGCGCAGCCCTGGCGTGGACCGGCCTGCTCGAGGGCGACCCGAAGCGCGGCGCTTCCCTGCTCGACGCCTTCTGGCGAAAGATGAGCGCCAGCCAGCTGCCCGACTTCTGGACCAACCAGTGGCTGCTTCTACAACAGCGCAGCCGCTCCGTGCTCGGTCTGCCGGAAATCAGCCCCTACCTGCTGCCGACGAGCGGGCAGGATTTCATGGCCGACCTGCTCAGCGCGCACATCCCGTTCGAGCGCCTGCAGTCGCTGACGAAACCGCATTCGCCCTGCCTGATGATCGGTGCCGTGGAGGTGCTTTCCGGCGATTTCACCGTCTTCCATTCGCATCCCGGCCCCGGACAGCCGGGCATCACGGTCGAGGCGCTGCTCGCCTCGGCGGCGATTCCGGAAATGTTCCGCGCCGTTCATATCGGCAAGGGCATTTATTGGGATGGCCTCTTCTCGCAGAATCCGCCGATCCGGGGTTTTCTGTCCGGCAAGGGAAGCCGGGACGCCAAGCCGGATGAAATCTGGGTCATCCAGATCAATCCCGAACGTCGCGCCGGCGAACCGATGACCGCGAACGACATCGACGACCGCCGCAACGAACTGGCCGGCAACCTGTCGCTGCATCAGGAACTGTTCTTCGTCGACCAGACCAACGACTGGCTCAGGAAGAAATGGCTCGACGCCGCGCACATGAAGCACGTCGAAGTACGTTTCATCCGCCTCGAACTCGATCTCGACTATGCCTCCAAACTCGACCGCAGCCCGGCCTTCATCGAGCGCCTGATGGACGAAGGGCGCAACAAGGGGGCAGAATTCATTGCCCGACTGAACAAGGAAACACCATGAGCCTTTCGTTTGCCAAGATACGCCCGGCCTGCCTCGCCGGCGCGCTGGCCCTTGCCGCCGCCCTGCCTGCCCGGGGAGAAGAGATCGACTGCGTCACCACCACCTGGAAGCTGATCGGCGCCAACCATCGTATCTGCGTCAATGCCTACGACGATCCGAAGATTCCCGGCGTCACCTGCCATGTCAGCCAGGCGCGCACCGGCGGCGTCAAGGGCAGCCTCGGACTGGCCGAAGATCCTTCGCAGTTTTCCATCGCCTGCCGCCAGGTCGGGCCGATCGTGCTGCCGGCCAAGCTGCCGGACGACGAGGTTGTATTCAGCGAAGACACCTCGCTACTGTTCAAGGAAACGAAAGTTCACCGCTTCCTCGACCAGAAACGCAACGTGCTGATCTATCTGGCGATCAGCCGCCGGGTCATCGAGGGCGCGCCGGCCAACGCCATTTCAACGGTTCCCATCCAGCCCTGGGGCGGCAAATAATCGGGAAGGCGGCGCCCATCACGCCGGCGAGCCGAGCGCGGACAGGGCTTCGGCCAGGCCGCCGGCAACCAGTTTCACCGGAATGGCCAGCATCAGGTTGAGCGGCAAGCCGAAGTCCTCGATATGCAGGCCATCGCCGTCAACCGGCCGGCCATCGCGCAGCGCGACCCGACCTTGCTGCCGGCGGACCCGATCGACCGTCGATTCCAGGCTGTCGACATAGCCGACGACTGGCTTGCCCAGCGCCAGCGCATAGCCGACCTCGACACAGGTTCCGGAATCCGGCTCGCAGCCGCGAAACGGGTTGAGATTGGCAAGCAGCGCATCGGCCTGGCGAATCAGGTCGATATTGGCGTGAAAGATGCCCGCCGCGGTGGTTTCCACCCCATCAAGGGGAATCAGGGCCTCATGCCCCGCCTGGCGGCAGAGCGTACGCGCATTATCAGCCCAGCGCAGGGCATCCGGCCGAAAAACGTCGGGACCGGCGATATAGAGTTTCATGTGTCGTTTCATAAAAAATATCGTCGTTAAAGCATCGACGGGTTGGCAAACAGGCGTCTCCGGGTGTATTTTCCATGCTTTTCACCCGTGACTTATCGTCCATCGGCGACGATGCACCCCGGCCTCCGTGCCTTTGTCCCGATTTGCCGATCACTCTGCCGAAAGAACCATGAAAGCAAGCGCCCTCATCCTCGCCGCCGCCCTGAGCATCCCCGCCCTCGCCAGTGCAGCCGATCCGGTCAAGTTCCAGGTCTTCCTCGATGGCGAGCTGAAGCACTCCGTATCACTGGCCGGACCGCATTCCCAATTCAAGTTCTCGCCCGAAGGTTTGACCGACACGACGCTGGAGTTCCGGCTGATCGCTCCCGAACCCCTGATTCTGGAAATGAAGGAAGTCATCGCCAACGGTACATCTCCGGAGGCTACCGGCAGGATTTCGCTGATCAAACCGGGCAGTTCGGCGACCGCGACCGATATCAAGGGCGCCCAATTCAAGCATGCCTACGTGGTCGTCCGCCAGGAATAACGACAACCGCCTGAAGGCACACCAATGAAAAAGGCCGTTCGCTTGAACGGCCTTTTTTCATTGTGCGGTAACGGATCAGTTCAGCTTTTCCGGGCTGCCGCAGCATTGCTTGAACTTCTTGCCGCTGCCGCACGGACACGGGTCGTTGCGGCCGATCTTGTCTTCGCCGCGCTGCACGGTGCCGCCGGAACGCTTGTTGCGCCAGAAGTTGTAAAGGGTCTGCACGATGACCGGCAGGTTTTCCTGGATATCGGCCACCAGACGGGCTTCCTCGGCCGGCGGGAACCAGCGCTCGCCGTTCTTTTCGGCATCTTCCTTGAGCATGCCGTTGAGCAGGAACATCGGTTCGAGCAGCTCGGACAGGTCATCGGCGTGCTTGCCGGCCAGTTCGTACCAGTCGCCGGCCAGTCCCGCCCCGAAAACGTAGGAATCGGCCCAGGCCTCGAAATCGTAGTTCTCGCAGCTTTCGTCCACCGGGTAGAGGATGGGCGAGATCGTTTCGTCGGCCAGCAACGCGGCGGCAATATCGTTGTTCAGGCGCATCAGCAGTTCGACGGTTTCGCCAACTACCGGGTCGCCTGACTCCATGCCGTTGCCCAGCACCTCGGGCAGCCAGATGGTCGGCAAGACCGGCTCCGGGGCGCTGACCACGGCACAGATGACCGCCTGCGCTTCATCCAGGCGCATGGCGTCGCCCTTGAATACCTCGTGTTCCAGCAGTTCTTCGAGCCGGTCGAGATCGGCATCGGTCAAAGGTTTGGGGTTCATTTACGTTGTCCTCCGGAATCCTTGGATTTTAGCCCAATTTCCGACGCTCCCCGGCGAATTCGCGGGCTGCATTACGGCATCGGTTCGGCATCGCCAGCCCCCACGGTCGACGCACCGCTCTGCCGGGCCTGCATGAAACGCCCCGGCGGCACGCCGAAAGCCCGCTTGAACATGGCCGAGAATGCCGCCTGGCTGGCATAGCCCAACTCGGCCGCCACCTCGCCGAGCGGCCGGCTGCGCCCGATCATGTCCAGCGCACAGGCCAGCCTGAGCTGCTGGCGCCAGGCACCGAAGCTCATCTGCAGCTCATCCCGGAACAGCCGGGCGAGCGTCCGTTCGCTTGCGCCAACCCGGACGGCCCACTCACCCAGAGCCATCGCCGATGCCGGTTCCGCCATCAGTGCCTCGCAGAGCGCCTGCAGGCGGCGATCCCGGGGCAGTGGCAGGCCCAGCGACAAGGTCGGCGCCTGCCGCATTTCGGTCAGCAGCAGGCGGATCATCAGGTCGCGGCGTTCCGCGTCGCCCGGCGTTTCGCGCCCCACCCGGCTGAGCGACTCGATCAGGCTGCGCATGAGGTCGGAGACTTCGATGACGGTACAGGCTTCCAGCGGCAAAGGGGCCACTTCCCGCGCGACATAGACGGTGCGCAGCTCGACCTGCCCCAGCATGGCGACTTCGTGCTCGATGCCGGGAGGAATCCATACCGCCCTGAAAGCCGGCGTCAGCCAGCTCGTCCCGGCAGCAGACACGCGGATCGCACCACGCAGCGGATAGGCCAGTTGCGCCCAGTCGTGGCTATGCCAGGGAACGACGACGTCCGGCGGCGGCTGGCGGAGGTTCACCGTCAGCGGCTCGCTCAGGGTAGGTGCTCGGCGCGGCACCGGATCGAAGGGGAGCGATGTCAGCATTGCGATAATTTTTGTCCGATTATTGCAATACGGTCAAGGCGAAGTTTCCTACACTCGCCCTACCCAACCGAGCGCCACGGACGATGACCACCGCCACCCTGCCCCCAGCCACACACAGCGATTTCGAAACGATCAGCCTGATCGGCTTCGTGCATGCCGTCTCGCATTTTTTCCACCTGTTGCTGCCACCGCTGTTTCCGTGGCTGATGCCCGAATTCGGCTTGAGCTTCACGGCAATCGGCGTGACGATGACGGTTTTCTTCGTCGTTTCGGGTATCGGGCAGGCTTCTGCGGGGTTTCTGGTCGACCGCTTCGGTGCCGCCCGCGTCCTCGGTTGCGGCATTGCCTGCTTCGCGCTGGCCGGAGTCGTGCTCCACTTCGCGACCGGGCTGCCCATGCTGATTGCCGTCGCCGCACTGGCCGGACTGGGCAACAGCGTTTTTCACCCGGCCGATTTCACCGTCCTCAACCGCCACGTTTCCCAGTCGCGCCTCGGCCATGCCTTCTCGGTGCACGGCCTCTCCGGCAACCTCGGCTGGGCGGCCGCACCGATCTTCATGACCGGCATCGCCGCCTCCGCCGGCTGGCGCACGGCAGCACTGGCCGCCAGCCTCGTCGCCCTGCTCGCCATCGCGCTGCTGTTCTGGCGCCGCGAAGCGATCACCGATACCGCCGCACACCACGCCGAAAAAGCGCAGGAAAATGCCGGCCCCACCTTCGCCTTCCTGGGTTCCCGGGCCGTCTGGCTGTGCTTTCTATTCTTCCTGCTCATCACGGCGGCCTTCGGCACCATCCAGAATTTCGCCAGTCCCATCCTGCAGGCCATGTACGGCCTGTCGCTGACGACGGCGGCCTTCGCCCTGTCGACCTACCTGGTCGGCAGCGCCTGCGGCATCGTTCTCGGCGGCTTTCTCGCGCAGAAAGGCGAACATGACCTGCTGATCGCCGGCGCACTGGGGCTTGCCGCTCTCCTCGCAGTCCTGCTCGCCAGCGCCATCCTGCCTGCCGGGCTAATCCTGCCGCTGATGGCCGGCATCGGCTTCTGCACCGGCATCGCCGGCCCGTCGCGCGACCTGCTGGTACGCAAGGCGGCCACCGCCCGCTTCGGCAAGGCCGCCTACGGACGGGTCTACGGCTTCGTCTATTCCGGGCTCGATCTCGGTCTGGCAACTGCCCCGCTGATCTTCGGCGGCCTGATGGATGCGGGAAAATTCGGCACCGTGCTGGTCGGTATCGCCATCCTGCAAACACTCGCCATTTTCAGCGCCCTGCGCGTCGGCAAGAGCGTTTAGACAGGAAGCCGCCTACCGGCAAAACCGACACCTCAAGTGAAGCGGTAAGCCATTAAAAAGCCCGCAAATTTGCGGGCTTTTTGGTTTTCTACGATTTGGCCGACTCGACCAGTTCTCCGTCGGTGACACACGACTGCCCCTTGGCTTGATCGACTTCCTCAATCAGGCCCCATCCCGAAAGAATCCCCAATGAAATCCAGGTTTGAAAAAACCGTTGCTCCCCCGGTTTGACGGTAAAGGACACCTTGGAATCATGCTCCATCGATTTAGCTACCAGGGTATGAGTGCCAGGCATGACCTCGGCGTAGGCAAAAGTGCTTCTGGCAACGGTCGCGATGACCTTCCCATCGAGCTCGATATCCGGTCGAATCGCCATGCCGAAGGTTCGACTGTCGCGACACACATAAATCTGTGCTTTTTCTCCGTTCTTTTCAAATTTCTTCAAGGAGGCACTCAGCGCGGGATCCCCCAGTTGAACGCTGGCGCACCCAGAAAGAAGAAGGGTGCCAATGGCGCCTACCATTACCGACTGAATATTCATCGTGAATTGACCCTGTGAAAATCCGTCATTTTCCGGAATTTCCCGAGACGACGAAACACTCACGAAAGTCATAGGTTCATAGCCCCCGCGCCCAACCCGGCCGCAGACGGGCTGTTTCGGGTGTGACTATGGCTTGCCGGACCTGCTGCAACAGCCGCTCCTTGTCGGCACCCAGCGTTCCCTTGAGGATCAGCCAGTTCGATGCATGGTCGCTGCGGAAGACCGTGCGTTTCAGGTCCAGACCGGACAGGAAGCGCTCCATCTCGACGAACAGTTCATCCCGGTCGAGCGGCTCCCAGCCGGGAAAGCCGGCACGCAGGCGGCCCTCGCCCGTGGGAAAGCTGACCACCAGCGTCGCCAGATATTCCGGCTGCGTGGCATTGGCCAGGCGTGCCGAATTGTCGGCATGCTGCGGCGACAGCATCTTGCCGCCCAGGCCATTCAGGATCATGACCGAACGGGTGATGCCGGCATTGCCCAGCTTGTCCAGCGCATCGCAGGTGGTGTCGAAGGTTTCTCCTTTTTGGACGGCGGCAAGCACATGGTCGTCGCCGGATTCGGCCCCGACGTAGACCATTTTCAGTCCGGCGGCAGACAGTTCGTCGATTTCCTGCTGGCTTTTCTTGCGCAGGTTGCGCGGCAGGCAGTAAGAGGAAATGCGGCGAACGGCCGGCATGTGCCTGCGAATGGCCTCGAGGATGGACAGCAGGCGCCGGGTGGGCAGCACCAGGGCATCGCCATCGGCCAGGAAGACCCGGCGAATCTGGTCGCCGTAGCGCTCGCCGGTCAGGCGAATGCTTTCCAGGACTTCGTCCTCGTCGCGCGCCCGGAATTTCTTTTGCGGCGCGGTGTACTGCTCGTATGGCTATAAAAATGCAATACAACAATCTAACAAATAGCGTAAATACATGGTGTTATGATAAATAAACCAGTAAATTTATTACATCGCACTTTAAATATGTAATTTAATTGGCTCTAAACCATAGCTATGGTGCCATTTTCTTACATTTTGGCAGTGGCGATGAAACATCAGCATGACGTCCTTTGATGTCTTACCAGGAGCCTCAATTCCATACCTTTTCTCATTGGGCTCGCTTGCGCAGCAAATATCTGCTCCGCGGCGACGCTCGTCGGCAATCCATAAAACATACTGATCAGCCAAACACTAAATCTGTCGTTTGGTCGCTATCTTCTTGGCGCGCCCATTCAGGTAGCGCCGAGCCTAATCGTGACGTGGTCTGGTCGTGCTCTTGAGATGATGATGCCGCCTTCCAGCGCGAACGGAACCCCGGCAAACACCAACTGGTGATCGCGCACGTCAACGTGCAAAACTTTTTGTACCGGAAGTTTAATACCACCTTCTACACGACCAACAAGTCATTAGCGGTGGTGGCCAGCCTGCCTTGTGGCGTCTTGGGCTTCAGCATCCTGACTGCAATGGATGCGGCGCCGGGGGCATCTGCATGCCCAAATCACTCCCCGCTATCAGGGTGACTATCCAATTCCTGAGCTTGTGCGGCCAATTCTCCTAAAGCTCTACGGCGCCCGACCAGAGAGGGTTTGTGCAACCGGTCAGCAAGCCTGGCCTTGAACCTCGCCAATCGAACCTCTGCCGGCGATTTACGCTTTTCTAGCGACAGTCGATTGGCCTTGACCTCGACCGATATCCCAGCCGCATTTCCGCCGAGCGCAGCGAGGATCGGGCGCGGTATGACGATCACGCCACCGGGGCGGATCCGCACGGCGAGCCGCTTAGCTGGATTGACTGAGAAGGCAGGGTTATCTCTCATCGGATTTAGGCATGTTCAGACACAAGACATCTTCTAGCTGATCAGATGTCAGTGGGCGGTTTCCAACAATGCATGCTCCCATGCTCAATTTAGGCTGCCTGTGAGGAAGCTTGAGTGGGCAATCGTTATCAGGTTGTCGCTATACGTCATAAGCAACTGCACTTGCGTTGTACGTCTAATCGGATACTATATACAACGGTTGTCCGACACCAGCCAGTGCGCGTCGCAATTGCGATAGGGCGAATCAGGACACTTCCTCTGCTACACCATCATTTTTCCATCGAGCGTTGCTCTGGAATGCGCACACCAGGATTCATGGCGCTCGGACTTGGAGAAAATGATGACTGATAGCACCTCTTCCTTCCCCGAAGATTCCAGCAATTTCTATAGCTTCGGCGCCCGCCGCATTGGCCGATATCTTGCCAAGCTTGGCATGCCAATTCCCGACGAAGATGCCGTGCGTAAGGAACTGCTCAACCGCTTTGAGGGAGTGGACTACTTAGCCGCCAAGCGGCTGCTTGAGAAAGAAGATTCCGCTGATTGGCACACTGTTGTCGCCGGCGAAGTGGACAGTGACCTTTCAGGTTTTTCGGTCCAAGCTGCACGCACCTTCGTTGACGGACTGGCCGCCGTTCTAGGTATCTGCGACCGCGAGCGCATCTTCCCCTCCGCAATTGACCGGCTTCCTGATGGAATCCGCTTACGGGTGCACGACAAGACGTTTGCCGAAATCCGGCGGATGTATTTTGAGCCCTACCAGCCCAGACATCGCGAACGCGTCCACAGTGCCTTGAAAGGCATCCGTACCCGCGGCGAGAACGAACGGATGGTAGCCAGGCTCCGATCACTACCGGGATTTGCTTCCATCAACTTTGAACTCGATCAGGATAGTCGCACTGAACCTTACGGGTTCCTGCTGGTTCCGTTCCCAGCCAACTGGGCAACGGCCATGATGTCGGCGATGGTGTCACTTGGCCTCCCGGTGAAGCGCCATTTCGCCCAGGAACTCGTGGCGCAACTGTTTGGCGCCAGCAACTGGCAGCACCTGGTCGCCAATGATGGCGAGGCACGGGTCTGGGCGACACCGTTTGCGGTAGCGAAAAGCGAGACCGATACCACTAGCTGGCGCTATTACCGGACTGTGGGCGAAAGTGTCTGGGCCTTCGGAAAGACGCTGGAATCCTGGAATGGCAAGCCATTGCTGATCGACAGCTGTAGAAGTGCCACATTGTCGGATGGTTTATACGTTGCCACAGCCTTAGTCGAGAACCCCAGAGATCATGATCGAGAAGGCTTGCCCTTCTGTACCCCGGTCGACAATATCGAGCCAGGGGATTCCAACGATTGCTACCCGCTGGCCAGACAGGCCGCGGCAACCGATGCTGAGGTCATTGTCCTTGCCGGTGTCCATTTCATGGCCGAGACGGC
>CALJZP010000114.1 GCA_937983545.1 uncultured Azonexus sp.
AGAACGATAGAACCGCCGGTCGGCGCCTCGACGTGGGCGTCCGGCAACCAGGTATGTACCGGCCACATCGGAACCTTGACGGCGAAGGCGATCAGGAAAGCCAGGAACAACCAGATTTGCGGACCGAGAGCGATCGGCAGCTTGTGCCATTCGAGAATAGAGAAGCTGCCGCCGGACTGGATGAACAGGTACATCAGGGCCAGCAGGAACAGCAAGGACCCGAACAGGGTATAGAGGAAGAACTTGAAGGCGGCGTAAACACGCTTCGGGCCGCCCCAGACACCGATGATCAGGTACAGCGGGATCAGCGATGCTTCGAAGAAGACGTAGAACAGCACGCCGTCCAGCGACGTGAAGATGCCGTTCATCAGACCCGACATGATCAGGAAGGCGGCATTGTACTGGGCAACCTTCTGCTCGATCACTTCCCAACCGGCCGCCACCACGACAATGGTAATGAAGGCGTTGAGGACGACGAACAGCATCGAGATGCCATCAACCCCCAGGTGGTAGTTGATGTTGAAGCGCGGAATCCACGTCCTCAGTTCGACGAATTGCATGCCGCCGTTGGCGATGTCGAAATTCGTCCACAACGGGATCGTCACCAGAAAGGCAACGATCGAACCGATCAGGGCAAGCATCCGCGCCAGCGGAGCGTTCCGGTCGCCACCGGTGGTCAGTACCACCAGGCCGGCAACAATCGGAATCCAGATTGCGAGAGATAGCAGCGGGTAAGTCGACATGTTATTCCTTGCTCTTCTGCGAACTATTCACGCTAGGCGCGGTTGATCCACAGGGTCATCAGCACGAAGACGCCGATGATCATGGTGAAAGCGTAGTGATAAACGTAACCGGTCTGGAACAGGCGGGTCACGGTGGCAATCCATCCGACCAGCTTGGCCGAACCATTGACGATCAGGCCGTCGATCACGGCGACATCGCCACCCTTCCACAAGGCCTTGCCGAGCAGACGTGCACCGCCGGCGAAGACGACTTCGTTGAACTTGTCGAAGTAGTACTTGTTTTCGAACAGGGTGTTGATCGCGGAGAAACGGCGCTGGATGGCGGCGGGAATGTCCGGACGCTTCATGTAGAAGAACCAGGAAACGACGACGCCGGAGAGGGCCAGGATGAACGGCAGCGTGGTCAGCGAATGAACACCCATCGCCGCGGCACCGTGGAACTCTTCAGCCAGATGTTCCATGGCCGGGTGAGCGTGGTGATCAATGAAGATTACGCCCTTGAAGTAATCGCCGTACAGCATCGGCTCGATTGCGAAGTAACCGATGGCGAGCGACGGGATGGCGAGCAGAACCAGCGGCAGCCAGACGACCCACGGGGTCTCGTGCGGCTTCTGACCCGGAGCAAGACCGTGGTGGTGGTCGTGCGTGGCTTCCTCGTCGTCATGATCACCGTGATGTTCATGGTGATGAGCATCATCAGCCTTGCCGAAGCGTTCTTCGCCGTGGAATACGAGGAAGTACATGCGGAAGGAGTAGAAAGCGGTCACGAAGACGCCAGCCAGAACGGCATAGTAGGCGAACGCGGCACCCGGCTGACCGGCGTGGTAGGCAACAGCGGCGGCCTCGATGATCGAGTCCTTGGAGTAGAAGCCGGACAGGAAGGGCGTGCCGATCAGGGCCAGCGAACCGACCAGCGAGGTGATCCAGGTGATCGGCATGTACTTGCGCAGACCGCCCATGTTGCGGATGTCCTGATCGTGATGCATGCCAATGATGACGGAACCGGCTGCGAGGAACAGCAGCGCCTTGAAGAAGGCGTGGGTCATCAGGTGGAAGATGGCAACCGAGTAGGCCGAAGCACCGAGCGCAACGGTCATGTAGCCGAGCTGGGACAACGTGGAGTAGGCGACAACGCGCTTGATGTCGTTCTGGATGATGCCCAGGAAGCCCATGAACAGGGCGGTGATGGCACCAATCACGATGACGAAGGACAAGGCCGTCGTAGACAGTTCAAACAGGGGCGACATCCGGGAAACCATGAAGATACCGGCAGTCACCATGGTCGCCGCGTGAATCAGCGCGGAAATCGGGGTCGGACCTTCCATGGAGTCGGGCAGCCAGACGTGCAGCGGAACTTGGGCGGACTTACCCATGGCACCGATGAACAGACAGATACAAGTAGCCGTCATCAGGGAGACGGTCGCCCAGTCGCGGTCGGCGAACAGGTTGATCGTGGTGGCGGCGAGTTCCGGGGCCTTTTGGAAAACGGTGGCGTAGTCCAGGGTACCGAAATGCGTGAGGATCAGACCAATGCCGAGGATGAACCCGAAGTCACCGACACGGTTGACCAGAAAGGCCTTCATGTTGGCGAAGATTGCGGTCGGACGGGTATACCAGAAACCGATCAGCAGGTAGGAGACCAGACCGACAGCTTCCCAGCCGAAGAAGAGCTGCATGAAGTTGTTGCTCATCACCAGCATCAGCATGGAGAAGGTGAACAACGAGATGTAGCTGAAGAAGCGGTTATAGCCCGGGTCTTCCTGCATGTAACCGATGGTGTAGATGTGGACCATCAACGATACGAAGGTCACCACGATCATCATGGTCGTGGTCAGGGAATCGATCAGGAAACCCACCTCGAACTTGTAGTCACCGCTGGTCAGCCAGGTATAAACCGGACCGTTGAAAGTATTTCCTGCCTGGACATCCTTGAAGATGATCACCGAGGCGATGAAGGCGATGGCGACACCGGCGATGGTGGCAGTATGGGCAACCCAGCGCGGAATGACCCGGCAGAACAGGCCGGCGATCATGGCACCGAGCAGCGGTGCCAGCGGAACGAGCAGATAGAGTTTTTGCATTTCCATGTTTAACCCTTCAGGCTGCCCAGGTCATCCACATGGATGCTCTTGAGGTTACGGAACAGCACGATCAGGATGGCCAGACCGATCGCCGACTCGGCGGCGGCAACAGTCAGGATGAAGAAGACGAAAATCTGGCCGGAGATATCCTGCAAATAATGCGAGAAGGCCACGAAATTCATGTTCACCGCCAGCAGCATCAGTTCGATGGCCATCAGCAGAACGAGAAGATTCTTCCGGTTCAGGAATATCCCGACCACGCTGATCGCGAACAGGATCGCGCCCAGAATCAGGAAATGCGAGAGAGTCAGATTGAGCATAATCTTCCCTGGTTTCAGTCTTTTTCAACCGGCATCTGCAGAACGCGGACGCGATCCTTCGCCTTGACGAAGACCTGCTGATTCGGGTTGGTGTACTTGGATTTCTTCGGACCGCGGTAGGTCAGCACGATCGCGGCAATCATGCCGACGAGCAGAATCAAGGAAGCCAGCTCGAAGGGATAAACGTAGTCGGTGAACATCAGCGCACCGATGGACTTGGTATTGGATACACCGGCCGGCACCATGGCTTCGGCAGCCGGCACCTGGAAGTACTTGCTGCCCAGCACCAGACCCATTTCCATGACCATCAGCAAGCCCAGCAATGCCCCCAGCGGGAGATAGTTCCAGAACCCCTGCCGAATACGGTCGATATTGATATCCAGCATCATCACGACGAACAGGAACAGGACCATGACCGCGCCGACATACACCAGGATGATAGCGATCGCCAGAAATTCAGCCTGCAGCAAAGCCCAGATACCGCCGCAGGTGAAGAAAGCCAGGATCAGGTGAAGCGCGGCATGCACCGGATTGCGGGCGGTGATCACGCGAAGGCTCGCGAAGATCAGAATCGCCGACAGGAAGTAGAAAACTCCAGTTTGAAAATCCATCGCTAGCACCTGTTATCGGTAAGCAGCATCAAGCTCGCGATCTTTCGCGATTTGATCTTCGTAGCGGTCGCCGTTGGCCAGCAACATCTGCTTGGTGTAATACAGATCACCGCGCTTTTCACCGTGATATTCGAAAATGCGGGTCTCGACAATCGCATCGACCGGACAGGCCTCTTCGCAGAAACCGCAGAAGATGCACTTGGTCAGATCGATATCGTAACGCGTCGTACGGCGCGAACCATCGTCACGGGGTTCCGCCTCGATGGTGATGGCCAAAGCCGGACAGATCGCCTCGCACAATTTGCAGGCGATGCAACGCTCCTCGCCATTCTCATAGCGGCGCAACGCGTGCAGACCACGGAAACGGAAGCTCTGCGGCGTCTTCTCCTCCGGATATTGAACGGTAATCTTGCGGGCAAAGAAATATTTGCCGGTTACCGACATCCCCTTCAACAATTCCTTGAGGAAGAGGCTGTTGAAGATTTCCTTCATCGAACCCATTAGTCTCTCCTCACTTCCAGATATTCAGCGGCGACATCATCCAGACGCCGACAACAACCAGCCAGATCAGACAGATCGGCAAAAACACCTTCCAGCCCAGACGCATCAGCTGGTCATAGCGGTAACGCGGGAAAGTCGCGCGGAACCACAGGAAGAGGAAGAGGATCGCCGACATCTTGGCAAACAGCCAGAGAATGCCATCCGGCAGGAAGCCCACCGGAGAGAGCCAGCCGCCAAGGAACATGATGGAGGTCAATGCGGCGACCAGGATCATGTTGGCGTATTCGGCCAGGAAGAAAACCGCAAAGGCCATGCCGGAATATTCGACGTGGAAACCGGCAACGATTTCCGATTCGCCTTCTGCGACGTCGAACGGTGCCCGGTTGGTCTCGGCTACGCCGGAAATCAGATAAACCAGGAACATCGGAAACAGCGGCAACCAGTTCCAGGACAGGAAGCTCAATCCCCAGTCGGCAAAACGACCCTGATTCTGGACATTGACGATTTCAACCAGATTCAGGCTATTGGAAACCATCAGCACGCAGATCAGCGAGAAACCCATCGAAATTTCGTAGGAAACCATCTGCGCCGCAGAGCGCATGGCACCGAGGAAAGCGTACTTGGAGTTGGAAGCCCAACCGGACAGGATGATCCCGTACACACCCATCGAGGTGATGGCCATGATGTACAGCAGGCTGGCATCGATATTGGCCAGAACCAAGCTGTCGGTAAAAGGCACCACGGCCCATGCAGCCAGAGCGGGGGCGATGGCCAGCATCGGAGCGATGACGAAAATACCCTTATTGGCAGTCGCCGGAACAATGATTTCCTTCAGCAGGAGCTTCAAACCATCGGCGATCGGCTGGATCAGACCCCAGGGACCGACACGGTTGGGGCCGATACGGACCTGCATATAACCGATGACCTTGCGTTCGAAGTAGGTCAGGTAGGCAACGCCAAGCATCATTGGCGCTACGATCAGGACAATTTTGACCAAAGCCCAGACTGCAGGCCAGGCACCGCCAAAAAGGCCTTGTCCGAAATTCATCAGTGCGTCCATTTATGCACGCTCCACGGAAATCGAGCCAAACATGTCGCCCAGCATCACAGTACTCGCATGTGCCGCGGCAACACGGACACAGCCGGCCGGTACGCTATTGTCCAGCTTGGCTACCAAAACAGCTTCACCCGACCCCTGCTTGACCCGAACCGGCACCTTGTCAGCGACACCTAGCTGATTGAGCGTTTGCTCATTCATGCGAGCGGTCGGCGCAACGGAATCGGCCGTCTGCTGCAAGGCCGGGGCGCGGCGCGCCATTGGATCGGTAAAGTTGATCGGGACGTCGGCAATACGTTGCAGGCCATTCGCGGAAAACGCTGGAGCAACGATGGCAACATCGTTGAGCTCGTTGCTAAGCCCGGAGACGAATTCGATGGCCTTGCCGCCGAGCACCTCATCGCGAACCTCTTCACTCGAGGCGTAGGCAAAGCCTTCCAGATTGAGAACGTTACCTAGTACGCGCAGAATCTTCCAGGCCGGACGCGCATCACCCCGCGCCTTGACCACGCCGTTGAAACTTTGGGCGCGACCTTCGGTATTGACGAACGTACCCGAAGTTTCGGTAAAGGGAGCGATCGGCAACATCACGTCGGCGTATTCCAAGGCCGGAACATGCTTGAAGGCCGACATGTAGACAACCAGGCTGGCTTGCTTGAGCGCACCGAGCACCAACTGCGGGTTGGCGCAATCGAATTCCGGTTCGATACCCATCAGGACATAGGCTTTACGCGGCTGTTCGAACATCTGACGCGCGTTGGCACCTGACGGCAGCGCGCAAGACACGTACGCGCCAACGGTGTTGGCACCTTCGCCGAGGAAGCCGACGGTTGCACCGGTCAGCTTACCCAGTTCCAGTGCCAAAGCATGCAATTGCGTTGCATCTGCAGACTGCGTTGCCACATTGCCCAAGAAGACAGCACGCTTGTCACCATCAACCAGACTTTGTGCGATCTTCTTGCTGACATCGCAAACAGCAACGTTTGCCAGCGCAGCCGGAACGGCAACGCCCTTAATCTCAGCGACCGCCTTGACCACCGCAGCCAGAGCTGTGGCCAGCGCCGCCGGAGCAACGGTAATACGAGCGTGCAGGTTGATCAGAGGATCGTCGCCGGCGACGTCGAGCAGGCTGACCTTGGTGAATTTCTTGGCTGCTTGACGCAGGCGCTGGGCGATCAACGGGTGATCCTTGCGCAGGAAGGAGCCAATGACCAGAGCGCCGTCCAGATCCTTGATCTCCGCAAGGCGCATGCCCAGCCACGGCGCACCAGCGCGCTTGAAATCCGACGAAAAATCGCTCTGACGCGGACGGAAATCAATATTCCCGCTACCCAGGCCCTTCATGACCTTACCGAGCAGGAACAGTTCTTCAACAGTCGAGCTCTGTGCGGCCAGCGCAGCTACGGCATCGCCGCCGTGTTCGCGGGCGACATCCTTCAGACCGTGAGCGACGTAATCTAGGGCAACGTTCCAGTCGACTTCCTTCCACTCGCCGCCCTGCTTGACCATCGGCTTGGTCAGACGCTCATCGGAGCTCAGGGACTGGTAGGAGAAGCGCTCCTTGTCGGAGATCCAGCATTCATTGACTGCTTCGTTTTCACGCGGCAGAACGCGCATCACATTGTCGTGCTTGACCTGGACGACCAGGTTGGAACCGACGGAATCCTGCGCGCTGATCGACTTGCGGCGCTGCAGTTCCCAGGAACGCGCGGTGTAGCGGAAAGGCTTGGAAGTCAGGGCACCAACCGGGCACAGATCAATCATGTTGCCGGACAGTTCGGAATCGACCGTACGACCGACGAACGTCATGATTTCCGAATGCATGTTGCGGTTGGCCATGCCGAGTTCCATGATGCCGCCGATTTCCTGACCGAAGCGGACGCAACGGGTGCAGTGGATACAACGGCTCATTTCTTCCATGGAGATCAGCGGACCGACGCTCTTGTGGAAGACAACGTGCTTTTCTTCGGTATAACGGCTCTTCATCGGGCCGTAACCGACGGACATATCCTGCAGCTGACACTCGCCACCCTGGTCGCAAATCGGGCAATCCAGCGGGTGATTGATCAGCAGGAATTCCATCACCCCCTTCTGTGCCTTGACGGCCAGTTCGGAGTGGGTGAATACCTTCATGCCGTTGGTCACCGGCGTTGCACAGGCAGGCAACGGCTTCGGCGCCTTTTCCACCTGCACCAGACACATCCGGCAGTTGGCGGCGATCGAAAGTTTCTTGTGGTAGCAGAAATGCGGAATGTAAACGCCAACCTGCTGCGCGGCATCCATCACCGTGCTGCCGTCGGGCACTTGCGCCTTTTTGCCGTCGATCTCGATTTCTAGCATGTCGCTACCTTGTAGCCAGTTTTTTCGTTACTAACCCGCGGCCTGTCAGGCCGGAATCTTGTGGAAGCCGCTGCCCGCCCACTGCACATCCTTGGGAACGAGACAGGTCTTGTTTTCGATGTGGTACTCGAATTCCTTGCCGAAGTGCTTGATGAAGCTCTGCACGGGAAACGCCGCCGCATCACCGAGCGCACAGATGGTGCGACCGGCTATGTTGCCAAGCACGCTGTTCAGCAGATCCAAGTCTTCGGGCTTGCCGAGGCCGTTCTCGATGCGATGCACCACCTTGTACATCCAGGCCGTACCTTCACGGCAGGGCGTGCATTGGCCGCAGGATTCTTCGTGATAGAAGAAGGACAGACGCTCCAGCGCCTTGACCATACAGACCGTCTCGTCCATGACAATGACCGCGCCCGAACCCAGCATCGAACCACCCTTGCTGATCGAGTCGTAGTCCATGGTGCAATCCATGATCACTTCGCCCGGCATGACCGGAGCCGACGAACCGCCAGGGATAACAGCCTTCAGCTTGCGTCCGCCCCGCATCCCGCCACACATTTCGAGCAGGGTCGCGAACGGCGTGCCAAGGGGAATTTCGTAGTTGCCCGGACGATTGACATGGCCAGACACTGAGAAAAGCTTGGTGCCACCATTGTTCGGCTTGCCCAGATTGAGGAACTCCTCGCCGCCCATCTTCAGAATGAAGGGAATGGAAGCGAAGGTCTCGGTATTGTTGATCGTCGTCGGCTTGCCGTAGAGGCCGAAAGAAGCCGGGAACGGCGGCTTGAAGCGCGGCTGGCCCTTCTTGCCTTCGATCGATTCGAGCAGCGCGGTTTCTTCGCCACAGATGTAGGCGCCGTAGCCGTGGTGAGCAAACAATTCGAAATTGAAGCCGGAACCGAGAATATTCTGGCCAATGAAGCCCGCAGCACGTGCTTCGTCGAGCGCTTCTTCGAAACGCTTGTACTCATGCCAGACTTCGCCGTGAACGTAGTTGTAACCGCGATTCGCACCCATCGCATAGGCGGCAATCGCCATGCCTTCGATGACTGCATGCGGGTTGTAGCGCATGATGTCACGGTCTTTGAAAGTTCCCGGCTCGCCTTCGTCGGTATTGCAGACGACGTATTTGTCACCCGGGAAGGAGCGCGGCATGAAGGACCACTTCAAGCCGGTCGGGAAACCAGCGCCGCCGCGACCACGCAGGACGGATTTCTTCACTTCGCTGATCACGTCTTCCTGGGTCATCTTGGTTTCCAGGATGCGCTTCAGCTGCGCATAGCCGCCGCGTGCGACGTAATCCTTCAGATGCCAGGTGTTGTCGCCATCCAGGCCTTCCATCAGGACGCCGTTGATCGAACCAAGCATTGCCATTATTTGCACTCCTCAAGCAGCTTGTCGATCTGTTCCGGATGCATGTGGCTGCACATCGAGCGATTATTGACGATGAAAACCGGCGCATCACCGCAAGCCCCCATGCACTCGCCTTCCTTCAGGGTGAACTTGCCGTCGGGTGTCGTTTCGCCGTAACCGATGCCGAGCTTCTTCTGCACGTATTCGCCGGCGTGATAGCCACCCGACAATGCACACGGCAGGTTGGTGCAGACCGTGATCTTGTACTTGCCGACCGGCTTGAGGTCGTACATGTTGTAGAAGGACGCGACCTCGTAGACAGCCATCGGAGCGATGCCGAGATAATCGGCGACTGCTTCGATCGCTTCACTGGGCAACCAGCCCTTTTCTTCTTGGGCATGCGCCAGGCAGGACATGGTGGCCGACTGTCTCTGATCAGCCGGGTACTTGGCGACTTCGCGCGCAAACTTCTGGAGGGTTTCAGCGGAAAACATCAGCGGTCAATCTCGCCAAAAACGATATCTTGGGAGCCGATAATCGTAACGACGTCGGCAATCATGTGGCCACGAGACATTTCATCCAGCCCGGAAAGGTGGACAAAGCCCGGTGCGCGAATCTTCATGCGGTACGGCTTGTTTGCACCGTCGGAGACGAAGTAGATACCGAACTCGCCCTTCGGATGCTCGACGGCAGCGTAGGCCTCACCTGCCGGGACATGAATGCCCTCGGTGAAGAGCTTGAAATGGTGAATCAGCTCTTCCATGTTGGTCTTCATGTTTTCACGCGGTGGCGGCGCCACCTTGTTGTTGTCGGTGATCACCGGGCCCGGATTCTTGCGCAGCCAGGCGATACACTGCTTGATGATGTTGTTCGACTGGATCATTTCTTCCATGCGAACCAAGTAGCGATCATAGCTGTCGCCATTCACGCCGACCGGCACATCGAAATCGACCTTGTCGTAAGCGGCATACGGCTGCTTCTTGCGTAAATCCCAAGCAACCCCCGAACCGCGCAACATGGCACCGGTGAAGCCCATCTGCAAAGCACGCTCCGGACTCACCACACCGACGTTGACCAGACGCTGCTTCCAGATACGGTTATCGGTCAACAGGGTGTGGTATTCGGAATGATAGGTCGGGAAACGATTGGTGAAATCTTCGAGGAAGTCGAGCAGCGAACCGCTCCGGTTCTCGTTCTTTTCCGCAGCCTTCTTGGCATTGGTCCAGGTCGACTCCTGATACTGCGGCATCCGGTCCGGCAGGTCGCGATAGACCCCCCCCGGGCGATAGTAGGCAGCGTGCATCCGGGCACCGGAAACCGCCTCATAGACGTCCATCAGGTCTTCGCGTTCGCGGAAGGTGTACAGCGCCATGGTCATCGCACCAACGTCCAGCGCGTGACAACCGATCCACAACAGATGGTTGAGAATGCGGGTGACTTCGTCAAACATGACACGGATGTACTTGCCGCGCTCCGGAACCTCGATACCGAGCAGCTTTTCGGTCGCCAGACAGTAGGCGTGCTCATTACACATCATCGACACGTAGTCGAGACGATCCATGTACGGAACGGACTGAACCCAAGTACGGGTTTCAGCCAGTTTTTCGGTAGCACGATGCAGCAGGCCGATATGTGGGTCGGCACGCTGGACGACTTCGCCGTCCAACTCGAGGACCAGGCGCAAAACGCCGTGCGCCGCAGGGTGCTGCGGACCAAAGTTCAGAGTGAAATTGCGGATATCAGCCATGTGCCGGATCCCCGTAAGTATCTTCGCGCACGATGCGCGGGGTGTTTTCGCGAGGCTCGATAGTCACCGGCTGGTAGATCACGCGAGCCTGATCCGGGTCGTAACGCATCTCGACATGACCGGAAATAGGGAAATCCTTGCGGAATGGGTGACCAATGAAGCCGTAGTCGGTCAGGATGCGACGCAGGTCGTCGTGGCCGACGAAGGCGATGCCGTACAGATCAAAAGCCTCACGCTCGAACCAGTTGGCAGTCGACCAGACGCCGGTCACCGAATCGACCGCCGGAAAGCTTTCGTCATCGGCAAACACACGA
>CALJZP010000115.1 GCA_937983545.1 uncultured Azonexus sp.
CCATCGCCGGCCTCGCGCGGCATTGAGGAATTCGTCGAGGATGGGCGTGCAGTTCAGCAGGTCCGGGCTGCCCGGCGGGTGGAATTCCGGGTGCCACTGCAGGCCGAGTACATAGAATTTGGCATCGAGGCGAATGGCTTCGATCAGTCCGTCCTCGGTGCTGCGCGCCTCAATCCGCAAGCCCTTGCCGACGGCCCTGATCGCCTGGTGGTGAATGGAAACCACCCGCCCGCCGGCCTGTTCGGGATAGAGCTTGGCCAGGCTGCCACCGGCCTCCCAGGCGACGGCGTGGGCGTGCTTGTCGTAATCATCATGGACGTGGATGTCGGGTCGTTCGTACTGGGTGGCGATATCCTGGTACAGCGTGCCGCCGAGCGCGACGTTGATCAGTTGTGCGCCGCGACAGATGCCGAGTACCGGCTTGCCGGCTTCCATGAATTCGTGCAGCAGTTCCATCTCGTAGGTGTCGCGCAGGCGGTCGCCTGCCCACTCGGGCTGCAGCGGCTCCTCGCCGTAGGACTGCGGGCTGATGTCGGCGCCGCCTTGCAGGACGAGGCCGTCGAGATGCTGCGGATAGTCGGAGAGACGGATGCTGCTCCGATGAACCAGGCCGTCGCCACTCACTGAGGGAATCATGAAGACCATGACCTCGCGCGACATGACCCAGTGGGCAACCGACTGCTCGAGGTAGTGCAGCGACTTGGATTGCAGGCCGGTCGCGCCGGGCAGGGGGTGGTAGATCCGGGCCGAGAGGCCGATACGTAACGGACGTCTTGCCATCATGAGACTCCTTGTCGATGGGTTGCCGGCGGTTCGGCGGCGGGCTGCAGCCGTGTCGCCTCTCCGAAGCCGAGGATGGCCGTTTGCGTGGCCAGCGGGCCGAGCAGTTGCATGAGCAGGATGGTCGCCATCAGCATGCCGATCAGGTCCGGGCTCATCTGGTTGTGCAGCATCTGCATGTTGACCAGCAGCACCAGCGCGACGCTCGACATCGGCTGCAGGCCGATGCTGAACAACAGGCATTCGCGCGGGTTCAGGGCCAGCCTCTTGCGGTATTGCCAGACGGCAGCCCATTGCCCGACAAAACGCAGCAGCGAAATCAGCAGCGCTTCGCGCCAATAGGAAAACAGGTGGCCGATATCGAGCGCCGCCCCGGCCAGGACGAAGGTGATGACCAGAAAGACCCGGGCGTCGCTCGCGATGCGGATGGCGACCACCTTGTTGTCGTGGTCGATTGCCCTGACCATGGCGCCGAAGACGAGCATGGGCAGAAAGACGGAGATGTCGAGATAGATCGCGGTGCCGACGCCGAGCACGATGGTGCCGAGAATCAGCAGGTGCTGGTGTTCGGCCTGGCGCTCGAGGCGCTCCGCTCCGAGCAGGACGATTGCGGCGCACGCCCCGCCGAGCAGGAAAGAGCCGACAATGCTGCCGAGCCCCGTGCTCAGGCGCCCGAAGGTGCCGAGGGACTGGCCGTCGTCGAGGAAGGGCAGGGTGAGCATGACGATGGCGAAGGCGATCACGCCGTTGATGGCGACCAGCGTGTAGAGCAGGCCCGTGCGCTCGCCCCGGGCTCCGACATCGCTGCAGGTGGCGATGGTGATGGCCGGCGAGGTGGCCAGGCAGAGCGCGGCCGCGAAAAGCGCCACGGTGGCCGGTACCGCGTTGACGATGAAGCCGGCGAAAAGCAGCCCGCCGGAGGCGATGGCGACGGCGGTTCCGGCCCGCAGGCGGGCCAGGCGTTCCGTCCGGCTCACGGCCGGCACCAGATAACCGAGCTCGAACAGGATCAGGCCGAGGGCCAGGTCGATGAACAACTGGGCCGATTCGACATGCAGCGGCGTTACCCAGTTGCTGCCGCTCTGTCCGACCAGGAGGCCGAACAACACATAGCCCGTCGTCCTCGGCAGCCTGGCCAGCCGGCGCGCGGTTTCGCCGGCGAGCAGGCCGCCAAGCAGAACGAAACCGAAGAGCTGGATGGAATTCAACATGAGGGTGAAAGTGCGCTCGCGCCGTGCGGTCCGGCGAGGCCGGGAAATGCGTGTTTTTGGGTGGTTGTAAACTACATTGGTTATAAATATAATTCCCGCACCTGTTTCGTGCAATTTTTATGAAAAATTCCACTCCCAGTCTGCCGCTCGACGTGCTGCAGCAATTTCGTGTCATCTACGGCACCATGCGGCAGTATTTCCGCCTCATCGAGCAGTGCTGCGGCCTGCCGGGCAGCCAGATGTGGATTCTCCAGGAGGTCGAGCGCACCCCGGCCATCGGTGTCACCGAGCTGGCGCAGCGACTGGGCATACATCAGTCGACCTGCAGCCAGCTGGTTGAAAGGCTGGTCGGCCTGGGTTATCTGGAAAAACAGAAGGCGGCGACCGATCGGCGCCGGGTCGGCCTGGTTCTGGCCTTGTCCGGCCAGGCCCTTATCGCGCGCCTGCCCGGTCCGGCCGAAGGTGTGCTGCCGGCGGCGCTCGCCAGTCTGCCCGAGGTTGCCTTGAAAACATTGAATATAAATCTAGCTGAGCTGATCAAGCATCTGCAGGATAGCGACGACCAGTTTGCGCGGGTTCCCCTGGCCGACATGGTGCGCGATGCGGAGTAGACGAATGGTACGGCGCATCGCCATCCCGCTTCTGGTCACGCTGCTCGCCGCCTGTGCCGCCACACCCCGGCCGGAAACGCCGTCGGTCACGCCGGGCGCATCGGGCGCGCCGGTGCCCCAGGTCGAGGCCCAGGCCGGGCTGGGCGCGCAGGACAAACCGAAAGCGGTGGAGAAAAGCGAGGGTTTGCCGGTCAACCCGGAGGAGAGCGTCTTCTTTTCACCGGGCTCCAGCGCCATTGCCTCATCCGAGCGAGGCAAGCTCAAGTTGTTGGCCGCGCGCCTGTTGAATGATCGGCGACAGTCGGTGACTCTGGTCGGATACGCCGCCAATCAGGGCAGCCGTTCCTTCAATCTGGCGATTGCCGATGCGCGCATCGGCGCCGTCGCCAACGCGCTGAAAAAGCAGGGCGTCAGTACCTACCAGATCAGAAGGCGGGTCGGCGGCGCGGTCAAATCGACCAACTGCCGCTCGTCCGAATGCTGGCGCTTGCTGCGCCGCGTCGATTTCGTGTTTCCCGAAGCCGCAGGCGGTAATCGACTGGACGGGCACTGACGAGAGGGCGATGGCGGGGTCGCCTTTTCCTGGCCTGCTTTACTCCAGATACTCGACCATCAGCTGCGGGCTTTCGACGCCCATGTATTCGTTGATCGCCAGCCGGTAGGCGGCCCGCGTGCGGCCACCGGGCTGGGTGCTGAAATTGAACTGGATGGCGTCGATGCGACTGTTGCCCTTGCGCAGGCGCAGCTTGAGATGCTTTTCCTTGAGCACGCGCTGTTGTTCGACATCGAACTCATCGACGAACAGCGGCGCGGGGAAGCCTTGGCCCCAGATTTCGTTTTCCAGCAGGCGGGCGGCTTCCAGCGACAGGTAGCCGCCTTCCAGGTTGCCGTCGGTTTCCAGCGTGCGGGTCAGGTCGGCGGGGTCGAGCAGTTCCCCGGCGACGGCGGCGAAGGTCTCGTTGAAGCGTTCGAAATCGCCTTCGCGCAAGGTGGCGCCGGCCGCCATGGCATGGCCGCCGAAGCGCACCAGCAGGCCTGGCTGGCGCTTGGCAACCAGATCGAGCGCGTCGCGCAGGTGGAGGCCGGGAATTGAGCGGCCGGAGCCTTTGATGATCCCCCCTTCGCCGGGCGCGAAGGCGAACACCGGGCGATGCAGCCTGTCCTTGATGCGCGAGGCGAGGATGCCGACCACGCCTTCGTGCCAGCTTTCGTCATAGAGCGCGATGCCGGCAGCCGTACCGTCCACCTCCATGCTGTCGAGCAGGTGCAGCGCCTGTTCCTGCATGCCGGCCTCGATTTCGCGCCGTTCGCGATTGAAGTTGTCGAGTTGCTGGGCGATGCTCAGGGCGCGGGCCGGGTCGTCGGTGAGCAGGCATTCGACGCCGAGGCGCATGTCGGCCAGGCGGCCGGCGGCATTGAGGCGCGGGCCGAGCAGGAAACCGAGGTCGAAGGCGGTGGCGCGCTTCGGATCGCGGCCGGCGGCCTTGAACAGGGCGGCGATGCCCGGTTGCATCTGGCCGGCGCGCATGCGCTTGAGGCCTTGGCTGACCAGGATGCGGTTGTTGCGGTCGAGCTTGACCACGTCGGCGACCGTGCCCAGGGCGACGAGGTCGAGCAGGTTGGCGAAATTCGGTTCCGGACGTTCGGAAAAATATCCCCGTTCGCGCAGTTCGGCGCGCAGGGCGAGCATGACGTAGAACATGACGCCGACGCCGGCGATGCACTTGGACGGGAAGTCGCAGCCCGGCTGGTTGGGGTTCACGATGCATTCGGCGTCGGGCAGCGTGTCGCCCGGCAGATGGTGGTCGGTGATCAGCGTGGCGATGCCGTGCTGCTGGGCGCGGGCGACGCCTTCCAGGCTGGCGATGCCGTTGTCGACGGTGATGATCAGGTCCGGCGATTGCTCGGCGGCGACATCGACGATTTCCGGCGACAGGCCGTAGCCGAGCTTGAAGCGGTCGGGGAGCAGGAAATCGACATCGGCGCCGAGCGCCTTCAGGGCGCGCATGCCGACCGCCGTGGCGGTGGCGCCGTCGCAGTCGTAGTCGCCGACGATCAGCAGTTTGGCCTCGGCCTCGATGGCGTCGGCCAGCAGTTGCGCGGCGTCGCCGGC
>CALJZP010000116.1 GCA_937983545.1 uncultured Azonexus sp.
TACTTGAGCAACCTGCCCCACGATCGCGTCGAATGGGGTGACATCATCCGCCGCCACTGGCACATCGAGAACCGCCTGCACTGGGTCCGCGATGAAACGATGGGCGAAGACAGCAGCCGAATTCGACGCAACCCTGGCATCTTCGCCTTGTTGCGCTCCTTCGCCTTGAACATCCTCCGCCTCAATGCCGAAAACAACATCAGCCAGGCGATTTACCGCAACACCCTTGATTTCGACAGGGTCTTGGCTTATCGAGGAATTTAGCATTGAACAGCCCTGATGGCACACCAAGGAAGCTGATGGATGTCGAATGCCTCAATAATCTCGGCTGGTTTGCAATGACGGAGATGATAAAAGGATTAACGGAAGCTTACGTCGATTTCAAGAACTATTCGTATAGCATCATGAGGGGTTGTTGATGACACATTTCACGCAACTAGATCTGCCCACTTTTGGCGATTCGCGTGGTGCACTTACCGTACTCGACGGAGCGTTGCCATTTCCTATCGTTCGTATCTACTGGATCTATGGGGCAGATGGCCAAGTGCGCGGCGGGCATCGTCATCATAAAACTCGCCAAGCACTGATTGCTATTACTGGCAAGGTGACGGTGTACATGAACGACGGCGTTATATGTGACAACGTTATTCTTGATACGCCGAGCCGATGTCTGCTTGTCGAACCAAAGGATTGGCACACCATGACCTTTGACCAGAATTCCGTGTTGTTGGTGATTGCGTCACATTCCTACGACCGTTCTGATTACATTGATACTCCATACGATTTAAAGTGCTGATGATCGAGTACGAGAACCTTGCCCGTTCGAATTCACAATACATGCAAGAGCTTGAGCAGGCTGCCACTCGGGTTATTCAATCGGGTTGGTACATACTCGGGCAAGAGGTTGCAGCGTTCGAGGCAGAGTTTGCTCAATATATTGGTGTCAAACATTGCATTGGCGTTGCCAACGGGCTGGATGCACTGATTCTTTCGATCGAGGCGCTAGACCTGCCCAAGGGTAGCGACATCCTGGTGGCGTCGAATACATACATAGCTACCATCCTGGCCATCGTGCGCGCTGGTCACCAGCCAGTGCTGGTCGAACCTGAGCTTGAAACCTTCAATATGGATCCGGCGAAACTGTCCGGTGCTATGACAAACAGAACTCGCGCCATCTGCGTGACGCATCTGTTTGGCAAGAGCTGCCGCATGGATGCCATCTGCGCTTTCGCCACCGAACATGGTTTGAAAATTGTCGAGGACTGCGCTCAATCTCACGGCGCGAAACTCAGCGGCCGCATGACCGGCACCTTCGGCGATGTCGGCTGCTTCAGCTTCTATCCGACCAAAAATCTCGGGGCTTTGGGTGACGCTGGCGCCGTAGTCACCAACGATGATGCTTTGGCGGATCGACTGCGCCACACGCGTAACTACGGTTCCAAGCAGAAATACGTCAACGATTATGTGGGTGTGAATTCGCGACTGGATGAAATGCAGGCCGCACTGCTTCGCGTCAAACTTCGCCACCTGGATGAGATGATCCAGTACAAGCGCATCCTGGCAGAGATTTACTTCGACAATCTCCCCAGTTGGCTGCATCTGCCGCGACGCCGTGACGATGAATATGATGTTTTCCACATTTTCGGTGTGCGCCATAAGCGACGCGATGAGCTGCGCGCATGGCTGCTGGAGCATGGGGTCAAGACCGAAGTCCACTACCCAATTCCGCCACATAGGCAGAAAGCGATGTCTGGAATCATTTCGGGTTGTTATCCGATTTCGGAAGAATTACATGCTTCCGAGCTAAGCATGCCTATTTCTGTTGGCCATACCGAAGATGATATTCGTACTGTCTGCGCGATTTTTGACAAAGCCACTTCAAGGTTTGCTTCAGCATGAGCTCAGAAGATTCACCTAATCCTGAAGAATGGGATGTAGTCATTGCGCCAAGGAGAAAAATAGTTGATCTAGATTTGCCCAGCGTGTGGCGCTATCGTGATTTGATCTGGATGTTCTTCAAGCGTGACTTCATCACGTTTTACAAACAGACCATTCTCGGGCCACTTTGGTACCTAATCCAGCCAACGCTGACTGCGCTAACCTATTTCGTGATCTTTGGCAAGATCGCGAACATTTCTACAGATGGGCTGCCACCTTTTGTTTTCTATATGTCCGGCATCGCATTATGGACCTATTTCGCGGTTTGCCTGACCAATAATGCCGAGATATTTTCAAAAAATGCTCAACTTTTCGGCAAGGTATATTTTCCACGGCTCGTAGTACCAATTTCCGTAGTTATGAGTGGCATGGTTGCCTTTGTCATACAGTTTGCTCTGTTGCTGGTCGTTGTCATCGGCTTCCTGCTCGCCGGCACAGATCTGCGTATGTACTGGATAGCATCGCCGCTGGTGCTCTTGCTTGTACTCTACGTGGCATGTCTTGGCATGAGTATAGGATTGGTGGTCTCGGCTTTAACCGTGCGCTTCCGAGACTTGGCCTTCGCCACTGGCTTTGTTACCCAGTTGTGGATGTTTGCTTCTCCAGTCGTATATCCCTACAGTCAAGTACCTGAAAAATATCGTTTCTTTTTTTACTTTAATCCCATGACCGCGCCCATCGAAAGTCTGCGATCCCTTATGTTTGGAACAGATGGCATCGGTATATCGATCTGGCTTTCGAATATCGCTATCACCTTAGTTTTACTGATATTGGGTTTAGTGCTGTTTACTCGCGCAGAGTCCAACGCCATGGATACGGTGTGAGGGAGAGAACGTGGCATCAGACGTGGTCATTCGCGTCCACAAGCTCAGCAAACACTACCGTCTCGGCGTTATCAATCACGGTACGCTTTACCGTGACCTGCAGAGCTGGTGGGCAAAAGCGCGCGGCAAACATGACCCTAATACCACTTTGGGTGGAACATGGAGCCATAGCCGGTTCCGAACTGAAGGGGATATATTCCGTGCTCTTGAAGACGTGAGCTTCGAGGTTCGGCGGGGGGAGATTCTTGGTATCATCGGTGGTAACGGTGCTGGTAAATCCACTCTACTCAAGGTGCTTTCCAGGATCACGGCTCCCACCAGTGGCTGGATAGGGCTATCGGGTCGTGTTGCAAGCCTGCTCGAAGTCGGTACGGGCTTTCATCCCGAGCTTACAGGAAGAGAGAATGTATTTCTCAGCGGTGCAATACTTGGCATGTCGCGGCGTGAGATATCGCAAAAATTCGATGAAATTGTGGATTTTGCCGAGATCAGCCAGTTCATCGATACTCCTGTCAAACGATACTCCTCCGGAATGTATGTGCGACTTGCATTCTCTGTAGCTGCTCACTTGGAGTCAGAAATCCTTTTGGTAGATGAGGTTCTAGCCGTCGGCGATATCTCATTCCAAAGAAAGTGTCTCGGCAAGATGGAGGATATTGTATCGGGTGGTCGCACTATCCTCTTCGTCAGTCACAATATGGCTGCAATCGAAAATCTCTGCACTAGAGCACTGGTGCTCAAGGAAGGACGTGTCGATTTCCATGGAGAAGTCAAAGAAGGGATTCGGCATTATTACGACTACTTTGGAGAAACCAAAGGCAACAATTTGGAAGGTGCGGCCAGAACTGGGGACGGACGGGCGCGTATAACCGATGTCTGGTTTTCGGATGCCGAAGGTAATCAGCTGACCATCCTGAAGTCTGGCCAAGAGATCCAGTTGCATATCTGCGTGGATCCCGTCGCCGAAAATTGTCGCAACCTGATCCTCGCCGCTGGCGTCACTACCTTGCAGGGTGAGGGCGTACTTCACCTTTCCACCGAAACCGGCGGGCTGGTGGTTCCGCACCTCGATGCCCGTAGCGTATTTACCTGTACTCTGCCTAGGCTGACATTGCGGGGCGGGTATTACTCGATGAACCTTTTCCTTTCTTCTAATGGGATTGTGGCTGATTGGTTGCAAGATACCTTCCGGTTTCAGGTTGAGGATGCCGATTTCTATGGCACTGGCAAATTGCCGCCCGAGGGATATTCGACTTTTTTGGCTGATTTTTCCTGGGCCGTCACGAAAGAATGATGATGAAACGTATCTTGAACTATGGCCGCTGGCAGTTGGGTCGCTTGGTACAGGCCTTGGACCGCGACACCATGAAATACCATGAGGAGTCCGTGAAGTTTCAGAAACTCATGGCCGCCAACAACGAAAGGGTCTACAGGCAGATGTATGCAGATCCGCAACTGCTGCGACATTACTTGGTGGACAGTCGCCTCGATTTTTATCGGCAGGTTGCTCAGAAAGTGGTTAGTCATTTCTATAAGGACAAGTCCAGTGCCACCTGCCTGGATGTCGGGTGTGGCACTGGCCATCTGCTGGCGGAATTGAGGAACGCTGGCTTTTCTGGGCGCCTGGTGGGCCTGGACCCAGCAACCTCAGCCGGAGACCAGGTTCGGGCGCATGGCGTGGATCTGGAGTTCCATTCCGGCTATCTATCTGCCCAGTCGTGGAAGGAAGAGTTCGATCTGGTTCTCTGCACAGAGGTTCTGGAGCATTGCGACTATCCGGCTGACATTGTTCGGGACATGATTAGGGTTACAAAACCGGACGGCATGATCATGATCACAGTCCCTGATGGCAGAAAGGATACCTGGGAAGGGCATATTCATTTCTGGAGCCCGGAAAGCTTCAAATTGTTCATTGAAAGTTTTCTCAAGAAAGCTGTCTTTGACTATTTTGACGATACCAATTTTTGCGTGATGTATTGCTGACAGCGATAATCAGATGTTCAAGCGCTTGGTAAAGGACGCTTTTAAGTCTCTCGGAATAGAATTAAAACGAACCGAGAGGCGGAGGAATACCTTTGCGACTCTGCCGTCTTGGGATTATCAGTCAGCCTATGTATTACCTCATTACAAGGATAAAGATATTGTGATCGATATCGGCTGCGGGGGTGCGCCTTGTCCCTTAGCCTCTGTTCTTACGGATTTTTTCCCGGATGAGAGTATTCACAGAGCTCGTCCTGTTGTCGAGGATCGTCCTTTAGTCGTTTGTTCTGTGGAGCGCATGCCTTTTAGGGACAAGTTTTTTGACCTATCCATATGCTCTCATGTGCTGGAGCATGTATCAGACCCTGCCAAAGCGGCGTCAGAAATCGCCCGTGTTTCTAAGAAGGGCTATCTGGAAACCCCTGCTTATGGCAAGGATGCGCTGGTTGGCACGGGAAACCAGCACATCTGGCAGGTGGTCAATGATAATGGTCTTTTCCATTTTTTTCCCTATACAGAGCGGCAGCACCAAGCCAATGTCGATTCGCCCTTGATGTCGATCTGGTGCCAGGCTGAATTTCACCCTTGGCAACTTTTCTTCTGGGAACGACAAGATGTCTTCAATGCCATTCAGTTTTGGGAAGATGTCCCTCAAGTCTGTGTACACGGAGCGCTGGTAGGTAGGGCTGATCGAGCCGTGACAACATGGGAGCCAGTCCCTCCTGAGCGTCTACCTAACATGACTCCCGCACTGAGCGAGACCGAAATTGCTTTACTGGAAGCTTGCCTAATCACTCCCGATGGCAGTGGGCCCATGCGCTATCGGAATGGTGAATTCGTCGATCTCACGGGAAACATCAAATATCCGGTGCGAGGAAAGCGCGTTTATTACGAAATGGGTGCCTCACGTTTTTGAATGGATCTTGGCTCTTTTCACTGCTCGTGCGCGGTCCGCGTCTAGAGGGGAAAAGTGCGGCCAGCATCAAGGAAACGAAGCTTTGCAGCCAGAATACGCCACCATTCAAAGCCGTGCCTTCGGACAAAATGCCGCAGTCTGTCCGGTGTGCGGCAGCACGGAGCACACATCTATTCGCCCCGTTTTTGACGACCGCTATGGTTGTCCGGACATGTTTTCCCTGGTCCGCTGCAATGTCTGCGGCCACCTAATGACCTCGCCCGCACTGGCGGAAGAGGAACTGGGTGGCCTCTATAGCACCTACTACCCGCGCAAGCACGTTAATACCGCAGAACTGGTTGCTGCTGCCTCCGAGGTGGCTGGCTCGTGGGCGCGATTGCGGCGCTGGTGGAATGGAACAAACAACCAGGGCCAATACACGGTGTCTCCGGGCTGGGTCATGCTCGATATCGGCTGCGGTAGTGGCCTCTCTCTCTTGGAAGCCCAGGCGCTCGGTGCGCAGGCCTACGGCATCGAGGCCGATCCCAATGTCAGCCGCATCGCGGATGAACTCAAACTGCGGGTGCACATTGGTAGTCTCCATGATCGGCCTTTCCCGGATGTAAGCTTCGATTTGATCGTGCTCAACCAGGTGATCGAGCACATTCCGGACCCCGGCATGGCCCTGGATGCTTTGAAGGAAAGGCTCAAACCTATGGGTCGCCTCGTGATCGTTTTCCCCAACCGGAGTTCCCTTTGGCAACGGATATCCGGCCCCAAGTGGATCAACTGGCACGTCCCCTACCACCTTCACCACTTCGATGCCAAGGGCTTTCGAGCCTTCGCCCAACGCCATGGCTACCGGGTCATTCGCCAGAAGACGATCACTCCCACCATCTGGACTGTCCTGCAGTTGCGAGCACTACATCAGACACCTGTGCCTGGGGTGCCAAACGCTATGTGGGAAGTCAAACCCGTTGCGGAAGTCGTTCCTAGCACCAAAACCAGCCTTCACGCTTCGAGTTTTGTCCGTTTAATTCGTAAGCTGGTGAGATGGGCAGCGTTCTCAAGCCTGTCACTATTCAACCGTCTTATTGACCTGCTCGGCCAGGGGGATAGTATTCTCGTTGAGCTTCAGATTGATAGATCGCCGTGACAGTTCATGTGCTAATGCCCGTGTTCAACCGCCTTGCCATGACCCAACGCGCACTCGGTTGCCTGAGGGCCCAGCAGGTGGATGAACCTCTTCGGCTAATCGTGATCGACGACGGTTCAACCGATGGCACAGCAGAATTTCTCGCTGCTCAGAAGGATATTACTGTCCTCAAGGGGGATGGTTCCCTTTGGTGGGGGGGGGCGATCGAGGTCGGACTGCAGCACGTGCTTCAGGAAGGTCTTCCGTCAGACTGGATCCTGCTGGTAAACAACGACACCCTGTTCGCTACAGATTTTGTTCAGCGTCTGCTCGACACCGCCCGCGCCTATGCTCCGGCGGCCGTGGGTAGCGTAGTTTGCGACGAGGCGGCACCCGATCGGCTCCTCTCCATCGGCGCAGTGTTCGACACCTGGCGTCTACGGGTGCGGGACAAGCTCGAACAGGAACGCCCCCGGGATTCGGCGAAAGGTCCCCATTTGGTGGATGCCCTGAGTGGGCGCGGCACACTCTATCCCTTGGCTGCCTTCCGCATTGCGGGCACCATGAAGCCCGTCTGGCTTCCCCATTACTTGGCGGATTACGAACTGGCGGTGCGGGTGCGCAAGGCCGGATTCAAGTTGTTGGTATCTGAAGACGCGGCGGTTCTTTCGGCCGACGAATTCGGCAATGTATATCAGACCTCCAGCTTGCGGGACAAGTTTTTCGCAATTCGCTCACCCTCTTATCTGCCTGCCGTTCTGGCATTCTGGTGGCGTGCAAGCTCCTTGCTAGAGCGTATCACCCTGCTCCCTAGGCTCATCTTTGTCAGCTGTAAAGTTCGCCGGCATCTTTCATGAAAATTGTTATCGTCGATACATATTACCCGGCTTTTCTATCCCATTTTTATGCGCAGCAACGTGGTCTGGCTGTGGCCGACTACCCAACTCAGCTGCGGGCGCTGCTGAACGCCTGCTTCGGTACCTCAGATTTCTATAGCCGCCACTTGAATGCGCTAGGTTGTGAAGCTCAGGATTTGATTGTGAATTGTGTGCCGTTGCAACAGGCTTGGGCACTGGCGAACAATGTACCGTTATCGCAGTTGGCGCTGAAAGTGCCGCACCGCCTATTCCGTCTGCCTATACTTGGGAAAGTCCTTGCCAAACTGCCCGGTCTGATGGATGTGGCCATCGCCCAGATCAGGGCGGCCAAACCCGATGTTTTGTATTGCCAAGATCTGTCCTTCTTCCCTGGCGAAGTGTTACTTGAGTTGAAACAATATGTGCGCCTAATCGTCGGGCAGATCGCCTGCCCATTACCTCCCGAGTCTTTCCTCAAGGGCTATGACCTGATCCTGACCTCCTTCCCGCATTTCGTGGACAGACTGCGTGCAATCGGGGTGGTCTCCGAATATTTCCGTATCGGCTTCGACGAGCGCGTATTATCTCTGCTGGGCAAGATAGACAAGGATATCGGCTTCAGTTTTGTCGGCGGCATCAGCCGTCACCATAGCGGCGCTATTCCTCTGCTCGAATATCTGGCCGAGCACACCGATATGCGCGTCTTTGGCTACGGGGCGGGCAGCCTGCCTTCGACATCGCCCATACGCCAGTGCCACGGCGGCGAAGTCTGGGGGCTGGACATGTATCGTACCCTGGCGCGAAGTCGCATCACTCTAAACCGCCACATCGATGTGGCCGAGAACTACGCCAACAATATGCGTCTCTATGAGGCCACGGGCGTAGGCGCCATGCTGCTGACCGACCGCAAGGACAATCTGCATGAGCTCTTCGACATCGGCCGCGAAGTGGTTGCCTATTCGAGCAAGGAAGAAGCGGCCGAGTTGGTGCGCTACTATCTGGATCATCCAGAAGAGGCGGCAACCATTGCCCAAGCGGGCCAGGCGCGCACCTTGCGCGAGCATACTTACGCCCAGCGCATGCAAGAACTGGTACTTATACTCAAGTGCCATCTGAGGGGAAAATGAAAGCCGCCATAGTCTCCATACTGAACCACTTCCCGTTCTTAAAGCGCGTGCTTCGCGCCGTGCGCAACCATCTCTCCACCGGTGCGGCAGTTTCCTCGCAGTATGTTTCTTTACAGGCTGATGAGGCCTTAGCTGAAGGCCAGCGTCTGCGCGGTGCATGGCAAGACGATGCGCTGCCACGAAAGCAGCGCGCATTGGTGGAGCAACAACTGAAACAATACCGAGAGGGCGCTCGCATAGATGTCTTCGATGTGTTCGCGAACTCCCTGCGCGCACTGCCAGATATGGCGCCCGGCATGTCTCTGCTCGAAATCGGCTGTTCCAGCGGTTATTATTCTGAAGTCATTGACATCGCCGGGCTTCCCTTGAAATACACTGGTTGCGATTACTCCGATGCCTTTATCCGGCTGGCGCGTGGAAAGTATCCGGACATCGAATTTGCGGTCGAGGATGCAACCGCACTGCATTACCCGGATCGCAGCTTCGATATCGTGGTTTCGGGTTGCTGCCTGCTGCACATCCCCGAGTACGCAAAGGCGGTTGCGGAAACTGCGCGAGTCGCAAGTCGTTACGCCATTTTCCACCGTACGCCAGTGGTTTGGGGCCGGCCCGATCAGTGGTATCGCAAAAAGGCCTACGGCGTCGAGACCGTAGAGATTCATTTCAACGAGCCTGATTTCCTGGCGCTTTTGAAATGTCATGGCCTGGAGCTCCTGGCCACCTATACGTTGCATGAGGAAATCTCTGGCAGCGACCGAATGCAGGGCCACGCTATCCGCACCTATGTCTGCAGGAAGCAAATTCAATGACCGCGCGTTATTTCTGCACACTGTTCGACAGCGGCTATTTGCTCAAAGGCTTGGCCATGATGCGCAGCCTGGCCCGGTTTTGTACTGGCGCGAAAATCTATGTGCTGTGCATGGACGACCAGACAAAATACGTCCTGGAGCGCCTCGATCTGCCTTTCGTCACCTGCATCACTCTAGCCGAAGTCGAGGACGATGCCCTGCTCAAAGCCAAGGCAGACCGCGGCGTGGCCGAGTATTGCTGGACGCTCTCGTCCTGTTTCACCTGGTATGTGATACAGCGGTATCCGGAGATTGACTTCGTCACTTATGTCGATGCCGACCTGTTGTTTTATTCACCATTGCAGCCGCTATTCGACGAAATTGGCGATGCCTCCATCGCCATCATCGAGCATCGCTTCACTCAGCGTCTTAAGGACCGTGAGGTTAACGGTCGTTTTTGCGTAGAGTGGGTCAGCTTCCGCCGCGACGAGCAGGGCTTGGCCTGTCTGTCGCGCTGGCGCGATCAGTGCATAGAGTGGTGTTACTACCGTCTCGAGGACGGAAAGATGGGCGATCAGAAGTATCTCGACGAATGGCCGGATCGCTACTCCTCTTGCCATATCCTCCAGCACCCCGGCGCTGGTATCGCGCCTTGGAACTATGCACAGTATCGCTTTGGCGAGGATGAGATGGGAAATATCACGGTGGAAGATGCACCCCTGATCTTTTACCACTTTCACCAATTCCAGCTTTTAACCTGTGGAAAGTTTGATCGCTTGTCTTCGTTTTACACTGCCGAGTGCCCTGAGCCGGCTCCCATATACGAAGTCTATGAAGCAGAATTAAAAAAATGTTTGGCGAGTGTCCGAGCAGTGGTTCCTGATTTTAGAGCAGGGCTCAAACCATATTATCGGGTTGTTGGACGCCGTTTAATTCAGCAGTTTGTGCCCATGTGGGCGAAGGAAATCGCACGGCGATTTCTGCGTTATTGAACTTTTACAGTGCTCATGAAAATCAGCGTCATTACGGTGGCATTCAACGCTGCCAACTCTATTGGCGACACGCTTGCGTCTGTTGCATCGCAGACGCATCCAGACATCGAGCACATCGTGGTGGACGGGGCGTCGACGGATGGCACGATGGAAATCATTAAGCGCCATGAAAAGCATGTCGCCCGAGTGATTTCGGAGCCGGACCAGGGCATTTACGATGCAATGAACAAGGGGCTTGGTTTGGCCACGGGAGAGATCATCGGCTTTCTCAATGCCGATGATGTGTATGCCGACTCAGGAGTGCTGGAGCGGGTCTCGGCAATCATGGTGCAGGAAGATCTCGATGCCCTGTTTGGCGACGCTGAATTTATTAGTCCGAACAGACCGGATCGCCCATTGCGTCGCTATCGTTCGGAACATTTTCGTCCCAATCGCATTGCTTGGGGATGGATGCCTGCGCATCCAACTCTTTTTCTGAGGCGCCAGGTTTACGAGCGCTTCGGGTTGTTCCGGACCGACTACCGAATAGCTGGTGATTTCGAACTGGTTGCACGCATGTTCCACGGCAATACGCTGAAGTATAGCCATGTGCCGGAGGTGATGGTGCGGATGCGAACAGGAGGGATCAGTACGGGAGGATGGCGTAATACCCTTCTTCTTAATCGCGAGGTATTACGCGCCTGTAGGGAAAATGGCATTAAGTCCAGTCTGCCGAAAATCCTTTCCAAATACCCGGCCAAGTTGTTTGAGTTTCTCAGAAGATGAAAGTACTGGTTTCGGGGGGTACCGGCTTCCTCGGTCGGCGGCTGACAAGACCAGGGGAACGCCTGCTGGTGCGTAGCCCTCAGGGGCTGCCCAATGAAGTGGTAGGGGATTTGCTTGCACCCGCATCGCTGATTGCAGCCTGCGAGGGCATCGACACCGTA
>CALJZP010000117.1 GCA_937983545.1 uncultured Azonexus sp.
ATCGCCTCGTCCACCGATGGTGACGTGCGCTCCGATCAACACGTTGTTACCGATTACCGCCCTGCGGTGGATGATGATTCCCAGCCCCTTGTAGCCAAGCAGCACACCTTCGCCCATCCGGACGCCTGGGGGGAGCACAGCCGAAAAGACGATGCGGTTGAAGGCATAACAAAGCTTGGGCAAGACCGGGACATGCCAGTGGTGAAGACGGTTGGAAAGGCGCCAGATGGTTTGCATCATGTGCTTGCCCCTCCCTCCGCTAACGCCAGCTCGGTGCAGCGGGTGCTGAAGCGCTCAATCATTGTTGGTAGCGAGAAACGGGCTTCCACCTCACGGCGGGCGGTGCTGCCCAAGGCTTGACGCACCGGCGCAGTGGCTAGACGTTCCAGTTGAGTGACCAGACCGTCAATGTCGCCAGCGGTGTACAAAAGGCCGTTGTAGCCATCCGTCACCTGTTCGCTTAGGCCGCCGACATTGCTGGCAACCAGCGGCTTGCCAAGCGCCATGTATTCAAGCGTGGCAATGGGGAATGTTTCGGCATGCGAAGTCAGTGCCATGATGTCGCAGGCGGCAACGTAAGGCCGGACATCCTGCTGGAACCCGCACAGAACGACGGCATCCTGCAAGCGAAGTGCATCGCGCCGGGCTTCGATCTGCTGACGCATTAGGCCATCGCCGACCAGCAATACCTTGGCTGGCAGTTGCTTGTCGCGCAGGCGGCGGAGGGCTTCCAGCAAGTCGATCTGGCGCTTTTCTTCACGGAAACCGGCGCACATGCCGATGACTAGATCGTCCTCGGCAAAGCCCAGGTTGCGGCGCAACTGGCTGGCTTCGGTGGCGATTGCCGGAGCCGAAAAATGTGCGAGGTCGATGCCGTTGTGTATCACCTCATCGCTGCGGGGATACACTCCAAGGGTCTTGAAAAACTGGCGCTGCAGATCGCTGACGAAAACGACATGTCTGGCCATTCGGTAGAAGCGCCGGTACACCATAAAACGCAGCCGGTCATTCCGGCTACGCTGAACATGTTCCATGCTATGGCAGACAAAGAGCAAAGGCGCTCTTGTGCGGCCGAGAAGGCGGGCCAGCATCGTCATGGCCAGAGAGTATTGCAAAGTGGCGACCAACACCTCTGGATGAAAGTCACGTATCAGCTTGGCTAAACGGCGGATGGCACTGAAGTCGATGCCGCCCCGGGAGTTACAGCAGACAACCTGCCCGACACCACCTTCAGCAAGTTCACCGGCCAGTTCGTCGTGCGGCTTCAGGTAGGCGACGGCGACCTCATTGCCGAGCTTTGCCAAGCCAGTGGCGACGGCCACCAGATGGCGCTCGGCACCGCCGAATTTTAGGTGGTCAGCAATGAAGAGAATTTTCATGATTGGATGGTTTTCCGGGTCTGCATAAATGCTTGCCTATGGATTTGGCAGTCCAATGATGACCTGACGACATTTCACTATTGAGTAAAGCGTGTCTAGTACATATCGGAGACAGTAGGCCATCGAGACTGCAGCCAGTCCGAAAAGCGGCAAAAGGGCGACTGCCATGCCTAGCCAGAGGAGCGAAAAGCCGATGTCGGTTGCGGCAACCCACCAGGTAAACCCCTTGGCAACGACGACATAGCGGATGTACCAGGCAGTGGCCTGCATGACAACGCCAGCGAGTTGCCAACCCATGATTTGTTTTAACGGGAGGAACTCTGCGGTATAGAGCAGGGGGATCAGCAGGTCGAGAAGGAAGTAGATCAGTAGGGCGCCCACCACAACCACCGGAATGATCCGCGTGCCGCCTCTTTGCAGTTCGGAGCGCATTTCCTTGCGGCTACGAATTTCGGCGAAGCGTGGCAGGAAATGCATGGCAAAGAGTGCCGAAAACACTGAAAAATAGAGATCGGCGAGGCGCGTTCCAGCCTGCCAGTAGCCGACATGCTCCAGATCCAATTGGCCGGCGACTGCGTTTCGCAGCAGGATGGGGACGACGGCAATGGTGGTCGCGGTAATGATCGACGAGGCAAAAAAATGCAGGAAGTCGCGCCGAAAGTTTGCATTGCTCCGCAATGAAAGCAATTGAGCTAGCCAACCGCTGTTTCGGTACTGAACCAGCAGCAGAAGACTGGCCAACGTTGCCGACAGCGCCAGCGACCAAAACGCACCGTGGATACCCCAGAGCGGAATCATGATCACGGCAGAGATCGTGCCCGATAGGGCGATCAGCAATTCGCTAACTGTCAGCGATTTCAAACGACGTGTGCCGCGTGCCGTGGCGATGAATGTGGTGTTGAAAAACACCGGGAGCAGCGCCAGTGCGGCAAACACAACTTGCAGTGCATATTCTCGCGAGTGAAACAGCCACTCGGAGATTTCGCCAGCCCAGGGGATGGTTAGTGCTGTAAGGAAAACGCCAATCAGAAATGAGAGGCGAATCGCTTCTCCGATCAATTGCTGTCTCTTTTCGGTATCGTCAATACGAGCGATCTCTCTTGTCAGAACGGTCGCAATGGGGGCTACCAGCGGGCCGCTAAAGATACCAAACAGACTCCAGAACTGCCCGTACAAGCCAACACCAACCGGGCCGAGGTAAATTGCGGCGATTTTTACGTTGAGCAAACCGAGACCGAGGCGGGCTGCGGTCTGGATAAGCGAATGAATGGATGAGCGAAGAAGTCTCATCCAGAGTACGCGCTTGAATTGGTGCCTGACAACATCATCGGGCCGTTCGTAAGGCTCGACCAGCCAAACGGGCCATTTGACCGAGGCTTGGTGCTCGGCCAAGTTCAGCCAGGGAAGTGCGCGCCTTGAGAACCGTTGAAATACCTTCTTTGGCAGCGACTCGCCACAGGCTTAGCAGGACTGCTTCGCATGCTTGGTTGAGCAAGGTCTGGTCGTAGAAACGGCTGGCTTCGTTGGCTTGGAGGATCTTTACCATCCAGCGCCCGGCGCGTTGGGCTTCTGAAGAATCGATGCCATCGGCTACAGCATGGGAGATGCGCTGGTGGAGTTCCGCTTCTCCGGGACTGGCAGAAACCCCGAGTTGTTGCAGCAGGCGTTGTTGCGTGATCCAGCAGTCCGCCTTGATCTGTTGCCAGCGCGTACCCATCAGCCCTTGCGTGTTGATGCGGTATTGGGTGAGGTGGCGTGGCAGCACCGCGACATCCCAGTTTTCAGCCAGGCGACTGGCGAAATCGTAGTCTTCGGCCAGCATGGTTTTGAACAATTCCGTCGGCAGGGCCTCTTTCCGGATCATCAGAGAAGAGGTGACAAATGTGTTCCTGAAAAGCAGCATCGGGCGCAGCAGATTGTCGGGGTAGGGGTTGTTGCGCAAACCGGCCTTATTGCCTACTTCATCAATCAGTTCAGCCCAAGTGCCAACAAGGCCAACACCGGGGTTGTTTTCAAGGAAGCGAAGTTGCTCAGCTAGCCGACCCGGCAATGCAATGTCGTCGGAGTCTAGAAGTGAGATGTAGTCGCCCCGTGCCGCAAGAATGCCGGTATTTCTTGCTTTTGCTGGCCCTTGGCCATTTTCGTGCTTGATGTAACGAATGCGCTGGTCGGTAAATTTTGCAATGACTTCAGCGCTGGCATCCGGTGATGCATCGTCGACAAGTATCAGTTCCCAATCTTCCATCGATTGGTCGAGAATACTCTGAATGGAATGCGCGACATAACGTTCAACCTTATATACCGGCATGATGACGCTGACCTTGGGTTGGCGTTCCAAAAAAGTTCTCCTTGGGGGGGGCTGGTCAGATATGTGGTCGTGCTATCCGAGCAGGTGTTTCTCATAATGGCTAACAGCAGGGGCGCCATAGCGCTCCTTCACAAAGCGGTGGGCTCTGAGCCCGGCTTCAATGCGGGTACTTGTGTCGAGCAGCAAGTTCTTCAGGGCGGATGCTGTCTCATCCTGCGCGCTACAAGCAGTACCCAGATTTTTCTTTTGAATCAATTCGTCCGGATCAAAGGTGGCGACAACCGGTGTTCCATTTGCCCAGGCCTGCAGGTAGGTGTTTGGAAAACCTTCCAACTCGGATGTATTGAGAAACAGTTTGGCTCGGCTGAACAATTCTCCAGTCTCGCGATGTGGAATGCTGCCCAAAAATTGGAGATTGGGCAGTTGAGCGGCTTCGTTTTTTGTCGTTTCAAATAATTCGTATTGGCTTGTGTATGGCCCGCCTGCCATGACGAAATTGACTTGTGGCAGCATTTTCGCCAACGCAATGACCCATTCCGGACGTTTGACTGAACGCAGGTTGGCTAGCCAGAGAACGTCAATGTCTCTGGCTGCCTGGGGGGCAGGTTGGTTGGGAATATCCACCAGCATGTCGGCAATCTCCGAATCAAGGCCATAGTTGGCTTTAAGCAGATTTTGCTGGTGCTTGGTTTGAACCAGTATGCAGCTGGCTTTCCGGATGCCCCATTCGTAAAGCCAGCGGTCGCGGGCATTCGAGACAAGAAGACGGTCCGGACAACAATCGGCATCGGAAGCAACCCGGAAAACAAAGCGCCGTTTGTGCCATGTGCAGAATGCTGCAACATAACCAACAATGCTTCCCGCGCAGCTGACGTAGTAGGTGCCTGCATCAGCTTTTGCCAGGGTGTGCCAGAGTTTTGTCAATCGGGGGTAAATCATCCTAACTACCGGTAGCCCGGCATTGGCTCGGAAAGTTTTCAAAACGCGTACTTTCCCGATTTGCGTTTCCTGAGACTGGCCGAAATCTCCTGTTACCAGAGTGACATCAGCACCCCGCCGGGCAATTGTCCTGGCAAGAAGCGAGTGCTGGACTTCTTCACCACCGGGACTGACTCCCGGAACTGAGTGCCCGGAGAGGACCGGCCAAGCGAAGTAGCTGACCAGGCAAATACTTCCGCTCACTGAGTGCCCCTTTGGGTATCCATCGGAATGCCGAGCTGACTTTTTGCCTTCCTGACTAGGCCGCCACGCCCAATCAGCATTCCGACAGCACACCAGAGGGGGGTCTGTGCCACGGTCGGCGTAAAGCGGTCATCGCTTATTCCTTGTAGGGCAAGGACCAGCATGGCTACGCATGCTCCTTCGAATAGATGGCGCATTCCTGGGTCGGGATCGCTTCTTGAGTAGCGCACAAACTGCCTGAACAGGTAGATTAGGAAACCGACGATCAGAGCACCGAAAAGAATGCCGTAATCGTAGAGAAGCCCGAGGTAGGCACTGTGTGTGTGACCCGCGAAAAGCATAGTGCCGTTCAAGAGTGGGCGTGACCACATGATGGCTGACGGGCCATGCGGGAATAGCCAGGTTAGAGAGAAATCGTCGAGCAGGGGCAGCCAGATCTTGTCGAGGCGACCGGCCGATATTTCGGCACGGTTGCCGGTGGCTACGCCCGTGCCGAGTCGTTCCATGATCGGGTCAAGGAAGATGAGCCCGACGATGGCGGCGATCATGACAAAAACGATCATGGTGCCGATTTGCCGGCGGCGGATGAGGAATATGCCGTTAACGACGATGAAGGCACCGATGCCGGCCCGGGAGAACGTCATCAGGATGGCGATGGCCATGGCGATCAGGGCCATGAAGAGCACTACCCTCGAAAAGCCCTTGTGGCCGGCCAGCGAGAAGATGAGCAGGGCATAGCCAAGGTTGAGGCACAGGCTGATCTCGTTGGCGTGCATGCCAAGAATGGAGAGGAAGCCGCGGGCGTTGGCTCCGGACAGCAGGCTAATCGAGGCGCCGGAAATGATGAAGGCGCCGAGTACAGCGCCGGCCAGCATGACGCAGCCGGCCGAGATGACATGGACGTAGCGGGCCGGGTGTTTGGCTTTCTGAATGACGAGTGCCAGCAGGAAGGCGCCGATAATGACAAAGTTCGGCTTGATGAACAGGTCTCGGAAATAGCCAAAGCCGGAACTGAAGCTGACGAGCTTCATGGTCTCGAAGGCTTGGGGAATGAGATGAACCTTGGTCGTGCCGATCAGGGCCGCCAGCA
>CALJZP010000118.1 GCA_937983545.1 uncultured Azonexus sp.
AACGCGCAGGACATCGCGCTGGTCGGCAGCTTCGCGTGGAACGGTTTCGCGACCACCACTTTGAGCAGTAGCGGCGATATTCACTTGGCCGGCGTGCAAAACAACGTCGCCCTGCCCGGTAGCACGCGCCAATACAACGGCCGGATGAATGCCACTGGGACCCTAAAGCTGACCGCTGCACGCGTCGAGCCAACGGCCTACAGCGATTTCCGCGTCGATATGCTTGCCGATCAGAACGGCAAGATCGAGATCAGGCGACCGGACGGTTCGGTTGCCGGCGATACACTGTCGGTGGGCGGCCGGGTCGAATTCGCGGCGAACACCATCGATCACTACGGCACGGTAGCCGCACCGCTCGGCGAGATCGCCTTCAGCGCGCCGGCCAGCGGCGGTAAGGTCACGCTGCACGACGGCAGCGTGAGCTCCGTCGCCGCCACGCGGACTAGCCTGCTCGGTCAGACCAGCCAGTCCGGCCGATACTGGAATGTCGAAACCTCGACCTGGGAGAATGGCAGCCTGTCGAGCACCGTGGGCGAAATCGCCGCAGCTCCGGAAAAACGCATTCGTATCGATGCCGGTGACAGCAAGGTGGCAAACGGCGCGGTCCTTGATCTATCGGCCGGGGGCCAGGCGGTGGCCTGGGAGTTCAGCCCGGGGGCCAGCGGCAAGAACGACCCGTTGCTCTCTGCCGAGGGGGGCAATCCGACCCTTTTCGCCGTGCTGCCCAACTGGGTCGGCACCTTCTCGGGGCTGGACGCATCGGCACTGGGGTTGTACGGGGTTTCGACGCCGAAGGCAACGGGCAAGGACAGCAACGGAAAGACTACTTACAGCTACGATTTCGTCCCCTCGCTCAAGTCGGGCGACCAGATTCGCATCGACAGTACCGGCAGCGGTCTTGAGACCGGCGTCTACACCTTGCTGCCGGCACGCTATGCGCTGTTGCCTGGTGCCTATCTGATCAGCGTCAAGTCCGGCACTGGCAGCGCCCTGTCCCGGGCGCTCCAACAGGCGGACGGTTCCGCGCTGGTCAACGCGACCCGCCTCGCCGCCAGCGGCTTGAACGGCAGTACGGCCTATTCCCGGCAACTGCTGACTGTCGAAGTGGCCAGTCCGAGCGTGGTGGCAGGGCGCGGAAAGTTCACGCTGACCAGCGCCACCGACTATTTCTTCGACACCGCCGGCGCGCGCCTTGCCGCCGACGCCGGCCAGTTGTCGGTAGTCGGTCGCGAACGGCTGTTCTTCGATCCGAGCATCATTGCGACGAAGGCGGCCATGGTGGCTGCATCCGATGGTCGCAAGCGCGACGGCATCGGTCTGGAACTGGATCTGGCTGCGCCAAAGTTGCTGGTCAGCGATGGTAAGGCAGTTGCAGCCGACAGCACCTGGTCGACGATTGACCAGGATAAACTGGTGGCGCTCGGCGCCTCGAGCCTGCTGCTCGGCGGTACGCGCAGCAACAAAACGGGAAGCACGGCGATTGAAACGATCGCCGACGAGGTCAGCATCGCGAACGCAGGCAATGCCTTCGGGGTGCGCGATATCGGCAAGGCGCTGACGGCGGCAGAAGTGATGCTGACCGCACAGGATGCAGTGACGGTGACATCCGGCAGTCGCGTCGAGTCGACGGGCAACGCGGCAGAGCGCAGCCTGGCGCTGGCTGGTGATGGTGCTTTCCTGCGTGTCGCCGAGGGCGGCCAGGCAGCTCCCAAGCGCAGCGGCGCCAGTCGGAGCACGGGGCGCCTTCATGTCGAGGCCGATGCGGCGGTGGCCGGCCGTTCGGTGGTGGTCGATGCGACGAAGGAAACCATCGTGGACGGCGCGCTCGAAGTCGGAGGGCGCCAGACTGATGGCAGCCGCAGCGGCGGATCGCTCGCCATCGGCGCCGGGCGCATCAACGTGATCGGCAACGCACCAGCGTCGACCGATGGCTTCAACCTGCGTCCGAGCGATATAGCCCGCCTGGTGGCGGTCGACCAACTGCGCCTGACCAGCTACAGCACGCTGGATTTCTACGATAACGCGACGCTCGGCGCGGCCACGCTCAAGGAACTGATTGTCAGTGCCGGCGGTATCGCCGGGCATGGCACTTCAGCCGATACGGCGCACATCGCAGCCCAGCAGGTCCGCTTCGAGAATACCGGCGGCGTCGCTACAGGTTTTGTCGCGGCCGGCGAGGGCAAGCTCCAGGTCAATGCCGAGCAGATTGTTTTCGGCGACAACGTCGCCGACCAGGCGACGCGCGATGCCGGCAGCACCGGCTTTGCCATGCGCGGTTTCGACGCGGTCGATCTCGTTGCCAGCGGCGACATCCGCTTCGCCGGCCGCGGCGTGACCAGCATCGACAACCCCAGCATCAAGGACGGCGGCAGCGGCAATGCCGCGCAGTTGACGCTGGATGCCGGCCGGGTGACCACGGTCGGTACCGCCGATCACCTGCTGGCGGTAAGCGGCAAGACCGCAGTGCGTGGCGGCAGCGCCACTGCTGGCGAGGATACCGGCCTTGGCGGCGCGCTCGAACTGCGTGGCAAGTCGGTCGAGGTAGCGGCGCTCAAGGATGCCGACGGCAAGGTGCTCAAGGGCGCCGGCCGAATCGACAGTACGGCCGGCCGCATCACGCTGGCCGCGACCGGCGGTGATGCTGGCGACGGCGTGGTCATCGGCGACGGCGCACGCATTTTCGCCGACGGCAAGCGGGTCGCTTTCGCCGATACGGCGGCCTATGCATCCGCCGGTACGATCACGCTGAGTGCCGCCAAGGGCGATGTCGCCGTCGGCGGTGGCGCGACGATTTCGGTTTCGGCGGCGACCGGTGGCGGCGATGCCGGCACGCTGAACCTTGTGGCCCGGGAAGGCGACGTCAGCGCTGCCGCCGGCACGCTGCGCGGCAAGGCCAGCGCCGGCGAGGGCGGCAGTTTGCGGGCCGACGCCAAGACACTGCGCCTGGACAACCTGGCCGACGCCGTCACCGAAACGCTGGATAACGGCGGCACCCAGCCGCATTTCACCGGGCAATGGGACATTCGCCGCCGCAGCGGTAGCTTGGCCCTGAATGAGACAGCCGGGGCGACCAAGACGATACGCGCCAGCGAGGTGAGCATCGCTGCCGACAACGGCGGCATCGCCATCAACGCCGGCGGCACCATCGATGCCTCCGACAGCAAGGGCGGCAGCATCGCACTGGAGGCGCGCAACGGCAATGTCGAACTGGGCGGCAGCCTCCTCGCGCGCGGCGAGGAGGTGGTGACGAACGTCAACAACGCCGGCACGCGCGGCCAGGGCGGCGACGTGCTGCTCGCATCGAACGGCGGCAAGGTGAAGACGCTGGCCGGCAGCAGCATCGATGTCGGCACTGCCGTCGGCAGTGTCGCCCAGGGCGGGCGCGTCACCTTCCGTGCCGACAAATCGGCCGGTATCGCCAACGCGACCGATCTGAATATCCAGTTGGCCGGCACGGTCAGCGGATCCCGCGATGTCGGGGCTGAGATCGTCAGCCGCTACAGCGGCAACTACACGGCCCTGAACGCCGGCACGAGCAGCGGTACGACGCTCGGCCTGACCACGTTCAAGAATGACCTGAGCACGCTCTACTCGAGCGCAAACATGAGCAAGTTGCGCGGCCACCTCGGCTTCGGCACCAATCCGGTTTTCCACGTACGGCCAGGGGTCGAGATCGTCAGCGCGGCGAGCGGCGATTTCACCATTGCCGCCGACCTCGATTTCAGCACCCTGCGTTTTGCCGGCGAAGCGGGGGTGCTGACTCTGCGCGCGCAGAACAACCTGAAGATCAATAATTCGATCAGCGATGGGTTTGGTGCAGTCGGCAGTTTCAGCGCAAGCAGCCGCGATGCCAAGATCGGTACCAGCGACGCGAGCTGGAGCTACCGCCTGGTTGCCGGTGCGGATACCGGCGCCGCCTCGACGACGGCAGTGAAGGCGGTGGCCAGCGGCGGCAACCTGGATATCGCGGCCGGCAAGCTGGTACGTACCGGTACCGGCGACATCACGCTGGCAGCGCAGGGCAACGTCAAGCTGGCCGACAAGGCGGTGGTCTATACCGCGGGTCGCGACGACACGACGAACCCTGCCAACTTTACATCGGCTGGCCTTCCCCAGGATCAGTCCGACACCGGGCAGCGCAACCACTTCATGAAGAACGGCGGCGATCTCCACATCAGCGCCGGCGGCGACATCATGCAGACGAAGACCGGCACTGTCAGCGACTGGCTGATCTCTTACAGCAAGGGCTTCGACAGCACCCAATGGTGGGCGCGCATCGCATCGATGCAACAAGGGTTCGCCACCTTCGGCGGTGGCGACATCACGCTCAGCGCGGGCGGCACGATCGGCAAGGTCAATGCCGCTGTCGCCACCAACGGGCGCGTCCCCGGTGTCGACGGGACGGCGCGCGCCGACCAGGCGGTGATCCAGGGCGGCGGTGACCTCAAGGTGATGGCGAAGACGATCAGCGGCGGGCAGTTCTACGCCGAAACCGGTCGCCTGAAGCTCGCCGCCGCGCGCGACATCGTCAGCGACACCGAAATGGCGCTCGGCAATACAGCAGCGACCGCAAGCGCGGGTGGTTCGGCCAGCATCGGCAGCGTCTACAACCCGCTTTCGTTCCGCCGCAACCAGCCGAAGAACACGCTCGGTAACTCGGTGTCGACGGGCTATGGCAACACCACGATCGGCTATGGACGGCGTATCGGCACCTACGGCCCTGACAGCAGGCTGGCGATCACTGCACTGACCGGCGACGCCAGCCTCACGATGTTGGGCTACTCTGGGGTGAGTCCCGTCGACATGGCGCCGGAAAGGGTGTCGGTGGTCGCACTCAATGGCGATATCCGCGCCAACATCATGCAGATGCCAGGTAGCAATGGGCAGTTGGATCTGCTGGCTGCCGGGGGCGTGACGGTCGATTCGATCAGTCAGTTCGACCTCCCGGCATCGCGTCTGCCCAGTCTGACCAACACCTTCGCCATCAATCCTTTCGCTTCGGACATCACCGCCGCGAGCCTGGTGCACAGCGCCACGCCATGGCATGCCGATGACCGCGAAGCGAGCCGCATCATTGCGCTCGACGGCGACATCGTCGGTCTCTCGGCCGCCTCGGCGGCTAACCTGAACGAGTCCGCCACCGTCAAGGCGGCAGGAGACATTCGCGACCTCAGTATCGTCACGCAGCATGCCACGGCAAGTGACGTGACGCATATCGAGGCCGGCGGCAAGCTCGAGATGCCGGCAAACATCCTGGCCTCCGGCGCACTGGAAAGCCGTATCCAGACGAACGGCCCTGGCCGCCTGGAAGTGCTCGCCGCTGATGGCGTCAATCTCGGCGTTTCGGCCGGGATCGTCAGTCGCGGCAATCTCGAGAACCCCTATCTGCCGGAGGGAGGCGCCGACATCAGCGTGATCGCCGGCACCACGCAGCCCGACTACGCGGGCTTCCAGGGCTGGCTGCAGGCGAAAGGACTGCCCGTCGGCGACACGTCGGAAGCTGGCTTGCGCGCCCGACTCTTCGAAATATTGCGTGATGCCGGTGCGGCGGCGCAGGGCGGGGCCGGCGAGGCTGCCTATGCCGAAGGGCGTGCCGCCATCGCCGCGCTGTTCCCCAAAGCCACGCTGAAACCGGCGAATATCGATCTCTTCTACAGCGCAGTGAAGACGGAACAGAAGGGCAATATCGAATTGCTCGCCCCGGCCGGCGGCGTGACGGTCGGCCTGGCGACACCGGACAAGGCCTCGATGGCCAAGAAGAAGCCTTCCGAACAGGGTTTGTTCACCTTCCGCGGCGGCAGCATGCAGGCGCTGGTGCAGGACAGCTTCCTGGTCAACCAGTCACGCGTGTTTACGCTCGATGGCGGCGACATCCTGGTCTGGGCCGACCAGGGCAGCATCGACGCCGGCAGCGGTGCCAAGACGGTGAGCGCCACGCCGCCGCCGGTACTGGTCATCCGTAATGGCCAGATTGTGCTCGATGCCTCGAACTCGGTGGCCGGTTCCGGTATCGGTGCGCTCGCCTCGCGCGACGATACGCCGGTGAGCAACGTTTACCTGTTTGCACCGCAAGGGGCCATCGATGCGGGCGATGCCGGCCTGCGCAGTACCGGCAACGTGACGCTGGGTGCGCAGCAGGTGCTCAACGCCAACAACATCCAGGCGGCAGGAACTGTTTCCGGCGCTCCGGCCGCTACGGCAGCGGCGCCGGTGGCTTCGGTGTCCACGCCCAAGAGCGATCTCGACAAGATGCTGGAAGAAGCGGCGCCGGCCGCCGGCAAACGTGGCGAAGGGGCGCTCGGCATCCTGACCGTTGAGGTCCTTGCTGGCGAGGAATGCGAAACCCGGGACGGCAAGGACAAGAAATGCAACCCGGGGTAACACGCCTGCAAAAACCCGTTTTCATAATTGCTCAATCCAACGAATCACCCACCAATCACGACATGATGAAAAAAATTGCACACTGGGCTGCCGCCGCCGCAGCCGTCATTGCCTTCGCCGCCCACGCGGCTGACGGATTCGATGCCGGCGACTGGAAACATCGGCAGAAAATGCAGATCGACACGACCGCCGACGGCGTCGAACTGAAGCAGGGCGTCGCCAATGTGCCGCTCGCCCTGCGCCTGCACACCGGCAATTTCCCCTTTGCCGAAGCCAAGACGGACGGCAGCGATTTGCGCGTGGTATCCGGTGACGGCAAGACGCCGCTGCGCTTCCATATTGAAAAATACGATGCGGCCAACGAACTGGCGGTGATCTGGGTGCAGCAGCCGAAGCTGTCGCCGTCGGCCAAGGCTGATGCGGTCACCCTGCTGTGGGGTAACGACAAGGCGGCTGGTGCAGCCGATGCCAAGGCAAGCTACGACGGACAACAGTCGCTGGTCTTGCACTTCTCCGATGAAGGCGCGGTCCGCGATGCGACCGGCAACGCCAACCACCCGCGCGATTTCACCGCCCGCCGCATTGCCGGCCCGCTGGGCGATGCGGCAAGTCTCGATGGTACGGCAGTTCTCACCGTGCCGGCCTCGCCTTCGCTGAAGCTGGTCGCGGCTAATGGTCTGACTTTCACGGCCTGGATCAAGCCTTCCGCCAACGCGAACGGCACGCTCTTCCACCAAGGCGAGGGTAACAAGGGGCTGGCGCTGGCGGTCAAGGGCGGCAAACTGCTGGCCGTGGTCGACGGCAAGGAAGTCGCGTCGAAAGCCACGCTGCTGGCGGATACCTGGCAGCATGTTGCGATGATCCTGATCGGCGGCCGGCTGAGCTTCTACCTCGAAGGCGTCGAGGCGGGCGTGGCCGACGTTTCCGTCGCCGACAGCACGGCCGAGATTCGTCTCGGTGCCGGTTTCGCCGGTGAGCTGGACGAGGTGACCCTCGCCGCTACGTCCCGCTCGGCCGACTACATCAAGGCCCTGCACGGCAGCCAGCAGCCTGATTCGCCGCTCTTCGTCAGCGGGGAGGGCGGTGGTGGCGAATCTGAATCCTATATCGGCATCCTGCTCGGTGCACTGACCCTCGATGGCTGGATCGTCATCGGCATCCTGGCCGTGATGGGCGTCATCAGCTTCAGCGTGATGATCGGCAAGACGCTGTTCCTCGGTCGCGCCGACAAGGCCAACATCGCCTTCCTTAACCGTTTCCGCGATAACCCGCGCAAACTGCTGCGCCCTGATTCGATCGACACCAAGGCCATCGAGGAAGACGCGGCCATGCGCCATTCGACCTTGTTCCGCCTCTACAGGATCGGTATCGAGGAAATGCGCCATCGCTTTGTGGATCAGGAAAAGACGGCTACCGAGGCCAACCTGTCGGCCGCCGCGCTCAATTCGATTCGAGCAGCGATGGATGCCGCGCTGGTGCGCGAGAACCAGCGACTGAACAGCCAGATCGTGCTGCTCACCATCGCCATTTCGGGCGGTCCCTTCCTCGGCCTGCTGGGCACCGTGGTTGGCGTCATGATCACCTTCGCGGCCATCGCGGCGGCTGGCGACGTCAACGTCAACTCCATTGCGCCGGGTATTGCCGCCGCGCTGGTCGCCACCGTCGCCGGCCTGGCCGTGGCGATTCCGGCCCTTTTCGGCTACAACTGGCTGGCCATCCGCATCAAGAACGTGTCGGCCGACACGCAGGTCTTCGCCGACGAGTTTCTCACCCGCTCGGCCGAGCTCTACTCGGCCTGATCGCGGGGAAGCGGCCATGCAAGTCCAGGAAGGCAACCAGCCCTACGATGAAATCAACGTCACGCCCATGCTCGACCTGGCGTACGTGCTGCTGGTCATCTTCATCATCATGACCACGGCGTCCGTGCAGGGGGTCAAGGTGGCGCTGCCGAAAACCGTCGCCAGCGCCAGCCTGGCCAAGCCGGGAACCAAGGCGGTCACGGTCGCCCAGAACGGCGACGTCTTCATCGACGCCTATCCGGTCACCATGGAGCAGCTCGACCTGCGGCTCGCCCAGTACCAGGCGGCTAATCCGTCGCTGTCCATCGTCATCAAGGGCGACGCCCATGTCCAGTACGCCAAGGTGATGGAGGTCATGGAGTTGCTCAAACGCAACGGCATCACCGACTTGGGTCTGGCCACCAGCCGGGCAACGAGGTAAACGATGCACGTCCAGGCAGAAACCAAACCCTACGACAGCATCAACGTGACGCCCATGCTCGACCTGGCCTACGTGTTGCTCGTCATCTTCATCCTGATGACGACGGCCTCGGTATCGGGGCTGTCGATCAATCTCCCCAAGCCGTCCAATAAGCCGAGTACCGAAAAGCACGAGATCAAGGTCATCCAGATCTTGCCGGACGGCTCGCTGCACCTGAACGGCGTCGGGGTCAGCGTCCGCGAACTGGAAACCCAGCTCAAGGCGACCATGGCACGCGACCCGAAAGCCTCCGTCGTCCTCAAGGGCGATCCGGCGGTCAATTACGCCCGCGTCGTCGAGGTGCTCGACCTGACCGGGGCGATGGGCATCGGCTCGGTCGGCCTGGTGACGGCACGGATCGGAAACTGAGCGCCATGGATACTCAAATCAAGCCGCCCCGGCGCTGGTTGAACATCGTCGTCATCGTCGTCGCCGGGGCCGCCGTCATCGCGTTGCTCGCCTGGGGAATCACAACACTGATGGGCGGAAAATCGCAAAAGCCGCGCAAGCCGCCGACCGTCACCCTGCTGCCCGACAAGCCGCCACCGCCGCCGCCGCCGCCCAAGGAAGAGAAGAAGCCGGAGCCGCCCAAGGAAGAAAAGCGGGAAATGAAGGTCGAACCGCCCAAGGAAGCGGTGCAGGCCCAGAACGAGCCACTGAAGATGGAAGGCATGGCCGGCGAGGGCGGCAGCCCGTTCGCCTCGGGCTCCGTGGGCCGCGACTACACAGGCGGCGCCATCGGCGGTACGGGGGCGGCCATGCAGGGCATGTTCGCATCGCGCCTGCAGCGCCACCTGCAGGATCAGCTCAACCGCAGCCGCAAATTGCGCGAGGCCGACTATCGCGTCGCCCTGCGCCTGTGGCTGCGTCGTGATGGCTCCGTCGAGCGGGTCGAACTGGCCCAGAGCACCGGCAATGAAGATCTGGATCAGCAGTTGCGGGACGCCATCCTGCAGGCGGGTGCCATGCGCGAGCCGCCGCCGGACAACCTGAGCATGCCCTTGCGTATCCGGGTCACCGCCCGGGGCGCCGCCTGATCCCACCCCATTCGGAAAAACAGAGAGAAATTGATGATGTTCAAACGCAAACCCCTGCAGCACGCGGTCGCCGTGGCGCTGCTCGTGGCATCGGCCGGTGGTCAATCCGCTTTTGCCGATGATCGGGAGTCGCTGGAAGTTCTGCGCGAAACGACGCTCAACCTGATCGACGCCCTGGTCGACCAGGGGGTGTTCAGCCGCGAGAAAGCCGACGCGATGGTCAAGGCCGCCCAGGTCAAGGCCGCGCGGGCGGTCACCAAGGAAAAGCCCAAGGCAGGCGCACCGGTCCGCGTGCAGTACGTGCCGGAAACGGTGAAGAACGAAATCCGCGAGCAACTGCGCCAGGAAGTCCTGGCCCAGGCCAAAACTGAGCGCTGGGCCGAGCCGAACGCGGTGCCGGCCTGGGTGGATAGGGTCAGGATCGAAGGCGACATGCGGGTGCGCTACCAGTCGGAGTTCGCGGACGACAAGAATACCGCCCCTCTCGATTACATCGTCGCCGCTGCCGGCAGCAATCCGACCGGGAGAGAGGTCACGCGTGCCGCCGGTTTCCTGTCCAACAATGGCTCGGTGGCGACGGGCAATACGCGCGAAGACCGCGATCGTTTCCGCCTGCGCGCCAGGTTGGGTATCCTGGCGCGGGTTTCCGACAGCTGGAGCGCCGGTCTGCGCCTGGCCACCGGCAACACCACCGATCGCGTGTCGACCAACCAGAGCATGGGCCAGGAGTTCAACAAATATTCTTTCCTGGTCGACCGCGCCTACATCAAGTACGACCCGGCCGAGTGGCTGACGATCAGTGGCGGACGCATCCCCAACCCGTGGTTCTCCACCGACCTGGTCTGGGACGAGGATCTCAATTTCGAAGGCTTTGCGGCCACCCTCAAGCCGACGCTGGGCGAGGGCAGCTTCCGGCCCTTCCTGACGGTCGGTGCCTATCCCCTGCGTGAGGACAATCCGCCGACGCGCGACACCCGCTGGGTGAAGGGTGTGCAATTGGGCGCCAAGTGGGATTTCGCACAGAACAGCCGCCTGACGGTCGGGGCTGCCTGGTACAAGTTTGCCAATCTGGAAGGGCGAGTCGAGGATGATGCGGCCTACCTTGCCGGCAATGCTGCCTACGGCCGCTATGAATATGGCTCCGGGATGCGCCAGAAAGGCAATACCCTGTTCCGGACAAATGCGCCTTCCGATAACGGAACCACGGTCTGGGGGCTGGCTTCGCAATTCGAGCCGGTCAACCTGACGGCCTCGCTCGACCTCGCTCATTTCGACCCAGTCCACGTCGTGCTGACTGCCGACTACGTCAAGAACACCGCATTCGACCGCAGCGAAATCCGGCGGCGCACGGGACTCAACATGGCCGATGGCAAGGATTACGGGTATCTCTACAAGCTCATGGTCGGCATGCCCAAACTGGCGCAGCGCCACGACTGGAATGCCGCCTTCACCTACCGCTACCTGGGTTCCGACGCCGTTGTCGACGCTTTCACCGATTCCGACTTCGGCCTGGGGGGCACCAACCTGAAGGGCTATATCCTGGGCTTCAATTACGGCCTCGACCCCAATGCCCATCTGGGGCTGCGCTGGATGTCGGCCGAATCGATCGAATCGTTCTCCCTCAATCCCAACCATCGCTTTGCGGTGAATGTTCTGCAGGCTGACGTCAATGTTCGCTTCTAAGACCACCCTCGCGACGTGTGCCGTGCTCGGCCTGCTGGTCGCCGTGCCGGCTGGGGCCAGCGACGCCAAGAAGGCCGATCCGAACAAGGAGCAGGTCAAGCGTCTGCAGCAGGCCCAGCGCAAGCTTGAACAGGAAAAGACCCAGCTGGCGCAGGAAAAGGCCTCTGTCGAAGCCGAGCGCGATGTTGCTCGCAAGAAAGCAGAGGGCGAGGCGCAGCGCGTCGCTGCACTCGGGCGGGAGCTCGGTGGCCTGCGCAAGGCGAAGGAGGATCTGGCTGCCCGCCTTGCACAGCTCGAGGTCGAATTGAAGCAGGCGCGGGAGCAGGTCGCCAATCTGGAGGGCGAGGGCCAACGTTTACAGGCCACCCTCGGTGGCGAGAAGCAGCAGCATGCTGCCTGCGTTACGCGCAACCAGGAAATGCACAAGACCGGGCTGGATATTCTGGAACGCTACCGGAGCAAGGGGTGTACCGACAGCGTGCTGCAGGCCGAACCCTTTACCGGCCTGAAGCGGGTTGAAATCGAGAATGCCGCAGAGGATATGAGGGAGCGCCTGGATAGTCAGAAGATCGGGTCATGAGGGCGCTGGCTGTTGGTTTCCGCCCCGGGCAGACGGGACCGGAGCTGCACCGTATCCTCCCCTTCGCGGCCTTCATCCTGATGATGGCCTTGCAGCCACTGCTGTCGGGCCTGCTCGCACCGGCCATCGACCCGCGCTGGCTTTACGCGCTGCGCGCAGGTGCGGCCGGCGCCCTGTTGATCGCCTTGTGGCCGCACCTGGGTGAATTGGCTGCCGTCCGCCGGCCAGGCTGGAGGCAGCTGGCCCTGGCCGGTGTTGTCGGCGGCGGCGTGCTGGCCGCGTGGTTGTTGCTCGATGGCGGTGTTTTCATTGTCGGCCAGGCCGGGCCGGGTTTTGATCCCCGGCATCCCGACGGCAGTCTCGACTGGGCGCTGGTTGCAGTGCGTCTGGCAGGCGCTGCGCTTGTCGTGCCAGTCATGGAAGAATTGTTCTGGCGTTCCTGGCTGATGCGCAGGATTCAGGAAAGCGACTGGCTGATGCTCGAGCCGCGGCATGTGGCGCTGCCTGCCGTGCTACTGTCCAGTATCGTTTTCGGTCTCGAACATCAGCAATGGGCAGCCGGGATCGTCGCCGGATTGGCCTACGCCTGGCTTTTCATCGCGACCCGCAATCTTTGGGTGGCGGTCGTTGCTCATGCGGTTACCAATTCCGGGCTTGGAATTGTGGTACTGCTCACCGGTGCCTGGCATTTCTGGTGAATTGATCCGAACCGCAAGATTTCCATCATCTGCTCGTAATGTCAGGCGAATATCCTGCCGATTGGTTCAATGGACAAGCTGGGTAGGGGATGTCAGGGAGGGTACTTGTCGTCGAGGACGAGCCGGCCGTTGCCGAGTTGATCGTCGTGAATATGAGCCATGCTGGCTTCGCCGTTTCGGTAGCGGACGCGGCCGAATCCGCGTGGCAGCTTCTGGTTGCCAACAAGCCGGATGTCGTCCTGCTCGACTGGATGCTGCCGGATCTCTCGGGCTTCCAGTTCATTCGCCACATGCGTGCTGACTGCCGGGTTCGCGACGTGCCAGTGATCATGGTTACCGCACGGCACGACGAAGTGGACAAAATTTCCGCGCTGGAAGCAGGGGCTGACGATTACATCACCAAGCCATTTTCACCGCGGGAACTGGTCGCACGCACCAAGGCCGTGCTCCGCCGGCGCCATCCGCAGATCATCGACGATGCCATCGAACTCGGTGGCCTGCGCCTAGTTCCTGTGATGCGCAAGGCACTGGCGCACGGTCAAAGCATCAACCTGGGGCCTACCGAGTTTCGCCTGCTCCACTTCCTGATGACGCATTCAGAGCGAGTGCACAGCCGCAGCCAGTTGCTCGATCATGTATGGGGGGATGCCAACTACATCGAAGAGCGGACTGTTGATGTCCATATTCGTCGCCTGCGCAGCGTACTCGAAAGCCATGCACTGGAGAATTTGCTGCAGACAGTCAGGGGAGTGGGTTATCGCTTCTCGACGCGTTTGGAGAGCTGAAGCGAGCTTCCGCCAACCGACGCCCCGGCGATATCCGGATGTCAATTTCTACGCCCCGATGCTGGTCTTGCTCCGGCCTTTAATCCTGAACTTCATGCCGAAAAAAATCGATCGTTTGCTGTTCGCCATGCTGCTGGCGGCTATTTTCAACACGCATGCACATGCCGATTCCCAAGACAGCGTGACCTTCTCGGTTGGCCTTGGCGCGATGCACGACAGCAACCTGTTCCGCCAGAGCAATGGCAATGAGCAGTCCGACACGCTGACTACCGCTGCCTTTACCCTGGGCTTCAACAAGACCTGGGGTTTGCAGCGCATTCGAGCCAATGCGACGCTCATCGACTACAGCTATCAGGAGAACGACTACCTCAGCTACCAGGCCAGGAATTACGACGCCGCCTGGAACTGGGCGTTCACGCCGCGCCTTTACGGCCTGCTCAGTCTCGAGCAGGTTGAGCAGCAGAACAGCTTTGTGGACTACTCGGCCAGCACGCCTGCACAGCGCAAAAACGTACGGCGTACCGAGAACCAGCGCTTCTCTCTGGAGTGGGAGGCAACCGGTGGCTGGCGTGCCCTGGGCGGATTGAGCCGTGTTTCGCAGACCAACAGCCAGCGCTTCCTGGAGCAGAGCAGCTATGATCTGAACAACCTCGAATTCGGCGGACGCTACGTCTGGCCTGGTGGCAACTACCTTCAGGTATTGCGCAAGCGTGGTGAGGGCGAATACAAGGAAAGGCGGCTGATCGGCTTTGCCGAGGTGCCGGCGCCGTTCAATTCGCAGATTGACACCGGCTTTCGCCAGGACGAAACCGAATTCAAGCTCTACCTGCCGCTCACCGGAAAGTCCACCGTCAATGCCCGCTTGGCGTGGCTGGAACGGCGGCATGAGCACTTCTCCGACCGTGATTACGCGGCTACCATCGGCCGCCTAGACTATGCCTGGCAGCCCAGCGGCAAGCTGAGCCTGATCGCTGCACTGCGCCGTGATATTGCCGCTTTTCAGAACTTCGCCAGCAGTTATTACTTGAGCGATGGCATGAGCTTGCAGCCGGCGTGGCAGATTTCGGCGCGGACCGCATTGCGCTTCAAGTATGACTGGGAAAAGCGGCGCTACGAAGGGGGAATTTCCCCTGGACTGCCCGAGCGCCGGGATACCTTGCGGGCTGTCCGCCTTTCCTTGGATTGGATGCCAGCTGATTGGGGGTCGCTGTCGCTTGCGCTGCAGCAGGATCGCCGCAATTCCAATCAGGACAACTGGGACTTCAAGGCCAATTCTCTGTCGTTGAACGCTCAGTTCGTGTTCTGAACGGACGCTCGAAGGAGCTTGGGCAGTCGGCGCCGCTGGCGGAAACAGCTGCTCAGTTGCTGGCCGAGCGCCGTCTCAACTGGTGGTAGTGAGCCACCACCATTGGGACATAGCGGCGGGTTTCAGCGTAGGGCGGCAGCTTGCGGCCGTAACGAAGGACCGCATTCTCGCCTGCGTTGTAGGCGGCCAGCGCCAGTTCCAGGTTGTTGTCGAAGAGGGCCAGCAGATCGCGCAGGTAGCGCGCCCCGGCGCGCAGGTTTTCCGCCGGGTCGTGCGGGTTGCTGCTGCCGTAGCGGCGGGCGGTAGCCGGCATCAACTGCATCAGGCCGCGGGCCCCCTTGGGGGAGATCGCTGCCTGGTTGTAGCCGGATTCGACCGTCACGACGGCATGCAGCAGGGCCGCATCGAGGCCGGTATCCTGGCTTGCCCGATAGATTTCCGCATGGAATGGCCGGCTGTCCGGCGGCAAGGCCAGAAGGCCCTTGGTCGGGCGTCCGAGCGGGGTCCGCGCCTCGGCGCTGTCCCGCCAGACCAGGCGATAGCGATGGTCGTCCGGGACATTGGAGAGATGTTCGACGCCGTCGTCATCGGTAAAGCCGAAAATGCTGTTGGCCTGGGCGTTGACCGCCCAAGCCAAACAAGCCAGCAAGACCAGGCAGCGGGGATGGCGCCGCCCAGAAAACCTGTTAGCCGGCACGCCGACGGCGGGCGGAGAAGCCGACCAGGCCCAGGCCAGCCAACAGCATGGCCCAGCTTTCCGGCTCCGGAACCGGTGCGGTGTATCCGGCCAACTCGGCCGCCGAGACCTTGTAAGAATGCAATACGCCCGGCAGCAGTTGATAGGCACTGGTGAGTGTCGCACTTGTACCGTCGGCCGTGGAGGTGCAGCCAGTGGTGCTGCCCAGCGGGCACTGGATCGACGTGGCATACGGGTCGGCGTCGCTGAAGCGGAAATAGACGTCGAACTGCGTACCCGTGCCATTCTGCGTCACGCTGTAGTCGTTATCCGTCCCCGCCAGCATCATGAAGCTGCCGTCGGCCAGCTTGGGGCCGATAGCCAAGCCTTCCCATTTTTCCGGCGACTTGTTGCCCAAGGCGGACAGCGTGTTGGCATCGAGATCGAGAATCTGGCCCGACTTGGTGACCTTGGTATAGACCGCACCGCTGTCGAGATCGATGTTGGATACGTCGGTGGCACCCGTGATGTCGATCTTGAAGACTTCCTTGTCTGCCGTCGCAAACGTGGCGCCGACACCGACGCCGCGGTTGTTGCGTTCCAGCACATAGAATTCGTGGTCGTTGATCGCGACCAGGGCCGAGATGCCCTGGCCTTGGCCTGAACGCTTCATGTTGTAGGCGTATTGGCCGACGGCGTTGCCGGTGGTCGTATCGAACTTGACGATGCGGTTCACACTGCCGTTGCCACCGCCTTCGTCGAGCATGGCGCTTTGCAGCATGGCGTAGGCGTACTTACCGTCCGGGCTTATGGCTAGGCCCTCGAAGCCGCGGTTGGTGCGCTTGCCCGCATCGTTGCCGGTGTCGCCGGTATAATTGGCGACGCCGGTGGTGGCGCTGCGTGGCACCAGGTTGGCCGGGGTGGCGAAGGCACGGAGCAGGTTGCCGCTACGGTCGTATTCGTACAGCGAAGGACCGTATTCATCGGAAACCAGGAAATTTCCGTTTTTCGGGTTGATCACGAAACCTTCCGGGTCCAGGGCGTTGCCCAGACTGTTGGTCGGGCTGGGTGCCAGGCCGTTCATCGGACTGCCGCCATTGCGGAACTTGATCGTTTCGAGAATCTTGAAATTGGAGATGGCGCCGGTGGTCTGGTTGATGTCCAGCGAAAAGCGCTGCACGCGGGTGTCGTAGTTCAGCGTGCCGCCACCCGGACCACGGTCGGAAAGACCCCACCACTGATTGCGATTGCGGTCATAGTAGATGTCGGAGAAATAGCCGACACGGCCATCGTTGGCCGTGGTGCCACCGGAAAGATCGAGCATGCCGCCATCGAGGGCGAGGCCGTTGACGAAGGCGGGAGCAGCCTGGGCGGCGCCTGCGGCGAATAGCGCCAGCAGGGCGATGGCAATTCTGGATTTGTTCGTATTCACGTTGAGGTTCCTCTTCCTGAGGGTCGTTTGGCACCGGGCAGTGGAAGGCGCCGGCGGGAGTCGGGATGCGGTATCGATTCGCCGCCGGCCCGCAATCCGGCAGCTATCGATCGACCACATCCCCGAAGCATTATCGGGATGTGGCATTACATCAATTCGTCATTCGAGCTGGCGAAACATGAGCCGAATGGCTCATGCGACTGGCCTGGCGCTGGCTCAGCAATACGGCCAGCAGGCCGCAGACGATGCCCAGCGCCGGCCGCCCGCCGCGAGTCAGGAACTGCATCCACAACGTCCAGGCGGAAGCTTCGCCGGAGTTGGCGGCGTAATGCCAGAAATCCCAGGTCAGTGCGACCAGCACCAAGGGGGCGTCAGCGAGCAGGACGGGAAGGAGCAGCAGGGTGAGGAAGGGCAGGCGGAGCAGTGTCTGCCGCCAGTTTCCCTGCCAGGCCAGCGCGGTCACCAGCGCCGAAACGACCGGGATCAGCGGCGCCAGAACATTGATCGTAGCGTTGATGGACCGCCCGGGGGGCACGAGATGCCGGCCAATGTGGAGGTGATTGCGATTGGCAATGTCGAGGCGTAGAACGCGGTCGGCATTGAGGTCGGCAATGGTCAGGTTTTCGACCGCGAAATCCGGAGCCAGCCATGTGATGACTGCGCGCATGGCCGGCAGGCAGGCTTGGAGCAGGCCTTCGCCGAACACCACGGCTCCCGGCAGCACCACCGCGATGGCGAGCAGTGTTCGCCCGGCGAGGGCGGCCGGCTCAGGCTGTCGCATCTGTCGGCACCCTGCGCAGCCAGGCTAGAAAGAATAGCGCGGCTAGCGCGACGACCAGCAGCGGCGCAATGGCGCCATGGACGCTGGCAAACCATTCCCGACGCAGCATCAGTACATGCACCAGCGCGACCAAGCGCATCTGGTTGAGCAGCCAGACAACGACAATGCCTGTGAGCAGGCCGGCCAGCCTCCAGCGCCATCCAGCCCGGGTGGCGAGCATGGCGGCGACGAGCAGGAATATCACCTCAGTACCCTCGCAACCGTAGCGGACGTTAATAAGTTTGCCGCCGACCGCCAGGCGAGGCCCGTCGGCACGCGCCTGCCAGCCTGGGTGGAGCAGGGTGATGGCCTCGGCAGCCGGCATCACGGTGGCCGTTTCGACGATCCATTTTTCCGCGGCGGAGCCGCCGGCCAGACCGTAGAAGCTCTGCAATACCACGAAAACGGTGAGAAAGGCGGCGAGACCGAACCACCCCGAGCGTAACCGGGGTGGCGCCGGCAAAAGGTGGGCGTCAGCCGACCAGACGGGGGGCGCCGCAGAAATCGGGGAGGGTTCGGCGGGCATGCGGTTGCGGAGATGGAGGAAGGCGGGGAAGCTCCCGATCATGCGGCGCGAATGTTGCGGAATTGTGGCCGATGTGCGGGTGTCAAATAATATATCTGTCATGATTCGGCAATCTGCCGTTGCGACCATGAACGCTTCATCACAGCGCATCTCGTCCCCACATCATGAACAAGGCCCTCGCTTGCATCAGTCTCCGTCAACTGCGGGTGGTGGGGTGGATGCCCGGACGAGCCAGGGTGATGCTGGATGCCCCCAGTCGCGCCGGCCGTTCGGTGAAAATCTCCCTGTTCATCGCGGGGGCCATCCTGCCCCTGGGATCGTTGATCTGGGCCGGCCTGCTCTGGTATGGCATGCGCGACGAACGGAGCCGTATGGCAGTTCGCAAGCTGCCGGGGGGAGTGGGTCACCCCTAGTCCGCCTGGCATGGCGGATGAGCCGTTCGGCTTATATTCGCGCGGATGATTCGTAACAATCGGGGTCGAAGATGCTTCCTGCCGGGTATCCGGATGGCATGGCCTGCATACATGCCAATACCAATGACAGGAGACAATTCATGCACCAACACTACAGAGCCGCTCGCCAACCGCTTTGTCGCGGGATCATGGCACTTGCCCTCGGCGCCGCCGCCAGTCTCGCCCATGCCGACCGCTGCACCAGCCTGGTCCAGGCCTTCGGCAATCAGCTGGTCGATGTCAGCTGTGTCGATAGTGCCGATCTGACCACCGCCAACCCGGCCACCACGCCGGCCAACAATTCTCTGCCCGGCCTGCCGCCGCTAGCTTTCACCCCGCAGACGGACCGCGCTACCATCGCCCCCGATGCCGCCAACCGCACGCCCATCGTCAAGGCGGTGGCTGGCATCCAACTCAACGCACGCATCGCCAGCGATCCGACCGGCCAGGCGCGCTTTCTTCTTCGTTTGCCCAATGACTGGAACGGCCGCCTGGTGGTGGCCGGCGCCTCGGGAACGCGCAGCGAATTCAATGGCGATTTCGCCTGGAGCGACTATGTCGTGCAGAAGGGCTACGCCTATGCTTCCCAGAACAAGGGTACCCTCAACCTCCGGTTGAGCGATGCGGCCGACCCGCTGGCCTGCCGCCTCAACCCCGCGTCCCCCACCTGGGTGCATTTCTACGATAACGATCCGGGACAGGAATTCAGCCGTTGGCGCGAGTACATGGTGCTTGCCGCAAAACTGGCCAATCAGGGTAGCCGTGCTCACTATGGCAAGAAGCCGCGCTACACCTACGCTGTCGGCACCTCCAACGGCGGCTACCAGGTCCGCCGTGCCATCGAAACGGCACCCGAATGGTTCGATGGCGGCGTGGACTGGGAAGGCACCTTCGTCGATGCCGACGCTCCCAACCTGTTGAGCGACCTGCCGGCCGCCGTGCTCAACTATCCGGACTACGTCGCGGGGGGCAGCGTTGCGACCGGGACGGCGGCACGGAACATCCGCGCCGCCGGCTTCCCGCCCGATATCGGCAGCGGCGCAACCGGCCTGTGGGCGATGAACAATGCCTCGTTCTGGGAGGTCACGCTGTGCCAGTGGCAAAAGCGGCTTGATCCGGACTACGCTACCTACGGCAGCGGCCCGGCCAACTACAACTATGTGGCGCGCCAGGCAGTCTCCGATGTGGCCGACAACATCGCCGATTTCGCCACCAGTGGCCGCATCCAGCGCCCGCTGATTACCGTGGCAGGTACCATGGATGCCCTGCTCCCCATCGATCGCCATGCCCGTGCCTACGCCCGCAAGGTCGCCCGGGCGCTTGACGACGACCGGCATCACGAGCAGCGCCGCGGCGCCGGGCATCGCCACCATCATGACGGGCCGGCGTATCGCCTCTACGAGGTGCAGAACGGCAACCACATCGAAACCTACAAGACAGTCCTTCCGCAGCTGGAGCTGATCCAGCCGCATGCCCTGCGTGCCTTCGACCTGTTGGTCAGCCACGTCGAGAATGGGGTGGAGCTGCCCCCTGATCAGTGCATCGCGCGCGGCAGCAGCATTTCGGAGCAGCCTGGACAGTCCGGTCACTGCACAGCGCTTCTTGCCCCCTGAGCTTAGCGGCCGCTCCCGCACAGGCCGGGAGCGGCTCATGAGCCGCCCGCAACACCTGCTAAACCCGGGTGACATGTCGATGTAATTGCCGGACGCTATTGTTCCCGCATTGCTTTTTTTCAGGGAGTGCGCCATGTCCATCCAGCCGCGTCGTCAACGTCGTCTTTTCATCAAGCGCGTGGCTGCCGGCGGGGCCACCCTGGGGGCGCTGTCGATTACCGGACGGGCGCAGGCTCACGAGGCGCACAAGGATCCGGAAGTTGATACCCGCCATGTCCTCGGCCAGCGTTTCGATGTCAGCTTCGCCCACGGTGTCGCCAGCGGTGACCCGCTGGCACGCAAAGTAATCATCTGGACCCGCGTTACCACTGATCGCCAGGGACGCATTCCGGTCCTCTGGGAGGTCGCCACCGATCCCGCCTGTCGCCGCGTGGTACGCGCTGGCATCGCTTTCACGGGTGTTGAGCAAGACCATACCGTCAAGGTCGACGTTACCGGACTGCGCCCAGATACCGTGTATCACTACCGTTTCCGTATCGGCCGCCACCTGTCGCCGGTTGGCCGCACCCGCACCCTGCCGGTCGGCACTGTCGAGGCGGTTCGCTTGGCTGTGTTCACCTGCTCCAACTACCCGGCCGGCTATTTTCACGCCTATGGCGAGGCTGCCAAGCGCGACGACCTCCATGCCGCCATCCACCTCGGCGACTACATCTACGAATATGGCCGCGACGGTTACGCCTCGGCTGACGCCGCCGAACTCGGTCGCGAAGTCGAACCTGCCGGCGAACTGCTCACCCTGGACGACTACCGCCAGCGCTACGCCCAGTATCGCACCGATCCGGATCTGCAGGCCGTGCATGCCGCCATGCCTTTCAT
>CALJZP010000119.1 GCA_937983545.1 uncultured Azonexus sp.
GCCTTCGCCATCGCCTCGTTCGGGCGTTTACCGCTGAACGGGATGCCGTAGTCCGGCCTGTCCTGCGTCTTCAGCCACATATGGCTCAGAGTGACTTCGTGGTTAGTGCCCAGGCCGAAGGAAATGCTCGGCGCGAAGCCCATGCGGTGAATTTCCGGTTCGACGCCTGTGTACGGATTGTTACGCGCGCTGCCTTCGTCGCGGTTCATGACATTGAGCCGGAAGGCCGTGGTATCGCCGACCCGCTGATTGAGGTCGGCCTTGACCTCCCGGAAACCATCGGTACCGACACCGACGCCGACCTTGTTGATGCCGTACAGCATCGGCGTCTTGCTGACCTGGTTGATCACCCCGCCCGCCTGCCCGCGACCGAAGAGCATGGCTGCAGCGCCGCGCAGCACATCGACCTGTTCGAGATTGAACAACTCGCGGTTGTACTGGGCCGTATCGCGGATACCGTCGAGATACATGTCGCCGAAAGTATAAAAACCGCGCAGGTTCATGTTGTCGCCGGAGCGGCCACCTTCGGCGGCGTTGAAACTCAGCCCGGACACGTTGCGCAGCGCCTCGCGCAACGAGTTGGCTTCCTGTTCCTCAATCAGGGCACGAGTCACGGTTGTGATGGCCTGCGGCACATCGTGCGGATCCTGCACCACTTTGCCGACCCGGGTCTTGGTGGCGCGGTAGCCATCCGGTTGCTCATGCGTCGCGGTAACCGTCACCGCATTCAGGGTCTTGTCATCCTCTGCCCGGGCGTAACCGCCCATGGCGAGCAGTGCGGTGGCTACGGCAGCGGCCAGCGGCAGACGGCGGCCGAGCGACAGGGGCTTCCTCGACAAATCGAGGACGAACGGAGCCTTGCGCCCCGGATGGTATTGATTTTTCACGTGCAGGCCTTTTTTATAGTCAGTCAAAATTGGCTGGCTGGCATAAAGGCTGGCTTGCCGTATTGGGCTCGTCTACGGATCAGCTACGAGAATATCCCCCTCGAACAGCAAAACACGATCAATAACGATAATGAGAATATATCTCATTCGTAAAACAAGAGCAACTCACGGCATTGACCGCTTGGTCAAAACGTAAAACGCCTTATCTATTTCCCGACGGAAAAGGGATCAGACAACCTCGACAAGCGGGTCGCCTTCATCCATCCCGCCGATTACCGAGACATGCGAAAAGCCATGCTGCAGGAAGATCGAAAGCACTTCGGTCACGGTATCCGGCGCGCAGGAGACCAGCAAGCCCCCCGACGTCTGGGGGTCGGTCAGCAGGGTCTGCGCCGGCGCCTCGAGATCGGCCGCGAGGCGCACCCGGTCGCCATAGCTCGCCCAGTTGCGACCCGACGCTCCCGTCATCAGGCCGGCCTGGACGAATTCCCGCGCCCGCGGCAACAGGGGCAGGTCGGCATAATTGACCCTGGCCCGCAGACCGCTGCCCTTGCACACTTCGAGCAGGTGGCCGGCCAGGCCGAAGCCGGTGACATCGGTCACCGCATGCACCCCGTCCAGACAGGCGAGAACCGGCCCCGGCGTGTTGAGCTGGGTGGTCGTCTCGACCATGGCCTCGTAGTCGCTGGCGCGCAACCGATCCTTCTTGAGCGCCGCGCTGTAAACACCGACCCCGAGCTGCTTGCCCAGAATCAGCTTGTCGCCGGCCTTTGCGCCGGAGTTGCGCTTCAGGTGCGCCGGATTGACGAGACCGATGGCGACAAGCCCGTAAATAGGCTCGACTGAATCGATGGTGTGCCCACCCGCGATGGGAATCCCGGCCGCACGGCAGACATCTTCGCCCCCTTGAAGAATCTTGCCGATGGTTTCCAGCGGCAACACGTTGACCGGCATGCCGACCAGCGCCAGTGCAAACAGCGGCGTACCGCCCATGGCGTAGACATCCGAAATGGCGTTGGTCGCGGCGATTCGCCCGAAATCGCGCGGATCGTCGACGATGGGCATGAAGAAGTCGGTCGTCGCGACGATGGCCTGCTGCGCATTGATCTGATAGACCGCTGCATCGTCACTGGTTTCCGTGCCGACCAGCAGTTGGGGCGGCACGATGCCGGGCGTCATTTCGCCGAGGATTTTCTGTAAAACGGCAGGCGCAATCTTGCAACCGCAACCACCACCATGGGAAAGCTGGGTCAATCTGACGGGTTCATCCGGCACGGCTGTTCTCTCGAGTCAAGCTGGTTATTCTTGGCAAAAACACTTATTCGGCATCAAAGCCGGCATCTTCAATGGCATCCAGCAGCGCGGCACGCGCCACGACCTGCGGATCGAATGCCACCCTGGCCTCGGCCAACTCCAGGGAGACATCGGCCGAAGCCACTCCGGGCAGCCCGGCCAACACACCGCCGATATTCCTGACGCACCCCTGGCAACTCATGCCGCCGATCTTGATGATCGTATTTTCCATAGTCGGATTACTTATTCGTGAATGAACGGTTGGCGACGCAGCATGTCGGCCATGCCCTCCGCCGAAACCGGACGGCTGAAATAATAGCCCTGCGCCATGTCGCATCCCATTTTACGCAATAACGCCAATTGCTCGGGTTTTTCGACGCCTTCCGCAAGCACGGTCATGCGCAGGCTGCGCCCCATGCTGACAATGGTCGAGGCAATCGCCCAGTCGTCCGGATCGGTTTCCAGGTCATTGACGAAGGAGCGATCGATCTTCAGCTTGCCGACCGGAAACCGCTTCAGATAAGCCAGCGACGAATAGCCGGTACCAAAATCGTCCAGCGACAATTCCACTCCCATGCGATGCAGCGCCGACAAGGTTCCCATGGTGGCATCGGCATCGTGCATGACGGTACGTTCCGTCAGTTCCAGTTCCAGCCGGCCCGCCGCAAGCCCCGAGGTGGCCAGGGCGCCGGCAACCACCTCGATGAATCCTGACTGCCGGAACTGCACGGGTGCCACATTGACGGCCATGGTGATCGGCGGCAGCCCTTCGTCGCGCCAGGCCTGGGCCTGCCGGCAGGCCTCGCACAGCACCCAGTCGCCGATCGGATTGATCAGGCCGGACTCCTCGGCAACGTGGATGAAACGATCCGGGAGGATGACCCCCAATTCGGGATGCAACCAACGAATCAGCGCCTCGACGCCGATGATCAGACCGCTCTCGAGATTGACCAGCGGCTGGTAATGCAGGACGAATTCCCGCTGGACCAGCGCGCGACGCAAATTGCTCTCCATCAGCAGACGATCCAGCGACGAAGAGTTCATCTCGCTCGAGTAGAACTGGAATGCGTTGCGGCCGATCTCCTTGGCCCGGTACATCGCCGTATCGGCGTTGCGCAACAGGGTTTCCAGATCGTCGCCGTCGTGCGGATAAATGCTGATCCCCAGCGAAGGCGTCACGGTCAGTTCATGCCCGGCGACCTCGAAAGGGCGAGCAAAGACATCGATCAGCCGTCGCGCGACATCGGCCGCTGCCGCGGTATGAAAGCCAGGCATGGCAAAGATGAATTCATCGCCGCCAAGGCGGGCAAGGGTATCGACACGGCGAACCACGCTGCCCAGGCGACGCGCGACTTCGCACAACAACTCGTCCCCGACGCTGTGCCCCAGCGAATCGTTAACCCGCTTGAAATGATCGAGGTCGAGGAAGATGAGCGCCAGCTCCGCCTCCTCCCGCTCAGCCGCAGCCTGTAGCTGGGCGAAGCGCTCACGCAGCAGCCGGCGATTGGGCAGACCGGTCAGGACATCGTAGTCGGCCAGTTCGCGAATGCGCTGCTCGGCGGCCTTTTGTATCGAAATGTCGACAATCGTTCCAACCGAAGCCTGGCGACCGCCAATCACTGCCGGCGATCCCTGAACCATGGCCGGGAATGTCGAACCGTCCTTGCGGACGACGGTCAACTCATAGGCGTGCCCGGCAACACCTGCCGCGCGCAAGGACATCTGCTCGTAAACCAGTCCCTGGTATTCGGGGGCGACGACGTTGAGCGGCCCCATCAGGCCTGTCATTTCCTCGACCGAATAGCCCAGCAAGCCTGCCAGGAAGGGATTGACGAACTTGAAACGCTGATCCTGAATGATGAAGATGCCCACTTGGGCTGCCTCCATCGCATCTCGGAACATTGTTTCCTGACTGTTCATCGTCACGGCGCTATCTGCCAAATCCCTGTCACCATCGACCTCCGCTTTCCCGTAAAGCTCATGATCGTCAGTGCCGACCATCGAACTCCCCTGAGCACTCCATTGGGTTCCGCGGCTGCCAGCGTTTGAGCAGCAAGGAATTCGAAACCACCGAAACTGAACTCATCGCCATGGCCGCGCCTGCAACGACCGGGTTGAGGAAACCCAAGGCGGCCAGCGGAATTCCGGTCACATTGTAAATGAAAGCAAAGAAAAGATTTTGCCGAATCTTGCCTAAAGTAATAGCCGACAAGGAAATCGCGTCGACCACACCGAGCAGGTCGCTACGGATCAGGGTCAGGTCGGCCGCCTCGATGGCCGTATCCGAACCGGCACCCATAGCGAAGCTGACGTCGGCCGCGGCCAGCGCAGGCGCATCGTTGATGCCATCGCCGACCATGCCGACCAGATTGCCCCCTGCCTTCAGTTCATTGACGGCGCTCGCCTTGCCGCCGGGCAGGATACCTGCCCTG
>CALJZP010000120.1 GCA_937983545.1 uncultured Azonexus sp.
CTAAAGACAAGGCTGCCAAGCTGATAGAAACCTATCGAGAAGCTCTAGGCTTGAAAGATTATCGCATCTGGGATCATGATCAGTTGTGCACCCTTTTGGATGCCCACCCAGAAGTTAGAACGGCTTACACCGCGTGGATAACGCCAGGAGATGTATTGGCTGCGGTGTTAGAGCGGATGAAGCCACAGGAGAAAAATTTTCGTGAGGTAATGGTTAATTATGTTCAAAAAGAATTGCTTACGGAGCAGCATGCCAATTTAGGGCAGGCAGGAAAATGTACACGCGATCATGTACCTTTGGCGAAGGTTTTTGTCGATCTACCTGTTGGAGAGAGTGACGGAGCAAGCGGAACTGTTTTGCTTGACGATAACAGTTTTAAGCAAGCCAAAAAAGAAACCTCTGGTGCGATTAAGGAACTTTTGGTGCTGTCTGGGCAGCGTTTAGATCCACTTTCGTATCCGAGACCTTCTGGAATTAATTTGGCAAAAGGTGTTGGAAGTGCTGCTCAGGTTCCTGGGCGTGTGGTTTTTGTAGGCGGGCCAGGTCAAGGAAAGAGCACCCTAAGTCAATTTGTATGTCAGTTGCATAGAGTTGCACTTCTTGATCAATATAGTTCTGGTACCTTACCGCCAGAGGTAGTCGATACTTGTGCATTAATTCGAGAGCAATGTTCTCAAGAGTCTGTATCTCTCCCTGCAATGCCAAGATTTCCTGTACGAGTGGAACTGAATCGCTTCGCAGCAGCGTTAGCGGGTAATCAAGTGTCGTCGTTATTCGACTACCTTTTACAACGTATTCGGAAACGCACAGAGCGTAGTCTCTGTGCTGACGATTTGCGCTCTTGGTTAAGAACCTACCCTTGGTTGATCGTATTGGATGGCTTGGATGAGGTGCCCGCTTCATCCAATCGTAGCGAGGTACTAGTGGCGGTCCAAGATTTCTTAATGGATGCGGGCGGCTGTAACGCTGATTTATTGCTCATCGCAACTACTAGGCCTCAAGGCTATAACGATGATTTCTCACCCAAGTATTACCAGCATCGTCATTTGTTACCACTGACTGTTCCACAAGCATTGCATTATGCAAAACGGCTAGTTGGTCATCGTTGGGGAAGCGATCCTGAAAAAATACAACAGCTGATGGAGCGTATTGAGCGTGCAGGTAAAGAAGAGGCTACGGCTCGGCTTATGCGTAGCCCGCTACAAGTCACGATCATGACATTGCTGGTTGAAAATATTGGCCAGCCCCCAAGGGAGCGCTGGAGGCTATTTAACGATTATTACCATGTTATTTTTAGACGTGAAAAAGAAAGAGATATTCCTGCAGCGGAACTACTGAATACCTACCAAGCTGATATTGATGCAATTCATCAACAGGTTGGCCTACGCCTACAGGTGGACTCGGAGCGTTCAGGTGGTACAGAGGCTCTACTATCGGAGGATGATTTCTGTGAAGTAGTGAAGGGACGGCTAGAAAAGGAAGGCCATTCAGGCTGTGATTTGATTGCCTTGCAGTCTCAAATGGTCAATGCAACGCTGGATCGCTTGGTTTTCTTGGTTCCTCCACAAGAAGGGAAAATTGGGTTTGAAATTCGATCTCTTCAAGAGTTTATGGCTGCTCAAAGCATAATGAGCGGTAGTGATGAAGAAATTCGCACCAAACTACGAGCGATAGCCAATGCTTCTCATTGGCGAAATGTTTTTTTATTTGCGGCTGGTCGCTGTTTTAATGATAAACAGCATTTAAGGGATAGCCTTCATACACTTTGCTGTGAGCTAAATGAAGACGATGATCAGTCTCACGAAAAAAAAATAGAAAAAGCCATCCTGTCCGGCTCGCGTTTGGCTCTAGATATTCTCGAGGACGGTGCTGTGGCAAATCAGCCGGGGCAATTGCGGCTATATGCGCGTCTAGCGATGCGATTAATCGAACTGCCTCCGTGTTCGGAGCAAGTTAGATTGGCTAGGCAATATAGGCCTGAATTTCAAGAGCTTTTCCAAACGGAAATCCAACGATTTTTGGCAGATGCTCTTGTTGAACATAGGCTTGGAGCTTGGAGAGTTGCGTTATATTTAAGTAATCAAGGCATCATTTGGGCTACGGCGCTGACTGAAAAGCTATGGCCTAGTGATGCTGAGACGGCTATAAAAATAATAAAATCTGCTGAAGGTTCGGATTTCAGCGATTTATTGGTATCGCGTATATGGGAATCTATATTGAGCTTACCACCTTCAAAATTTCCGTCGCAGCTTATAAAAAAATGGGACGACAACCAAGATATTCGTCTTTTGAGTAAGGCTCCGAGCTGGTGGGCTCAAATTTGGAGAATGCGCCAAGAAAATTCTCTTATAGAGATAAAGGTCGAAGGAGTGAATGAGGTATTCGAGTTTACCTTGACTGGTGTTGCCATGAGTCAAGAAGAGGATGATGCCTCACCTGCTCCATTTGTCCACCCAGCCTGGGTTTGGCTTTATAAGGCGACAAAGCTCGCTAAGATGCCTCTGGATAGTTTTATTGCCAAGATGGTTTCGGAATACCATGACCTAGTCAAAGAGGATGTGTTTTTGTTTTCTGGCGGCTGGGATGCATGTGTTCCTTGGCCTATATCTTCTTGTATTAGACACTCCCTGCAAGAAAAAAGCCTTGATGGTTGTATATCCTCTATATTAAAGGGCGAGCTAGGTACTATAGATGAATGGGTTGGTGCGGAGAAACGATGGGCGGAGAATGGGGTTTCTGTTGAAGATATTCAGTATACGCCAGATGGATATATTCCTTTTGACCGATCAATTGCAAATATTGGATTTCCATTCATTGTTGCGGGTTCTAGGATTACGATTGATAAGAAACAGCTTTTAGGAGCATTGGAGGATGTTTATTATTATTGGAAGGCGAATTCAAATCTTGCAGTGAGACGATGCTTGGCTGGCGACCTTATATTCTTACTTGGGGTGGTTGGTGAACGTGGGTTATTGATATCAAATGATATTGCATGTGACCTGAAAAATATTATAGTTGATTGTGAGCTGCGTTTTATACGTCTTGATTTATTGAATTCATTGCCCAGCGATTATTGGGTAACAGAGGATGCTGTTGATTTTTTGTCTGCGCTGGGAAAATATGATGCGAATTTTTGGGTTCGAAATCATATTGGGGACTCTGCAAAATGGATTGAAGGGATGTTGATAGATAGGCCGCAAAATAAGGATGTCAGATTTCTATTTTCGCGTGTTTGTGTGTGCGGCTATAGACCGCTGAGGCTAAATATAGAAATGACAGACAATAAAAAAGAAGCGCCGCGCTATCAATTGGCTACTTTATTGCTTAAGTTGGCATTGGATTTCTGTGCTGATGAAGATTTGGTGATGATTGCAGCTACCTTAATAGAGCTTCATAGGGAAATTGAGGGGGCAGTTGATGATGCAATTTGTATCGTAAAGTTACAATCCCCTGGAGCTAGAGTTGAGCGTTTTCTTGTTAGTCTTTTTGAGGGATTGCCACAGTATTCTTGGGAGGCCCGACGTAATACTCTTCTGGCGATGGAAGAGCAACAGCGACATCGACTTAGCAATACGGATTTGTTGATATAAAATTCGCCACGGCGAATTAATAAATTATTAGGAATGTGAGCCTCATTCGTTCGGTTTTGAGAACTAGTCATTTAAATGAAAGCGCCCTGACGAACTGGGGTGTTTTCAGAGGTGATCTGCGCGGCCGGCAGCTATTTTGCTGCTATCTAGGTAGTAACTGGCTGCCGTACAGTGCCAACCTCTAGTGCACCTAGCGCATCCGGAGAGCGATTCCTGCTGGGCATCGCTGAGCGGTTAGGGAAGGGAGGCGGCGTTCCCTTGATTCCACCGCTCACAAGCACAGGAAAAGTGGCCTATCTGATCTCAGGTAGGGGCTTTTTTTTAGTGCTGGCCGATCTGATGCTACGCTGAATTAGCGCACCGTCCGCTCGTTGCCTGGCGTTCCCGTCCACACGCGCATGACGCGGTAGGGCGGCTTGCCGGTGTCTTCGCCGCCGGTGAAGGCACTGGTCCGGTGCAGCTGGTTGACCGACATGTAGAGCCAGGAGTCCGGGCCGAACTGCGCATTGTCCGGCCACGACAGGCGGGCATCGCGGACCAGCGGGCGCAGCTGGCCCTGACGGTCGAGGACGTCGATACCGTTGTCGTTGAGGTTGGTGAAGAAATGATTGCCGGCATCGTCGGTGGCCACCCCGTCCGAAACCGGCTTTTTACCGACGACCCGGATGGCGGAGGCGGTTGCGCGGTCGTCGCCGTCCCGCAGATGGCGCGTCGGTACGGCGTACCACGTCAGACCGTTCATGGCGCCGAAGTAGAGCGTTTGTCCGTCCTTGGAGAGGGTGATCGGGTTGACCCCGACGCTGGCCGGCTTGCCGCCGAACTGCGTGGGCGTGCCGTCCACCTGCATGATCGCCTTGGGGTCGGCCTGCAGAGCGGCATGGCCGGCGAAGCGATGCGCCTTGCCGGTGGCGATTTCGAGCGCGATCAGGGCCGGTGGCGCGATGTCGGCGAGGTAGACCCAGCCGCGTTCGGCGTCCACCGCGAGATCCTGGACGAAGGCACCCTTCGGCGCGATATCGGCAGGCAGCGCGATCTTGTGTTCGAGGCGGCCGCTGGCGATGTCGAAGGCCCAGAGGCGGGTCTTGCCGAGGTTGAGGCCCATGTCGATGATCCACAGACGCCCCTTGTTGTCCTGGGCGATACCCAGCGGCGTGTCGATCCGTTCGTCGGAGCGGTTGGCGGCATCGCTCTGGTAGCGACTATCCGGCCACGGACGGTAGCGGTCGGGGGCGGTGACTTCCATCAGCTGCACGCCGGACGGCTTGTCCAGCGGGTGTACGGTCGCAAAGACGCGCCCGTCGCGGGTGGCGGTGACGTTACCGGGACGAATGGGCAATTCGGCCACCGTTTCGAGCGTGCCAACGGCGGGTGTTGCCGCCAGGACAGGCATCGTGGCCAGGGAAATGAACATCGAGAGCAGGGCGCCGGGGAGGCGGTTGATCAGAAGGCGGGACATGGTGGATTCCTGGGTAGTAAGAGGGGTGGATATTGACTTAAGTGAAATTGAAGATAAATATCGGTTTTTTTAAATTACTTTAATTGAATTGATGAAAATAAATCGCCTCGACGATCTGCAGGTATTCGTCGCTGCGGCCGAAGCCGGGAGTTTTTCGGTGGCCGCGCGTCGGCTGGGGATGTCTCCGGTGGTGGCGAGCGCCGTCATCAAGCGCTTGGAGACGGGGATAGGGCAGCGTCTGTTCGAGCGGTCGACAAGGCGCGTGCGCCTTTCCGAGGCCGGCGAACGCTTGCTGCCGCATGCCCGCGAAGTCGTTCGCGCGATTGCCGCGGGCGAGGCGGCAATCGGCGACGAGTCGGCGAATGGCTTGAGCGGCCCGATCCGCTTGAGCATGCCAAGCGACCTGGCGCGTAGTTGCCTGATTGCCTGGATCGAGGATTTTCTGGCGGGTTATCCGGTCAAGGAGGGCGATTTTCTGCTCGATTTGCGCGTGACCGACCGCCCGGCGGACATGTTCGAGCAACCGGTCGATTTCGCCTTGCGCTATGGCATGCCGGAAGATTCAGGGATGGTGGCCTTGCCGGTGGCGCCGGAAAACACCCGGATCCTTTGTGCCGCGCCGAGTTATCTGGCGCGCTATGGCGTGCCGGAGAGCTTGGGCGATTTGCGGCAACATAACTGCTTGCGCTTCGTGCGCGGCGATCTGCCCTACAGCCGCTGGCGATTCGGGCCGAAAGGCGAGCAGGCGATTGAAGTCAGCGGCGACCGTATCGCCGACGATGGGGCCGCGGTGCGTCAATGGGCTTTGGCCGGACTGGGGATCGCCTACAAGAGCCGGCTCGACGTCGCGGACGACCTGATCAGCGGCCGGCTGCGGCAACTGTTGCCCGAGTGGTCCGGCGAGGCGACCCCGTTGAACCTGCTGGCGGTGAGCCGGGGCCGGATCACGCCGCCGATTCGACGGCTGGCGGACTATCTCGCAGCGTGCTGCAGCGCCCGGCTGGCCGGCGTTTGACGCTAGCCGGCCGGGCCGGAAACCGGGGGCGCCCTTCCGCTTCAGCGATTGACGTCGACAATGATGCGGCCGCGAATCTCGCCGTTGATCAGTTTCGTGGCAGCTGGAATCGCCTCTTCCAGGGATATTTCCGAACTGATCATGTCCAGCTTGGCGATATCGAGATCGGTGCCGAGGCGGCGCCAGGCTTCGAGGCGGTCGGCGCGCGGGCACATCACGCTGTCAATGCCGGCCAGGGTGACGCCGCGCAGGATGAACGGCGCGACGGTGGCGGGGAAATCCATGCCGCCGGCCAGGCCGCAGGCCGTCACCACGCCGCGATAGCGCGTGCCGGCGCAGATGTTGGCCAGCGTATGGCTGCCGACGACATCGACCGCGCCCGCCCAGCGTTCCTTGGCCAGCGGTTTGCCCGGTGCGGAAAATTCCGAGCGCTGCAGCACTTCGCTGGCGCCCAGGCGCTTGATGTAATCGTGCTCTTCGCTGCGGCCGCTGACGGCGACCACGGTATAACCCAGCTTGGCAAGGACAGCCGTCGCCACGCTGCCGACCCCGCCCGCCGCGCCGGAAACGAGAATTTCACCGTGCGCCGGGGTGATGCCATGCCGCTCGAGCGCGAGTATGCAGAGCATGGCCGTATAGCCGGCGGTGCCGATCGCCATCGCCTGCTGCGGCGAAAATTGCTTGGGCAGCGGAACGAGCCAGTCGCCCTTGAGACGGGCCTTCTGGGCAAGCCCGCCCCAATGGCCTTCGCCAACACCCCAGCCATTCAGGAGGACCGGGTCGCCGACCGCGAATTCCGGATGTACGCTCGATTCCACGGTGCCCACGAGATCGATGCCCGGCACCATCGGGAAGCGGCGCACCACGGGGCCTTTGCCGGTGATCGCCAGCCCGTCCTTGTAGTTGAGCGTCGAATGGCTGACGCGGACGGTGACTTCGCCATCCGGCAGATCTGCTTCGTCGATGCTCTTGATGGCGGCGCGATAGCCGGCCTCATCCTTCTCGATCAAAATACCTTTGAACATGCGGAAATCCTTTCCAATAGGGTTGCCCGGGTGATGTGGGCGAAGAGTGTTTCCCGGCCGGCTGGCCGGCCTACCAGTCCATGGTCGGCGCCGGCGCCTGGGGGGCGGGAGCGGGTATCCACATGCCGCTGGCTGCGTAGGTCACGGCGAGCGCAACGATCAGCGCGCAAACGAAGAGCGGGAGCCCGCCGCCCCGGCTCTCCTGTTCGGCCGGGCCTTCGTGCCAACCGGTGATCATGGGCCGGACGAGATTCTGGCGCTTGATGCGGGCATAGAACGCAATGGCCGCGACATGCAGGGCGAGCAGCAGGTAGAGGGCATTGACGGCCAGGCGATGCCAGCCGGTGGCGGCATCGCTCAGCGCCTTGTCGATCAGCGGATAAAGCGGGCCGTTGAAGGCGATGTCGTCGTTGGCGAGCAGGCCGCTGGCGACCTGGAAGGCCAGCAAGCCCAGCAGGGCGAAGACGGAAAGCGCGCCCAGCGGGTTGTGGCCGACGCCCTGCCATTGACCGCGCAGGTAGGCGGCGATCTTGCCCGGCGTCGGAAAAAAGGCGGCGAAGCGGGCATGGGTGGAGCCGACAAACCCCCAAACCAGGCGGAATGCGAGCAGTCCGACCACCGCCAGCCCCAGCCGCCCGTGCCAGACCATCCAGCCACCGCCGATCAGTCCGGTGCTTATGGCGCCCAGCACTGTCGCGACAAGGCTCCAATGAAAGAGGCGAAGGGGAAGATCCCACAGGCGAATGCGGATGGCGGTCATGGCAGAGTCCTCGCTCAGTCCTTGCGGAAGGCGTCGTGGCAGCCCTTGCAGGCCTTGCCCATTTCGTCGAAAGCGGGCTTGATCTGGGCCGGATCGCCAGTGGCGGCGGCCGCGGCCAGCTTCGTGCCGGCAACTCGGTAGGCGCCGGCCACTTCCTTGACTTTGTCGGGCTGGGTGAAAAATTCCGATTTCAGGCGCGTTTTTTCATTGCCCGCATCCTTGTCCGATCCCGGGGTGTAGAGCGCGCCCATGCCGGAATTGACGGTGCTGTTGATCGAGGTGGCGGCGGCCAGCGCCTGATCCTTGTTGAAGGGGACGCTGCCGTCGAGCATGGCCTTGAGCTTGGCCATGTTCCAGTTCATGAAGGCATAGCCCGCCTTGCGGTAACGGATCACTTCGTCGGGTTTGAGCTGCGGCAGTTGCTGGGCGAGGACGCTGCCGGAGAGCAGGAGCAGTACGGCGGTCGTCAGGGCGCGGGTGGTGTTGCGGGTCATGGTGTTTTCCTTTCGCGGTTATTTGCGTGGGCCGGCGGTGACGGTCACCGAGGCTTCCCCCAGACGGTTCTGCCAGAGGTAGAAACCGACCAGGGCGGGGCTGGCGTTCTTGTCGAGCGCCAGGGCATCGGTCTTCAATGCATGCACGGTCCATACGTAGTGATGCTTGCGGCCGACCGGCGGGCAAGGGCCGAAGAAGCCCGGCTTGCCGAGGTCGGTGTTGCCTTCGACGGCACCGGCGGGCAGGCTGCCGCCGTTGGCGCCGCCGGGCAGGCCCTGCGTGTCGGCCGGGATGTTGTAGGCAACCCAGTGCCAGAAGCCGCTACCGGTCGGCGCATCCTTGTCGTAGAACGTGACGGCGAAACTCTTGGTGCCGGCCGGGGCATTCTTCCATTCAAGCTTGGGCATGACGTTGCCGCCCGAGCAGCCGAAGTTGTTCCAGTAATTTTCAGCAGCGACGGCCTGGCCGTTCTTGATGCCGGAGACGGTCAGCGAGAAGTCGGCAGCGAGGGCCGGGGCGGCGGCAAGGGCGAACAGCAGGGCGACGGGGGTTGCCCGCAGGGAGAGTGATTTCATGGCGGTTCCTTGGAAAACGATGGGAAGGCTTGGGGAAAGGGGCGGTCGCCCCCTCCGGATTACAGATTGGTGAAGACGGCGGTTTCCGGCAGGCGGGACTTGGGCAGCTTGGCGTTGAAGTCTTCCGGGCTGCGGTAGCCGAGCGAGAGAATGACGATGCCGGTGTAGCCCCTGGCGCGCAGGCCCAGTTCCTCGTCGAGGATGCGGGCGTCGAAACCTTCCATCGGGCAGGCGTCGATGCCGAGCGTCGAAGCGCCGAGCAGGGCGGTGCCCAGGGCGAGGTAGACCTGCTTCTCCATCCAGTGCTGGGCGTCCTTGGTGTCGAAGCGGTGCAGGTTCACATAGAAGCTGCGCGCGGTGTTCTGGCCGGCCTTGGCTTCCGGCGAGGCGAAGCGGCCGTCCTTGTCCTCCTGTTCGAGCAGGCTGGCCAGGTGGCTCTCGTCGAAGGCGGCACGGGCGCAGAAGACGATGACGTGCGAGGCATTCTTGATCTTGGCTTCGTTGTAGGCGTAACCGGGCTGGGTGGCCTTGGCGACGCGTGCCTTGGCCTCGTCGCTGCTGGCGACGACGAAGTGCCAGGGTTGCGAGTTGACCGATGACGGCGCGAAGCGCAGCAGCTGGCGGATTTCCTCGAAGGTCTCGGCCGGAATCTTGCGGCTGGCGTCGAAGGACTTGGTGGTGTAGCGGGTCTGGGCGTGATGGACGATGTTCATGCAGATGTCTCCCTGAGGTAATTGAGGTGGTACGGATGTGGTCAGCTGAAGTTTTCGAGAACGATCTTGCCGCGCGCCTTGCCGCTTTCGATATGGGCATGGGCCTGCTTCAGGTTGGCTGCGTTGATGGCGCCGAAATGCTCGCCGAGGGTGGTCCGGATGACCCCTTCGTCGACCAGGGCGGCAACCTCGTTCAGCAGGCGGTGCTGGGCGATCATGTCGGCGGTCTGGAACAGCGAACGGGTGAACATCAGCTCCCAGTGCAGCGAGATGCTCTTGCCCTTGAGCTTCATGATGTCGAGCGGGACGGACGGATCGTCGATCAAGGCAAAACGGCCTTGCGGCGCCATGACGTCGACGATCTGCGCGAAGTGCCCTTGCGTGTTGTTGAGGCTGGCCACCAAGGTGACGTTCTTCCGGCCGATCCGCGCCAGTTCGGCGGCGAAGGGCTGGTTGTGGTCGATGACGTGGTGGGCGCCGAGTTCGCGCACCCAGTCCTGGGTCTCGGGGCGGGAGGCGGTGCCGATGACCGTCAGCGAGGTCAGGCGGCTGGCTAGTTGGGTGAGGATGGAGCCGACGCCGCCGGCTGCGCCGACGATGAGCAGCGAGTCCTCGCTCGGGCGCTTGCCTGGGGCGACGCCGAGTCGGTCGAAGAGCAGTTCCCAGGCGGTGATGGCGGTCAGCGGCAGGGCTGCGGCTTCGGCAAAACCCAGGCGGGCCGGCATGCGGCCGACGATGCGTTCGTCGACCAGCTGCAGCTCCGCATTGCTGCCCGGGCGGGTGATGTCGCCGGCGTACCAGACGCGGTCGCCCGGC
>CALJZP010000121.1 GCA_937983545.1 uncultured Azonexus sp.
TCGAGATGAACGGTAATCCCCTCGAACTCGTGCCAGGCAATCTTGCCGTAGAGCTGGGCTGCGTAGAAGTTGCTGTACGACAGGCCATCCTTCAGACAGCACACAGCCTGCGTGGCGGTCGTATGCACGTGCATGACGCAGTGGCCGTCCGGCACCTTGTCATGGATAGCCGAGTGGAAGGTAAAGCCGGCCGGAGTGATCGGCCAGTCGGAATGGCCGACGACCTTGCCCGTGATGTCGATCTTGACCAGGTTCGAGGCGCAGACATCCTGGTAATGCAGGCCGAAGGGGTTGATCAGGAAATGTTTTTCCGGCCCCGGCACCCGCAGCGAAATGTGGTTATAGATCAGTTCGTCCCACCCCAGGTGGGCAAAGATGCGGTAGACGCTGGCCAGCTTGACACGGGCAGCCCACTCCTCGGGGCTGAAACGTTGCGGGCGGTCGTAGTAGTTGCCTTGTGGATTCATGCGGTTCTCCTTTTTGTGTGATCGATGTCAGTTTTTCTGCTTGCGCGCCGCTTCGCGGGCAGCGGCAACCAGCGCTTCGCCATTGATGTTTTTCTGCTTGGCATCGGCCAGCCATTCCTTTTCGACGACTTCCAGCTGCTTCAGGATGGCGTCGTAATTGGCCGTCGAAGCCACGGTCAACGTATGGCCCGGCATGGCCTTGACCTTGTTCCGTGCCGCAATCGAAGCATCGTCCCAGGCCTTGCCGTAGCGCTCGACAAGCGGCAGTCCCGAAGTCTTGTCGATAATCGCCTTGAGGTCGGCCGGCAGCGACTCGTATTTCTGCTTGTTCATCAGCACGACAAGGATCGTGGCGCCCATGACCGGTCGTTCCGGCGGGGTTTCAAAATGGTATTTCGTCACTTCATCGAGTTTGGTCGGCAGCATCACCTCCCAGACCGCCGACGCGCCATCGACAACGCCTTTCGAAATCGCCTCGGTGACCTGGGCCGGCGGCATGGCGACCGGCGTCGCGCCGAGAGCCTTCAGGCTGCGCGCGATGGTCCGGTTGGGCGAACGCAGCTTGACGCCGTTGAAATCGGCCGCCGTCACCAGCGGCTTGCTGGCGGTGTGCAGGTTCATGCCGCCATCGCCATGCATGGCCAGGACCTTGTAGTCCTTGTATTCCTCCTTGAGTTGCTGGCCGAAGAAATCCCAGACTGCGCGACCGCCGACCAGTCCGCCCAAGGGCAGGATGCCAGGCAGTTCCAGCGCCTCGGTCTTCGGAAAGCGCCCAGTGCTGTAGCCGGGCGCGGTCCACACGATGTCGGCGACGCCGTTCTTGACCTGATCCGACAGTTGGGCCGGCGTCCCCCCCAGTTGCATCGAGGGGTAGAACTGGCATTTGATGCGGCCGCTGGACAGTTGCTCCATCTCGTCGCACCAGGGCTGGAGTACCTGCTTCTGGGTGGTGGCGACCGCCGGCAGGAAATGGGCGATCTTGAGCGTGACCACCTGGGCCTGGCTTGTCTGTGCCGCGACCAGCGCGAAACCGGCCAGCAGCAGGCGGTGGATTGGTGAAATTCTCATTGGGGGTCTCCTCGATGTTGTTTGCGCGATGGGCCCAAAGCCCACCGGCACATCTTAGGAAGACACCCCACCGGCCACTATCCGAATCCGGCAACTGCTATCCGCATCCGGCGGATTGTTGCCGACTACGCAGTCCGCCTACGGGTTTCCGACGGCGATTCGCCAAAACAGCGGCGATAGTCGGCGGCAAAGCGCCCCAGATGATTGAATCCCCAGGACAGCGCGATCTCGGAGATGCTTCCGGGCGGAGCATCACGCAGTAAGTCGCCGCGTACGCCGGCCATGCGGACCTCGCGCAGAAAATTCATCGGCGTCGTTCCGCGTGCCTTGTGGAAGCCTTCGCCAAGCGTGCGCACACTGCAGCCCACCGCTTCGGCGATCCGCTCCAGGCTCAGGGCTTCCCGGGCATGCGTCCGGATGTAGTCCTCGGCCCGCTTGACATGGCGCGGCGCCAGAGCAGCATTTCGCCCCCGGCGCAGGGCCTCGCTATACGAATGCTCGTGCTCGAGCAGCAGGTGCAGCAGTACGGCCTCCTCCAGGTTGTGGATGATCGGTTCGGATGGCACCGGGGCAGCGGCCCCAACATAGCCAAGCAACATCTGCAGCAAGCCGATCCAGCGCCGCTCAACCATGCCGTTGTTGGAACTGAACGGGGCAAAGCACAGCGGACGATCCAGCGGGCGATCCAGCAAGGCGGCACATTTGGCATTGATGGCCGCCTGATCGACGCGCACGTTACAGCGCTCGCTGTCGCCGCTGAAGCGCTTGCGTACCGGCTGGCCGGCCGAATCGACGACGACGAAGCCGCGCCCGCCTTCGGCTGTACCGGCCGCGGTCGTCACCCGGGAAAAGCCGCTGACCTGAGTGGTGACCAGTACGAAGGGGCGATCGCCCGATTGCTCGATCTCGATTTCCGCACCGAAGGATAGCGTCGCCAGACCCAGGCGCCCGATCTGCGCCGTCCGCAATCGCATCCGGAAATCCCGCTGCTGCCCGGCCAAACGCAGGCGGTTGCTGTTGTAGACGTCGGAGAGCCGCGTCGAAGCTTCGTCGACATCCAGGCTGAACAGCGTCGCATCGGGACTGCCCAGCGCCTGTTCAGCGCGCCAGCCGAGATATTGGCTCTCGTTCGCCAATTGGAGCGCCGTTGTATGACTTGAGATCGCATTCATGTCATCCCTCCACATTCTTGCCAGGCCCCGAAGCCCTACCGGCGCTCCCCGCACAGGCGAAAACAAAACCAGCCGAGCAGCGACATACCGGATACCGCCAAGATGACCCAGGCCATGGCCCTGCCGTTTGGATCGTGGAAATAGCTGATCGTTGCACTGGCCAGCATGCCGAGGCCGAACTGGCCGGCCCCGAACAGGGCTACCGCTGCGCCGGCATTCTGCGTGTAGCGGGCCATCAGCAGGCCGACGCAGTTGGCGCCGAGCAACCCGGTCATGCTGACGACAATGAACAACCCGGCCAGCACCGCCAATGGCGCATCACCGACAGCGCTGCCAATCCATAACAACAGTGCACCGACGAAGCCCAGGCCGCTACCGACCCCGGCCATCGTCGCCGCCCCCCGGCTATGCACCAGCCGACTGTTCAGGTAATTGGCCGCGAAAATCCCCAGGGCATTGGCCGCGAAAAGCAGACTGAAAGCCAATGGCGAATAGCCGCGCAGCTTGATGAAATAGAAGGGGCCGCCGGTGATGTAGGCGAACATCGCGGCAAACGACATGCCGCCGGCCAGCAGCAGGCCGAGCGCAACCGGGTCGCCGAGCAGGCGGCCGTAGGCGGCAAAGGCACCGGCCAGCGACAGTTGACCGCGGCGCTCGTGCGGCAAGGTTTCCGGCAACTGGAAGCAGACGACCAGCAAGCTGAGCAGCCCCCAGGCCAGCAAAGCGCCGAAAGTGCCCCGCCAGCCAAAATGATCGAGCAGGACACTGCCAAAAATCGGCGCCAGCAGCGGTGCGATCGCCGTGACCATCGCCATCAGCGACAGCTTGCGGATTGCCTCGGTCTGGCTATAGACGTCGCGCACCACGGCCCGCGCCAGCACGGAGGCCGCCCCGCCGCCCAAGGCTTGCAGGAAACGGGCAAGAATCAGTTGCTCGACCGCCACGGCCAGCACACAGGCCAGGCTGGCCAGCGCAAAGACGACGATGCCGCTGAGCAGCACCTTGCGTCGACCGTAGCGATCCGAGATCGGCCCGTAAAACAACATGCCGATGGAGAACCCGGCAAGGAAGACGGTGATCGTCAGCTGTACCGCTTCCGCGGATGCCTCCAGGCCGGCCGCCATCGCCGGCAGGGCAGGCAGATAGAGGTCGATGGAAAGCGGCCCGAAGGCGACCAGGGCGCCGAGCAGCAAAATGAAACGGCCCTCGCGGGCCGGTTCGATGGGAGGAGTGCTCACGGCAGGTCTTGGCTGGCAGTTATTCCCGCTTTCGCAGGAATGACCGATCAAAGACCGCCCAAGGCCAGGTACTTGGTTTCCATGTACTCGTCGAGACCGTGGCTGGAACCTTCGCGGCCAACACCGGACAGCTTGACGCCGCCGAACGGGGCGACTTCGGTCGAGATCAGGCCGGTGTTGACGCCGACCATGCCGTATTCAAGCTGCTTCGACACGCGCCAGACGCGACCATGGTCCTTGGAGAAGAAGTAGGCGGCCAGGCCGAATTCGGTGTCGTTGGCCATCTGCACGGCCTCGGCTTCGGTCTTGAAGCGGAACAGCGGCGCGACCGGCCCGAAGATTTCTTCCTTGGCGACGGCCATGCCGGTCGTCACGTCGGCCAGGATGGTCGGTTCAAACCAGGTGCGGCCCAGCGCATGGCGCTTGCCGCCGGTCACCACGCGGGCACCCTTGTCGGTGGCGTCCTTGACCAGTTCCTCGACCTTGTTGATCGCCGCATCGTCGATCAGCGGGCCTTGCGTGACGCCCTCCTCCATGCCGTTGCCGACCTTCAGACCGGCGACGGCGGCGGCCAGCTTGGTCGCGAAGGTGTCGTAAATGCCGTCCTGGACCAGGAAGCGGTTGGAGCAGACGCAGGTCTGGCCGGCGTTGCGGTACTTGGACGCCAGGGCACCCGCCACGGCGGCATCGACATCGGCGTCATCGAAGACGATGAACGGCGCATTGCCGCCCAGTTCCAGCGACATCTTCTTGACCGTGCCGGCGCACTGCTGCATCAGCAACTGGCCGATCGGGGTGGAACCGGTGAAGGTCAGCTTGCGGACGATGGGGCTGGCCGTCATCACGCCACCGATAGCCGACGCCTTGCCAGTCACCACGCTGAACACGCCAGCCGGCACGCCGGCGCGCTCGGCCAGTTCGGCCAGGGCCAGGGCGGAGAGCGGGGTCTGCTCGGCCGGCTTGAGGATGATGGTGCAGCCGGCAGCCAGCGCCGGAGCGACCTTGCGGGTGATCATCGCCGACGGGAAGTTCCACGGCGTGATGGCGGCACAAACGCCGACCGGCTCCTTGGTGACGACGATCTGGCGATCCTTGAACGGCGACGGGATGACCTCGCCGTAGGCGCGCTTGGCTTCCTCGGCGAACCATTCGACGTAGGCGGCGGCGTAAGCGATCTCGCCCTTGGCTTCGGCCAGCGGCTTGCCCTGCTCGGCCGTCATCAGCGCGGCGAGATCATCCTGGTTGGCCATCAGCAGGTCGAACCAGCGGCGCAGGATGCGGGCGCGTTCGGCGGCGGTGGTTTCGCGCCAGGTCTTGAGCGCCTTGTCGGCGGCCTGGATGGCGCGTTCGGTTTCGGCGGCACCGCAGCGCGGCACGGTGGCGATGGTTTCGCCCGTTGCCGGATTGGTGACGGCGATGGTTTCGCCGTTGTCGGCACCGACCCAGATGCCGTTGATGTAGCAGGCTTGGCGGAGGAGGTTGGAGTCTTTCAGGGACAGCATGGGTGTTCTCCTTTGGGTGTTTCTTGAGATGTTCACAATTGGGTTTGTTCGACTGCGCCTAGGTTGGCGCCGACTGCATATGCTGTTTTCCGCCTTGAGGGCGGGCGTACTTTCTTTTGTTTGCCCAAAAGAAAGTAGCCAAAGAAAAGGTCACCCCTGGGTCGGTGCCCCCTTCGGGGGTTCCCTGCGCTACTCGTTGTTGGCGGGGGCTGCGGAACTCGGCCCTCTGGGCCTCAAACAGTCCTCGCCCTTTTTCCGCCAACCCCTGCGTTGCTCGGCACCTTCCAAGGGGCCCGACAAACCATCCGGATTCGACTTGTGGCTCTACTTTTTGGGCAATTGCAGCATTCAATTCATTGGATGGCGCCTGGTTCCTCGACGCTTTTCGGGTCCCCTTGAGAGGCGCTGAGCAACGCAGGCGGGCCGGGAGCAGTCGGTTCGCATTGTTTGAGCCGCAGGCGAGTTCATGCGAACCGCCCGGCTCGCCGAGTAGCGCAAGGAACCCCGAAGGGGCGCCGACCCAGGGGTCGCCTTTTCTTTGGCTACTTTCTTTTGGCGAAGCAAAAGAAAGTACGCCCGCCCTCAAGGCGGAAAACA
>CALJZP010000122.1 GCA_937983545.1 uncultured Azonexus sp.
CTGCCTGATCAAAAACATGATCGGGCAGGGTTTCCCAGACCTTGATGCCGGTAATGCTGCCGATGACGTCGTTCAGGCTTTCAAGATGCTGGACATTGACCGTGGTGAAGACATCGATCCCCGCCGCCAGCAATTCTTCCACGTCCTGCCAGCGCTTGGGGTGGCGTGAGCCGGGTGCATTGGAATGGGCCAGTTCGTCGACCAGAATCAGTTCGGGTTTGCGCGCCAGGGCCGCGTCGATGTCGAATTCGCGTAGTGTGTGACCTTTGTACTCGATGCTCTTTTGCGCAATCGACTCCAGGCCGCGCACCATTTCAGCAGTCTCGGATCGCCCGTGCGTTTCGACGATCCCGATCGCCAGGTCGACGCCTTGTGCCTGCAGCGTCCTTGCCGCGCCAAGCATGGCGTAGGTCTTGCCGACTCCCGGGCTTGCCCCGAAGAAGATTTTCAGCTTGCCCCGGTGTCTTTGTGCCGACTCCGCTTCCAGACGTGCCAGCAGGGCGTCCGGATCGGGGCGTTGCATCTCGCTGCTCATCCGCGTCTCCTGCCGGGCCAAAGCACCTGGCCCAAGGCCGTTATTTTCTTGCCGAACGGTACGCGCTCGTCGGCCAGGGTTTCCAGGAAATCCGACAGCCGCTTGGAGCGGGCGATGGCGAACAACACCAGACTGACAAACACGACCGTCGCCACGGCGCCATGGAGAATCCGCTCACCCAAGCTGCCTTCGCCGAAGGGAATGATGTTCATGCCGAAGTAGCCGGTCGTTACCGTGGCGATCAGGCCAAGAATCGTGATCACGGTCAGCCTGACCACCGTATTCGATTGCCGTCGCTGCGAGTCGCTGTCCAGGTAATGACTCATTTCACGAATCTCGTCGCGCACTTCTTCATACAGGCTGTCGTTGCGCAAATGCCGGCTGCACAGGCGATACAGGGCCTGCAAATGCGGGCGCTCGGACAATTCGTGGAACCAGTAGCGGTGGGTGAAGCGCAGGAAGGTTTCGAAATTCGCCCGGATGCGGCGCTTGAAGCGGCGGACCGACGCCTCGTTGCGAATATTCAAGTCGTTGACGGCGTCCACCAGGATTTCCGAAAAGACCAGCAGCGATGCGCGATGCAGATGGGCGATCAGGAAGATAACGAAGTGTTGGTGCCTGAACTGCGCCAGCACACCGCGCTCGCCATTGCAGAAGTACGGCGAGGCGGCATCTCCGACCACCGTGAACGCATTGCCCGTGCAGATGAATCGCGTATTGGGGCCGGACTCGCTGTTCTGCCAGTAGCGGTCCTGGCAGTAAAGCCCGACGAAATCCTTCACCGACGGTTCGTTGCCGGGTAACGGCTCGTCAGGGTGCATGACAGTCGCCAGTCCGATTCTGACCCAGTCCTCACGTTTCAACTGGCGTGGATTGTCGACCGCCAGATAGGCCATCATCGGCATGCGGTGGTATTCGATCAGCCGGTAACGGATTTCGCCCGGGAGATCGGAATGGGCCGGCACCAGTGGGGAAAGCAGCCAGGCCCAATGCTCGCTGATCCCCGGACTGCGGTGGGTGCAGACATATGCCAGGAATTTGGCGCGGCGTTCAGTGTCGGAAAACGTCAGAATCCGGTCGTCGTGGTCCAGCCATTCGGACAGATGGACATTGTGCAATCCGCATCCATCTTCATCCCAGCCGGAAGGGTAGGCGCGTCCGAAGCGAAACAGGATGTCCCTGGCCTGGCTCAGGGGCAGGTCCTTTCCACGGACCTCGAGGTTGAGAATCACCAGGTCCAGATCGTGAAAGAAATACAGGTCGAGGTGGACGACATGCAGGGTGACCGGCTGGCTTCCGGGGCGCAGCGTCAGGCGCAGGCTGGCGACATCCTTGCGGCGGAAAACGTGCACCGGCGATTCGCCGATATCGTCTCCCGGCGAACGTTTCGACGAGCGTCCCTCGCCATACAGAAAACGTTGCACATAGGGCAGGAAGGAGACGAACTCCCGATAATGACGTTCCTGGAACATGCCGGGATCGGCGGTGAATTCGTCGTCGATCCGCTGCCAGGGCTTATCTTTCAAGGCCTCGAGCAATTCCCAGTGCCGTCCCTCGCCTTCCTTGGTCGCCAGCGCTTCCAACTGCAAGGGCCAGAGAAGGCTGGCATGGAAGAGTGGAACGCGTAGTTCCCCATCCGCCATTTTTTCTTCCATGCCGCTGTTCTCCCCGGTCATGCAGACGGTTGCTACCGTTTGCGCGATGTAGACAATCGTGAATCCAGAAACGCCCGAAATACCGTTTTATCGTGTGCCTCTCAGGTCTGCTGCCGCTCACAGGATAATTCATGCAAATGAATATCGAGGGCATGAGCGGGTTTTTCCTGCCAAGCCGATCGGCGCGGCCATTTTCGCTCGGTTCCCGGACGGCCGTGTGATCGACGTTGCCAATATAGCGATTCGGAAATAAGAATTCCGTAAAGATTCGGGCAGCCTGGCCAGCGGCCAGTAAGGACGACAGCCCGAAACATCCGTAAAAAAGCACCGGTATTGAATGCCGGTGCTTGCCATCCGCGACAACCGGCGATCAGAAAGTGCGCGAAACGGAGAATACGACGGTGGCACGACCTGCATCCATGCGTTTGGAACCGGTCTGGCTGCCCGTATTGTCGATATCGTTGCTGAAACAGTAGAACTCGCTGCGACCGCAATCGCCCTTGGCATTGGTGTCGATGTAGCTCAATCCGAGCAGCCAGCCGTTGATATCCTTGGTTACGCCAAGTTTCCAGTCGGTATAGCTGGCATTCGCCACCTTGCGGAAAAACAGATGACCGACATGGGCGTTGAGGGCCCAGCCAGCGCCCAGATCAAAGTTGGTTGCGACATCCAGATAGCCTGTGCCGTCGGTTTTCTCGCCGTTGGGTCCCTTGGCGTTGAAATAGTCGGTCATGGCGTAGTAATACTTGGCTGACAGGAATTTCCAGCTTGCACCGGCATACAGTTCGCCGTTTTTCACGCGCTTGCCGTTCAGGTCGGAACCCGGATAGGCGTAGTAGATGCCGCCGATATCCAGTCCGACATCGCCGATGGAGACTTTGTAACCGCCGTAGAAGTCCATTTCCAGATTGCCGTTGGGATAGCCGGCACCGGCGTTGACGTTGGAGTTCCAGTTGCCGACATAAAGGCCGCTGCCGTGGGCGTAATCGATGCCCCCCTGAAGCGCCGGTTGGCCAAAGGTCTGGGCAATGCCGCGGAAACGGTATTGGCTGAACAGCCCCGCATTGCCGGTCAAGGCCTGTGGCGTCGTTTCAAGCGCTCCGGTTGTCGATTGAGCCAATGCCGGCAGGCTGAAACTGCCGGCCAAAGCCGCAGCGATGATGATTTTCTTCAAGAGATCTCTCCTGTCTTTTGTCTATGAGCGCCCGGCCATGGCCGGGCATGAGGGTTATCGGGTAGCAGCCAGCTTGTCGAGGGCCAGGTTGAGTTCCAGGACATTGACGCGTGGTTCGCCGAGAACGCCGAGTTGGCGGCCTTCCGTATGGCTGGCGATCAGTTCGCGGACCTGCTCTTCCGGCAGATGGCGGTGGCGGGCGATGCGCGGCGCCTGCCAGCGCGCGGCAGCAACGCTGATGTGCGGGTCGAGGCCGCTGCCGGAGGCGGTAACCAGGTCGACCGGAATGGCGGCCGTCTGGGTCGGGTCGCTCGCCTTGAGCGCTTCGATGCGATTGTTGACGGATTCTTCCAGCGCCGGATTCAGCGGCCCTTGATTGGAAGCGCCGGATGAGGCCGCGTTGAAGGGCATCGGCGCGGCCGCCGACGGCCGACCCCAGAAATGGCCGGGATCGGAAAACGCCTGTCCGATCAGGCGCGATCCGCGTGTCTTGCCATCCTGGACAATCAGGCTGCCGTTGGCCTGATCCTGAAAAGCCGTCTGCGCGATGCCGGTAATCAGCGCCGGGTAGGCTGCACCGGTCAACACCGTCAGCAGGCCGAAAACGACGAATGCGGGTTTGAGTTCCTTGAGCATTTCGGGCTCCTCCGTTAAGCGAGATTGAGGCCGACCAGGATCAGGTCGATCAGCTTGATGCCGATGAAAGGCACGACCAGGCCGCCAATGCCGTAGACCAGCAGGTTGCGGCGCAGGATGGTGGCCGCGCCGAGGGGGCGATAGGCAACACCCTTCAAGGCCAGCGGAATCAGCGCGATGATGACCAGGGCGTTGAAAATGACCGCCGACAGGATGGCCGAATCGGGCGTCGCCAGCCCCATGACGTTCAAGGTGTTGAGCGCCGGATAGGTCGAGGCGAAAGCGGCCGGGATGATGGCGAAATACTTGGCCACGTCGTTGGCGATGGAGAAGGTGGTCAGCGCGCCCCGTGTCATCAGCATCTGCTTGCCGGTCTCGACGACCTCGATCAGCTTGGTCGGGTTGGAATCGAGGTCGACCATGTTGCCGGCCTCCTTGGCGGCCTGGGTGCCGGTATTCATGGCTACCGCGACGTCGGCCTGGGCCAGTGCCGGCGCGTCGTTGGTGCCGTCGCCGGTCATCGCCACCAGGCGGCCCTCGGCCTGGTACTGGCGGATCAGCTTGAGCTTGGCTTCGGGGGTTGCCTCGGCCAGGAAGTCGTCCACCCCGGCCTCGCCGGCGATGGCGGCGGCGGTCAGGCGGTTGTCGCCGGTGATCATCACCGTCTTGATGCCCATCCGGCGCAATTCGGCGAACCGTTCCTTGATGCCGCCCTTGACGATGTCCTTGAGCTCGACAGCCCCGAGGACCTGCGCATTTCCCTGATTGACTTCGACGACGACCAGCGGCGTCGAGCCGTGGCGGGCGATATCGTCCACTGCTTCCTGTACCTTCGCCGGCCACTGACCGCCTAGTGCTGTGACATGGGCCTTGACCGCTTCGGCGGCACCCTTGCGGATACTCCTGCCTTGCCAGTCGATGCCACTCATGCGCGTCTGAGCGGTGAAGTGCACGAACGTCGCCCCTTCGGCCTGGATATCGCGGCCGCGCTGATGCAGCACTTCCTTGGCCAGATGCACGATGGAGCGGCCTTCTGGTGTCTCGTCGGCCAACGAGGCATAGAGCGCGGCGTCAGCCAACTGCTTTTCGGAGAAGCCGGGAGCGGCGACGAATTTGGCCGCCTGACGGTTGCCCAGCGTGATCGTGCCGGTCTTGTCGAGCATGAGTACGTCGACATCGCCGGCCGCCTCGACGGCGCGGCCGGAGGTGGCGATGACGTTCTTGGCCATCATGCGGCTCATGCCGGCGACGCCGATGGCCGACAGCAGGCCGCCGATGGTTGTCGGTATCAGGCACACGAGCAGCGCGACCAGCACGGTCACCGTGATCGGCGAGCCGGCACCGGCAGCCTCGACGCTGAACAGCGAGAACGGCAGCAGCGTCGTCGTGGCAAGCAGGAAGGCGATGGTCAGCGCGACGAGCAGGATGGTCAGGGCGATTTCGTTCGGCGTCTTCTGGCGCTTGGCTGCTTCGACCATGCCGATCATCCGGTCGAGGAAGGTTTCGCCGGGATTGACCGAGATACGCACGACCAGCCAGTCGGACAGAACGCGGGTGCCGCCGGTGACGGAAGAAAAGTCACCGCCAGCCTCGCGGATGACCGGAGCCGATTCACCGGTGATCGCCGACTCGTCGACCGAGGCGACGCCTTCGATGACCTCGCCGTCGCCGGGGATCACCTCGCCGGACGTGACGATGACGACATCGCCTTTGCGCAGGTCTTCCGAAGGGACCGTATGCATCTTGGCGCCGTGGCGGGGCTCCTGCAGTTTCTTGGCCCAGACCGTCTTGCGCAGGCCGCGCAGCGCGGCAGCCTGGGCTTTGCCCCGGCCCTCGGCGAGCGCTTCGGCGAAGTTGGCGAAGAGCACGGTGAACCACAGCCACAGCGCGATGGCCAGGATGAAGCCGGCCGATGCCTCGCCTTTGCCGCCGAGCGCCTGGAAGAACAAGCCGGTAGTCAGCACGCTGCCCAGCCAGACCACGAACATCACCGGATTCTTGACCTGGTAGCGCGGCGACAGTCGTGTGAGGGATTCGACCGCGGCTTCGCGCAGCAGCGCCGGATCGAGCATGGATTGCGACGTTTGCATCAAATTCTCCTTAGCGGGCGCCGATCATTTGCAGGTGTTCGACGATGGGGCCCAGGGCCAATGCAGGCAGGAAGGTCAGCGCGCCGACCACGACGACGGTGCCGATCAGCAGCATGACGAAGAGCGGGCCATGCGTCGGCAGCGTCCCGGCACCCGGCTGGATGCTCTTCTTGGCAGCCAGCGAACCGGCGATGGCGAGTACCGGAACGATCAGCCAGAACCGCGAGAACAGCATGGCGAAGCCGAGCAGCGTGTTGTAGAAGGGCGTGTTGGCCGACAATCCGCCGAACGCACTGCCGTTGTTGTTGCCGGCCGACGACAGGGCGTACAGGATTTCCGAGAAACCGTGCGCACCCGGATTGGCGATGCCGGCCCGGCCGGCATCGGCCATAACGGCGATGGCCGTGCCGAGCAGCACCACCAGCGGCGGCACCAGGATGGCGACAGCGGCCATCTTGACCTCGAAGGCTTCGATCTTCTTGCCCAGGTATTCCGGCGTGCGGCCAATCATCAGGCCGGCGACGAAGACGGCGACCAGCGCGAAGATGATCATGCCGTAGAGCCCCGAACCGACCCCCCCGAAAACCACCTCACCCAACTGCATCATCCACATGGGTACCAGGCCGCCGAGCGGCGTGAAGGAGTCGTGCATGGCATTGATCGAACCGTTCGAGGCGGCGGTGGTCACCGTTGCCCACAGCGCCGAGTTGACGACACCGAAGCGGGTTTCCTTGCCTTCCATGTTGCCGCCGGCTTGCAGTTCCGACGCCTGGGTGTCCAGCCCCAGCCGCTCGAACAGCGGGTTGCCCGACTGCTCTGCCCAGACGCAGACGGCCAGCATGGCAACGAAGATGAGGGTCATCGCCGAAAGGATGGTCAAGCCTTGGCGCCGGTCGCCGACATAAATCCCGAAGGTGACGCACAGGGCGGCCGGAATCAGGAAAATGGCCAGCACTTCCAGGAAATTGGCCAGTGGCGTTGGATTCTCGAACGGGTGGGCCGAGTTGACGCCGAAGAAACCGCCGCCGTTGGTACCTAGCTGCTTGATGGCGATCTGCGAAGCGGCCGGACCGACTGCGATGCGCTGTTCCCCGGTCGTCGTCTTTTCCACAATCGGCAGGCCTTGCGCATCCTTCAGCGGTTGGCCGTCGTCACCCAGCTTGGGTTGCTCGAAATCGAGCTGCTCGACGAGGTGGGCGGTAGCGTGTGCGTTGAACGTCTGTACGACGCCTTGGCTGACCAGGGCTGTCGACAGCAGGATGCTCAGCGGCAACAGAACGTAGAGCGTCGAACGTACCAGATCGACCCAGAAATTGCCCAAGGCAGTGGTTTCGCGTTGCATGAAGCCGCGTGCGAGGGCAACGAGTACTGCCATGCCGGTGGCGGCGGACAGGAAATTCTGTACGCCAAGTCCGAGCATCTGGGTCAGATAGCTCATCGTCGACTCGCCGCCGTAAGACTGCCAGTTCGTGTTGGAAGCAAAACTGGCAGCGGTATTGAAGGCCAGATCGGCTGTCGTTGCCATCATGCCGTCCGGATTGAACGGCAACACGTCTTGCAGGCGCTGCAGCGCGTATACGGCCAGGAAACCAATCAGGTTGAAGATCAGGACGGCCAATGCATAGCGTGTCCAGGACATCGAGTCGTCGCCACGCACTCCCGCCAGGCGATAGATGCCTCGCTCCAGCGGGCGCAACCAGCGTACGGGGAGCGGAATGTCGCCTTGATAGACGCGTGCCATGTAGCGGCCCAGCGGCCAGGCACAGGCAAAGAGAACGGCCAGATACAGGCCGATTTGCAGATAGCCGTTGCCAGTCATGAGAAATTCTCCGGGAAGAACAGGACGGCAATCAGGTAGCCGAATACGCCAATGGCAATTGCCAGGGCGATCAGGTAGAGCGGATTCATCATTTCCTCCGAATCTTTTCAAACAGAGGGACGAGGCCGGCCGTTACAGCGAAAAACGCGACGACAAGCAGCAGGTAGAGCGGGTCCATGAAACCTCCCATAGGGACAAGTTGCGACAAGCACTACGTTAATTTTTCGCGTGTTAAGAAAGCGCTAAAGAGAACCATCAGCGCGTTAAGCGCGCATAAAGAGCGCAGAGACGAGGGGAATTGATGACAGCGGTTTGCCGAGCCGGCATGATGGCTTGGCGGCTGGGCACGATTCGCCGCAGGATGCCGGCTTTAGCGATTTCGGGTGGCGGGCTTCGAGGCGGCAAATGCCGCTCGGGATTCAGGCTGTGGCGCGGGAAGCAAGGGGTCGATCACCGTGCCCTCTTTGGCTGGTCGGTGAGCGGAAGCAAGGTCAAACACCGGTCGTTGTGCCGGTTCCACGCAATAAAGTGAAGTATCCGGGGATGGGCCGCGACATGGCCATAGTGGGCTCCGGAAAGACCGTCAGTCGAACATCAGACGCGGACGGCGACACCCTTGATGTTGCCGTAGGTCGTGGTCAGCGTGCGCAGGACGCTGGCGCCGGCATCGAGCAGCAGCATGAACAGGTTGCGCTCGGTGTACAGGCAGACCGGGTGGCGTATGTCGTATTTGTCGGCGAGCGGGGGGGCCAGCGACGCAAAGCGCTGCTCGATCAGGGCGCCGCCGCCGGCATAGTCCTGGCCCAGCTCCGAGTGCAGGCCGAGGACCGAGACGTAGAGCTTGCCGCCGATACGCAATTGCAGGAGCAGGCGGCGGACGGTTTGCCGGGCTTGCTCGTAGGGCAGGCCGCACAGGCCGCGGCGGACGATAATCATGTCGAAGGGTTGGCCCGGGAAAACCTCGGGCAGCGCATTCAGTTCCGAGGCCATGACGGCAATCTGGTCTTTGTAGCCGGAGGCCAGGACACGGCCTTCGATTTCCTGCTGAAATGCCGGGCGGTCGACCACGAGCACCTGCGCACCGAGGTTGGCCAGTTTGGGCGCCAGTTCGCAGCGCTTGTCGGAGACGATGAGGACGGCGACGCGATGATCGATGCGCTGGCGCTTGACGCACTCTTCCAGCGCGAAGCGTTCCAGCTCGTCCGTCCCGTTGTCCCAGGGATTGGCGTTAATATGTGTTGTCATGCGTTTTGTCTCCCTCCGTTTCAATTTACCCGAATGCCGGCTTGGATGACAACGAGGATGTTATCGATCGAAAGGAAAAATCATGTTGGTTCGCTTTATCTCCAGCGAAACCGGTGAAATTTTGATGTTCGCCGAAGCGGCCGGAAGTCTGTTGCAGGTTCTCGGCAAGGAAACGACGGCCAAAGGGGCCTTTCTGCCCGACGAAATGATGGCGGCCGCACAAACGTTGAGGGACGCGGTGAGCCGTGCCGAGGCGCCCCCCGTGGAAGATGAGGTCGATGCCGACGGGCGGAAAAAGGAGCCGGTGGTTGCGCTGGGTCAGCGCGCCTGGCCGTTGATCGACATGCTGGAACGGACGGCCAAAGGAGGGAACAAGGCCAATATCGTCTGGGAGGCACCCGCCGCTTTCTGAGCGGGTTCAGTTGTCGGCAGGGATGTTAAAGCCTTGGGCGATGCCGGTAAGCACCAGGGTGAGTTCCTGTTCGAAGCCGGCGAAATAGTCTTCCCACAGCGGGTCGTCGTCATGCAGGGCGCGTTCCAGCAGAAGGGCGATGTCCTGCAGGCCGACGGCGCCAATCGTTCCGGCCAGCCCCTTGGCGCTGTGGGCCAGCCGTTCGGCGGTGGTCAGGTCGCCGCTGTCGATGGCGGCGCGCAGCGTCTGCGTTTCGTGGTGGAAGCGGGCGTGAAAATCGCGCAGGACCTTTTCATAGAGGCTCGGCTTGTTCATCAGGCGTCGCAGGCCTGCGGCCTTGTCGATACCAGGGAGGTCCGGTAGCTCGTCGGTGGCGTCTGTCATGTGAGTGGCCTCCTGTGGTTGTCGTGCGGAACGTGCCTGCGTCTGACGGAATTGGGCGTGGACTAGAACAGCTCGATGTCGTCGCTCTTGTCCTTCATGTCGGCCATGAACTTGTCGACCGCCTCGTGGACGGGGACGCCCTGCATGACCGCATCGAACATGGCGATTTCCTCGCGGGTGGTGTACTTGGTCTTGATCTTGTCCTGCAGACCTACCCACTCGCCTGGATTGAAGAGGCGGCGCGGGTCGGAGACCAGGTCGCTGAGGTCGCCGAGGCTGAGGCCGACGTGGGCCAGTCGTTGAACCAGCTTGTCGTAGAACTGAAAAGCGATGATGGTTTGGTGCACCATGCCCGAAACGTGCCCGGAGACGCCGCTCAGGTTCCGCTTGGCGACACCGACTTCTCCGTCGTCGGGCAGCGTCTCGACGGTGTCGGCTATTGTCCGCATGTAGCTCGCCATGGTCGTGAACGAATCGGTCAGCACCTCGACGGAGGCATTGCTGTCCTTCATTGCCGATTCGATCTGGACGGCCGCCAATTCGAGCATCAGCACGGTTTCCCGGACCTGGCTCCAGTTGAGGTCCGGCATATGGGCGCTGGTGCCTCTCGGTTGGCTACTTTCCTTTGTCATTTTTTCCCCCTTGCGTCGGCAAAACTATAGCGCAATTCACGAGGGGCGATCTATTAACACATAGTGTTTGCGTACCGATTCAAGGACTTCGAATGTTCCCGTGAATCCGGACGGAATAACGCAGGCCTCTCCAGGCCCGAATTCGGCGGCGTTTCCCGCATCGTCGGAAATGCGTAACCGGCCTTCGATGACGCAGAAAAACTCATCTTTTCCGGGGGCGAAGGCGATGTTCCCGGCGCCGGGTTCGCTGGCCCAGATACCGG
>CALJZP010000123.1 GCA_937983545.1 uncultured Azonexus sp.
CATCGACCTTCCGCCATTGCCCAAGCGGCAGGCCATCCAGCGTCACCGCCCCGATGGCTGCCCGGATCAGGCGCAGCGTAGGATACCCGATTGCGGCCGTCATGCGCCGTACCTGACGGTTCTTGCCCTCGGCAATGCGAATCTCCAGCCATGAGGTAGGAATGGCCGCCCGAAAACGAATCGGTGGATCGCGCTCCCATAAACCGGACGGCTCATCCATCCGACGGACCTGGGCAGGCTGCGCCGTGAAATCCGAGAGTGCGATACCGGCGCGCAGGCGATCCAGCGCAACCTCGTCAGGAATGCCTTCCACCTGCGCCCAATAGGTCTTGACCAGTTTGTAACGGGGATCGGCGATCTTCGCCTGCAGCTTGCCGTCGTCGGTCAGGATCAACAGCCCCTCGCTGTCGGCATCGAGACGCCCGGCTACATAGACGCCCTTCACCGCAATGAACTCGTTCAACGCCCGCCACTTCCCCTCCGGCGTGAACTGGCTCAGTACGCCGTAAGGCTTGTTGAACAGGATAAGCGTGGACACGGGACGGAAAACGAAGGCTAAGGCCCCGATTCTGGTCGATTTCGCCGGAAATCGAAACCGGACGGTCTGCTCGACCGAAGTGGATCGATGGACATGGAAAAACGATCCGAACCGAAAACGTCATTTGGTGCCTTGGGCGAGACTCGAACTCGCACAGCTTGCGCCACTACCCCCTCAAGATAGCGTGTCTACCAATTTCACCACCAAGGCTGAAACATCCGGCGTCACCGGATGCGGAATACATCGAAGGGGCGAGATTCTAACCAAAATTCGGCAAGACGTTAACCGGTCATCGATTTTCCTGTCCATTCCGCAGAGCATCCAGTCACACCGCATCGTTTCGGGCAGGATGCCGACCCAGCGTGGCCGCTTATGCTGCTGCGGCGAAACAGGGCAAGCCGGTTGGCGACGGGCGGCAGAGGTCTCAGGCCTTGCTCAGACGAACGGTGAACCAGAAGAGACTGCCTTCCCCGAGCCGGCTTTCGCACCCGGCATTGCCGCCCATCAGGCGGGCGGTTCTGTATGTCAGGGTCAGGCCGACGCCAAGACCGCCGAACTGCCGGGTCATCGAATTATCGGCCTGCTCGAAACTCCTGAACAGCCGCGCCTGATTCTCCGGAGAAATTCCGATGCCGCTATCCTGGACCTCGAAACGGATCAAGGCCTCCCGCGCATCCTCTTGTTCGATCCGGCAACGCAGGATAACGCCACCCGATTCGGTGAAGCGAATCGCGTTGTGAACATAGTTGTACAGCGCCTGCCGAATACGCCCGCTATCGCCCTTGAAGCTCCCCGGCAAATCGCCGGCTTCCCGGGTAATCGACAAGCCTTTCGCGTCGGCCTCTCCTTTCGCGGCGGCCATGACCTCCGCCAGCACCCCGCCGGGATCAACCGGAACCTCCAGCAAATCGGGGGCGCTGGATTCCAGCCGGGTCAATTCGAGCAGGGAATCGACAATATGCGCCATGCGCCGACAGGACACTTCCATCTTTTCCAGGCGCCCGGTTTGCTTGGGCGTCAGCGGATCGCGGCGCAGCAACTGCATGAAACCGTTGATCTGGTGCAAGGGCGTCCGCATCTCGTGTGAAACATTGGTCAAGAAGGTACTCTTGGCCAAGCGCGCCGCCTCCGCTTCAAGCAGAGCCGAGCGCAGCTCCTTCGTCCGGTCGGCGACCAATTCCTCAAGATGGTCGCGGTAACGTTCCAGTTGGCCCTGGGCCTCTACGCGCTCGCTGATGTCGATACCGACGCCGATCAAGGCCGGATACCCGTCGACTTCAAAACGGAACCCGTTGAAGTAATACGGCATGCGCCGTCCGCTTTTCGAGATCAACGCAGCTTCAACGGTAGTGCTCCCGGTTTCAAACGACCTACGGATCGAACTCTCGATACGCGGCCTGTCATACTCGTCAAAGAAATCCAACGGATGGCCCCGGCGTATTTCCTCCGCACTCCTTTCCAGCACAACTTCCAGATTCCGGTTCCACAACAGGAAACGGCCGTTGCTGTCGAACAGGTAAAAGATGCCCGGAATCGATTCGATGATCCTCCCTTGCTGCTCTTCCAGCCGGCGCTTCTCGATGCTGTTGCTTCTCAGAACGGACACCGCCCGCTGCAAACGGGCAATCTCTTCCGAACGCCCTCCCTCCGGCAGCGGCGTATCGAGGTTGCCCCGCCCCAATTCGACGATGGCTGCGGTGACTTCCAGCATCGGATTGACCACGCGCCAGCGCACCACGGCAAACAACAGGCCGAGCAGGCAGAGGATCGCAGCGGCCAGGACGACCACAATCAGCATCTTGCGGACAGCCTCGTCGTGCTGGGCGCTCGCCGCATCGAGCGCCGACTGCATCATCACGTCGCGCAATTCGACGATGGATTTCATATAGGGCACATAGCGCCGGATGAACTCGGCATTGGAGAAGCCGTAGGGCTTTCCTTCATCGCTTGCCTGGCGGATCGAGCGGGCTAGTGCCAGGCCATCGCGGATATAGTCCCGTTCCACTTTTTCCAGCGCCTCCTGAATCGCCGGATTAGCCGCCGCTTTCTTGGTGTGGACAACGATCAGGTCATGCAACTGCTCGATGCGACCGGAATAGAAATCGACATTGCGATGCGCCGACGCACTCAAGGGCTGCCCGGTCGTCAGCGGTGGGGTGAATTGTGACCCTAGCCGCCCCCCATACTCGCGCATTTCGACCACGAACATGGCACCTGCCAGAAGCGGCTCAATCTCCGAGTCGATCTCGGTGGCCTGTCTCGACAATTCCGAAGCCATGCCGAGGATGCCGGGAATCAAGTCGAACATGTGCTGGATCACCTCGTTGACCCGCTCGGCAGTGCGCTCGCGCAAGGGCATCGCCCCCACTTGCTCGACCAGCGCACGGACCTTCAACAATCGTTCGGCGATTTCCCGTATGCGCCGCGCCATGTCGCAATCGGGTACGCAGGATTGCTCGCTGACCGCCAGCAGCAGATCCTGCAAAGCGGCATCGGTCGCCTGGCGCGCTTTGACCAGACGCTCACGGATGGTCGGATCGGGCGTATCGCTGTCCCCCATCAAACTATTGCTCGGGCCGCGCTCGAACGAAGTCTTTTCCGCCAGAATCATGGCCTTGTTGGCAACCCCGGTGGCGCGCAAGGCCTCGCGCGTCGCCCCGAGGGTTTTCCATTCGGCATAGAGAAACCCGGCCACCAGGGCAGCGACCAGAATGGTCAGCAAGCTCGTCGCCACGGCGGAAAAGCGAGCCAGACTGAGGCCGGGTGAATTTGCCTTTGAATTCGCGTCAGTCATGCAGGTATCGGCACCCCAGGAGGCTCGGTTTCTCAAATCCGGCACAACGCCAGTCATTCCAGCCCCTGCTGACCTCGGCGCCCATGCCGGCCATGCGACTGGTGGCAAAAGTCCGGCTGGTGTTCCAAGCTACCCGCCGAGCAAAAGCCACTTCCTCGCGATTATAGAGCAGGGCCTCCACGCACGAACATCACGCGTATCCGATTCCCGACGCGTCGATTCACCGGCCTCCGCCGGACGCCTTCAGCGGTAAGTCATTCGACCCGCCAGGCAAGGCTTCTCTCACTCAATGGCTGGTTCCTTCGGACTTGGTGATCTTGTTCCAGACGTTGTACTTGCCGACCGGCTTCTTCATTGGCAGGCGCTTCACTTCCTTGAGCGTCACGGCATCGTAGATGATCAGCGCACCGTCCATTTCCCACAGGCTGGCCAGGACGTATTTGCCATCGCGGGTGAATTCGACGTGGGCAAAGGTCTTGCCCGGCTCCGGTTTCAGTTCGGCGACCACTTCGAGCTTCTCCTTGTCGATCAGCTGCATGGTGTCCTTGAACTCGCGGCTCATCATCGAATCGGTCCAGGCGTAACGGCTGTTTTCATGGCTGCGCATGAAGAAGCCGGGGCCACGCGTCTTGATCTGCTTGATCGTCTTCCAGGTCTGCATGTCGATGATGCTGATGACGCCTTCGTTGAGGTTCGGGGTGGCCATCACCGTGCGCTCCTGGCCGCCCGGATCCTTCCATTTCCAGCTGATGCCGGAGCCGAGGTGCGGCATGCCGGGCAGTTCGAGATCGGCAATCTTCTTGCGCGCATCGAGATTGACCACCTGGCCGCTGACCGCGCTCTTCGCGTCGTTGCGCGAGGCCCCCATCACCTCATCGTAGCCCTGGGTGAAGTAAAAATCGTCGAGGTAGTCGTCCAGTTGCGTGCGCATCGGGTTCAGGAAGCCGGGGACGAAGGCACCTTCCTTGTACTTGAAATCGTGGATCATGCCGGCCGGAATGTCGTCAGCCTTGGGGTTGTACGACACCTCCCAAACCTCCTTGACGTCCTTCAGCGCGGCGACAAAGCTCTGGCGTGGGCTGGCGTCGTAGACAGCCGAGACGCGCGAAGTCACCTTGCCGTCTTTGTCGGCCACCGGCAGGATTTTCTTTAGATTCAGATCGGCATCGAGGATGACCAGGCTGTGCGGCAGATAGTTGGCCACCGCCACCCACTTGCCGTCGCCGGACACCGCCGCGTTGCGGGTATTGATGCCGGCCCGCACCTCGGCAACGACCTTGAGGTTCCACAGGTCGTATTTGGTGATCCAGCCGTCGCGCGAGGCGAAGAAGACGTAACGCCCGTCCGGCGTGAATTTCGGGCCGCCGTGCAGCGCGAAACGGGACTGGAAGCGGTGGATGGGCTCGAGCTTGTCGCCGTCGAGGATGGAGACATGGTGATCCCCGCTCTCGACCACAACGAAGAGGTTGAGCGGGTCAGCCTTGAAAACCGACTTGTCGGGCAAGGGCTTCGGCTCCAGCACGATGCGCGAGGCGGTGATTTCCTTTTCGCCCCAGGCCGGCATCGGCTTGATCGGCGTATAGGCGTAGTCGACCAGCGCCTTGATCTCGTCGGCCGACAGGCGGTCGCCAAAACCGAGCATTTGCGTCGCCGGGCGACCGTCCTTGATCACCTTTTCAGCTTCGCCCTTGCGCAGGCGCGCCAGATTTTCCGGAATCAGCGCCGGCCCGAGGCCCCCCAGGCGGGCTTCGCCGTGACAGGAAGCGCAATGCTGCTTGTAGGCGGCCGGTGCGTCGGCCGCCTGCGCCAGGTCGGCCATTGCCAACAGCGTGCAGGCCGCGAAGCCGGCCGGAATGAGCACTTTGCCCAAGGTCTTCAGATTCATGCCGCAATCTCCTCGTCGCTCAAGTAACACCCCGGGTCCTCGGCCCAGGGGTTGCCGGTCAGTTGCTGGGCGCGGACACGGGTGTTGCCGTTGCAGATCGGCAGGTAAGCGCAGGTGGCGCAACGCCCCTCGACTGCTCGCGGATAGCGCTTGAGGCCGGCCATCAGGGCATCCGAGGTATCCGGCCAGATCTGCGAGAACGGCCGCTCCTTGACGTTGCCCAGGGTGTGGTGCCACCACATGGTGTCGGGATGGACATTGCCGAGATTGTCGATATTGGCGACGTTGATCCCCGATGAATTGCCGCCCCACTGGCGCAGCTTGGCCTCGACGTGCGCCGCCTTGTCGGGAAAGCGCGCCCGCACCCAGTGCAGGAAGTAGACACCGTCGGCATCGTTGTTGCCGGTAGTGAATTCCTTTTCCAGGCCGCGCTGCTGGTAGTCCCGGCAGGTATCGAACAGAAGGTCCATCGCCCAGCGCGTCAGCTTGTGCTGGGCGTCGTCCTTGCGGTTCTTGTTGCCTCGCCCGGCATAGTTCAGGTGCGAGAAATAGAAGCGATCGATCCCCTCGTCCTCGACCAGCCTGAGCAAGCCGGGCAGGTCGTGGGCATTGTCCTGGGTCATCGTGAAGCGGACGCCGATCTTCAGACCGAGGTCACGGCACCGGCGGATGCCCTTGAGCGAGGCTTCGAAAGCGCCGTCCAGGCGCCGGAACTTGTCGTGGGTAGCCCCCAAGCCGTCGAGCGATACCCCGACATAATTGAAATCGCACTCGGCGATCCGGTCGATGTTCGTTTCGTCGATCAGCGTGCCGTTGGACGACAGGCCGACATAGAAACCCATGGCCTTGGCACGCTTGGCGATGTCGTAGATATCCGGCCGCAGCAAAGGCTCGCCGCCCGACAGGATGAGCACGGGCACCCGGAACGCCTTGAGGTCGTCCATCACGGTGCAGACTTGCGCATAGGACAGTTCGCCGGGGAAGTTGGTATCGGCCGAGATGGAATAGCAGTGCTTGCAGGTCAGGTTGCAGCGCCGGATCAGGTTCCAGATCACGACGGGACCGGGTGGATTGCGCTTGGGACCGAGCGATGTCGGCACCGCGATTTCCTGCATGTATTGGGAGATGCGAAACATGAAAACCCTTTGTCGAGAATGGATGCTATTGCAGCGCAAGGCCGCCCCCGTAACCTTGACGTGTATCAACGCTATGCCAGCAACCCGTTTCGCGCAAACCGCGACGAAAGAATCAAGGGCGGTCATCGCGATTCCGGTCCGGCCGTTAACAGCGGTAGAACCATACGCGGTATACTTTTTCGATGACTTCGAACGTGCAAAACAATACCGGCAGCGAGCCGGTCATCCCCGGCCGCTGGGCGGCCGACGTGGAATCCCGCCTGGGCGCCGGCGAAGAGGTCCAGGCCTGCCTGGAAACCAACCTCGACCATGATCTGAAATTCGCCGACAGCCTGATCGTCGTCACCGACCGCCGCCTCCTGGCCCGCGATGCCGGCGGCAAGGACTGGCGCGAATGGCCGCTGCGCGCCGGCCTGAAGCTCGACCATCACGACCATGCCGGCGTCGGCATGCTGGAGTTGGTCGACGACAACGGACGCCTCGCCACCTGGCGCTATACGCTGTCCCGCAACCTGGCCGCGCTGCGCGTCATTGCCGAATTCGACCTGCACCGCGACAGCGTGGCGTCCGGCAAACCGGTCGCCCGACCGGACGAGGATGTCTGCCCCAAGTGCAAGACGCCGCTGCCGCCGGGCGAGGACGAATGTCCGGCCTGCAACCGGGAATCGACCGTACCCCCGTCGACCTGGACGCTGTTCCGCCTGTGGCGCTTTGCCCGCCCTTATCGCTGGCAGTTGTTCATGGGCTTTGCACTGACCCTCGCCTCGACGGCCGCGACGCTGGTACCGCCCTACCTCACCATGCCGTTGATGGACAACGTGCTGATCCCCTTCCAGAACGGCAAGCCGATCGACTGGGAACTGGTATCGATGTACCTCGGCGGCCTGCTCGGCGCCGCGATCCTGGCCTGGGTGCTGGGCTGGATTCGCACCTATATCCTGTCGCTGGTGTCGGAGCGCATCGGCCGCGACCTGCGCACGCAGACCTATGAGCACCTGCTCGGCCTGTCGCTCGAATATTTCGGCGGCAAGCGCACCGGCGACCTGATGGCACGTATCGGCAACGAAACCGACCGCATCAACATCTTCCTGTCGCTCGACCTGCTCAATTTCGCCACCGACGTGCTGATGATCACGATGACCGCGATCATCCTGTTCACCATCAACCCGTGGCTGGCCCTGGTCACGCTGCTGCCGCTGCCGATCATCGGCTGGCTGATCCATTTCGTCCGCGAAAAGCTGCGCACCGGCTTCGAAAAGATCGACCGCGTCTGGGCCGAAGTGACCAACGTACTGGCAGACACCATCCCCGGCATCCGCGTCGTCAAGGCCTTTGCCCAGGAAAAGCGCGAGGGCGACCGTTTCCGTGCGGCCAACGAGCACAACCTGGCGATGAACGACAAGCTGAACAAGACCTGGTCCCTGTTCACCCCGACCGTCACGCTGCTCACCGAAGTCGGCCTGCTGGTGGTCTGGATTTTCGGCATCTGGCAGATCGCCAAGGGCGACTCCACGGTCGGCGTGCTGACCGCCTTCCTCGCCTACATCGGCCGCTTTTACACCCGTCTGGACTCGATGAGCCGCATCGTCTCGGCCACCCAGCGCGCCGCCTCTTCGACCAAGCGTATCTTCGACATCCTCGACCACGTCTCCAGCGTGCCCGAGCCAAGCA
>CALJZP010000124.1 GCA_937983545.1 uncultured Azonexus sp.
GAACCAAGGCGACCGCTCCCGGATTTCCGGAGACACAGCTGAGATCGCTGGCCACGGCACTTCCCAGAACGTCGCCAGACCAGCTTCGCCTGGCCAGACAATTGGACGACGCGGTCAAAGCCGCCAACTGGGAAGCCTACAAAGGACATCTGGTTGAATTTGTCACGGCACTATCGAGCAGTCAAAAGCTTGCCTGGTCCGACCTTATTGCCGACTTGCTGCGCCAATGGGATGCAAAACACCAGGGGCTCACCTCTGCGCGCAAGCGCGAGTCGCTCGAACACGTTCTTGCCGGCAGCGGCGCCAATCCGGAAACCCTGTTTAACCGACTTCAGGGACTGCTCAAGTCCTGGGGGCAGGGCAGAGAGCAAGACAAATCGGACGTAAGTGCGGAAATCACCGCCGACGCCCCCTCGTCCGCTCCCGCAGCGCCGGCCACGGCAGTTCAAGTCGAAGACTTATTGCCTGAGTTGCGCGAGCTATTCGCGTTTACGCTTGAAACGGCCATCGCCACGCAACTCCTTGAAACCCCGACCTTGTCTGTAGAGGCAAAAGCACTCGCGCAGGATATCCGCATCGCGGGAACCGCCAGCCAGCTTGCCGACTTTCTGACGCGCCTAAAGCGATTCGCCTTCAAACTGGAATTGCTGGCCGAGGACCAGACCGAACTGCGCCACAGCCTACTGAGCCTGCTCAGGTTACTGGTCGAGAACATTACCGAGTTGACCCTCGAAGACCATTGGCTGCATGGACAGATCGAAGTGGTCAGGGAAATCATCGGCAAACCGCTTTCGCAGCGCGCGTTGGACGACGCGGAACGACGCCTCAAGGAGGTTCTGTTCAAGCAGAGCCAGCTCAAGGCAAGCCTGTTCGAGGCCAAGGAAGCGATCAAGCAGATGCTGGCCGGCTTTGTCGATCACCTTGCCGATTTTGCCGAGGTCACCTCCGACTACCACGACAAGATCGAAAGCTATGCCGGAAAAATCACTTCGGCCAAGGATATCACTGAACTCGGCGGCGTCCTTGACGAGGTCATGCGCGAAACACGGGCCGTCCAGATCAACGCCCAGCGATCACGCGACGAGCTTCGCTCCACGCAAGAGAAAGTCAAGGAATCCGAGGCACGCATCAAGGAGCTCGAACGGGAACTGGAGGCCACGAGCGATCTGGTTCGCCACGACCAGCTCACCGGTGCACTCAATCGACGCGGCCTGGAAGAAATATTCTCCAAAGAGTCGGCCAGGGCAAAGCGCCACGAAACGCAACTTTGCGTCTCGCTGCTCGACATCGACAACTTCAAAAAACTGAACGACAGTCTGGGACACGATGCGGGCGACAAGGCGCTGATCCATCTGGCCAACGTCTGCCGCGAAACCCTGCGCCCTCAGGACACTGTTGCACGATATGGCGGCGAGGAATTCATCATCCTGCTTCCCGACACCCGGCTCGAAGAAGCGGTCACAGCCCTGACCCGCCTGCAGCGCGAATTGACCAAGAAATTTTTCCTGAGCGGCAACGAGAAAGTGCTCATCACCTTCAGTGCGGGCGTAACACCGCTACGCCCCGAAGACGATCAGCACAGCGTGATCAAACGCGCCGACGAAGCCATGTACCAAGCCAAGCAGACCGGCAAGAACCGTGTAATCGCGGCAGACTAAATTTCCCTTATCGCCACACAATGACAGCCCCCGCCCGCCCCCCCGCTCTCTGTCCCGACCACTATCCGCAATTCAGCTGCACAGGCTCCCAATGCGAAGATTCTTGCTGCATTGGCTGGCGGGTCCATCTAGACAAGAAGACCTACCATTATTACAAGCAGAACCAGCATAAAGCCTTGCGCAAACTGTTCGAACTATCGGTCAAGCGTAGTGAAACGAAAGGCGACGACAAGCACTTTGGCGTCATTTCAATGAGTGAACAAGGCCGCTGCGCATTTCTGGACCAAGATAATCTTTGCCTGATTCACAAGAATCTGGGCCACCAGGCACTCAGCAAGGTTTGCGCGACCTTTCCACGGAGAGCAAATCAGCTAGGAACGCAACTGGAGTACTCCCTTTCAATCTCGTGCCCAGAAGCCGCGCGACTCATTCTTCTGAATCACCAACCGATGGGTTTTGTACAAACCGACATCGACCCTTCTCTCGATAACATTTCCTCACTGGCCGGCAGCCTGAACAACGACGCAGCGCTGATGCAACTGAACGATTTACGTGCATTGATTATCGGCATATTGCAGTGCCGCAATTTGACAATCGATGCGCGATTAATCTTGATTGGACTATTGCTTGAAGATTTCCAGTCCGCCCTTCAAGCCCCCCAGGCCACAGCGGGACAGCTCCAAGAAGAAGTACTCCAGCGCTTTGTCGCGCTGCTCGGCACACCGGAAGCACTGCAGAAGGAAATAGATCAAATCAATCCGAATCTGGTATTGAAAATGGCCTTGGTTACTGCCGTCATCGGCAACATCCCCACCTCGGCCCACAACACGCGTTTCCGCGGCCTGCTAACCGAAGCTGCGGAGGGACTCGCCTTCAAGGACAAGAAGCCGTCCTCCGACCACGAAAGGATGGCTTGTCACACCGAAGCGCACCTGAGCTACTACGCACCGTTTTTCGATCAACACGCCTACATTCTGGAAAACTATCTGGTGCACTACGTCTTTCATTCGCTATTCCCGTTTGCCAGGCAAACCTTGCTGACCCAATATCAAGAACTGATCTGCAACTACCTGGCCATCACCACGCTACTCGAAGGCCAGGCCAGCTATCACAAGGGAATGACGGAAGAACTTGCAGTCACTACGATTCAGTCCTATTCGCGATTCGCAGGACACTACACTCACTTCAAGGAAACCATCTCCCGTGTCATCGAAGAACAAGGACTTGACGATATGCGTCAACTCTTCATGTTGTTGGCACGTGAAAAAGGCAGAGCCCCCCTCTGAACAATAATGGCCGCTGCGACATACGCACGCGCGCCTGACGCATTTGAAACGGAGACGTAATTGAAGGCAGTGATTCTGGCAGGCGGCCTGGGAACTCGAATTTCAGAAGAAACACACCTGAAGCCCAAGCCCATGATCGAGATCGGCGGCAAGCCGATCCTTTGGCACATCTTGAAAATGTACTCCCACCATGGCATCAACGATTTCATCATCTGTTGTGGCTACAAGGGGTACGTCGTCAAGGAATACTTTGCCAACTACTTTCTGCATATGTCGGATGTCACGTTCGACCTGAAGAACAACCTGATGGAGGTGCATGAGCGTCACTCGGAGCCTTGGCGCGTGACCTTGGTCGATACTGGCGAACATACGGCAACCGGGGGCCGTCTCAAGCGGATTGCCAAATTCCTCAATGACGGCGAACCTTTCTGTTTTACTTACGGCGATGGCGTATCCGATGTCGATATTGCATCGCTCATCAACTTTCATCGGCAGAACGGAAAGCTGGCCACGGTAACAGCCGTCCAACCCCCGGGACGCTACGGCGCTCTGGAAATTGACGAAACCGGCGTCACCGAATTCATCGAGAAGCCGCAGGGCGATGGCGGCTGGATTAACGGCGGGTTCTTCGTACTGCAACCGGATGCACTGCAGTTCGTTAGCGATGATGCGACCATGTGGGAACGCGAGCCATTGACTGCACTGGCCAACTCCGGAGAGCTGGCAGCCTATCAACATCGTGGCTTCTGGCAGGCAATGGACACGCTCAGGGATAAGATTCACCTGGAGTCGCTTTGGGAAAACGGTACCGCCCCATGGAAGGCCTGGGCCTGAAGATGGGTAGCTACGTTGGCCGCCCCATCCTGGTCACGGGCCACACGGGGTTTAAGGGAAGCTGGCTCAGTCATTGGCTACTTCGCCTGGGAGCCAAGGTTTATGGCGTAGCTCTCCCGCCCGAAGGCAGCCCCAATCTTTTCGACGAACTTTCCCTGGCAAGGCGCATCGACCATCGTGTTGTCGACGTACGCGACCGTGCGTCGATCAGCGAAACGTTTGCCAGCATCCAGCCGGAAATCGTTTTCCACCTTGCCGCTCAAGCCTTGGTCAGAAGGGGCTATCGTGAACCGGTCGAAACGTTTGGCACCAACGTCATGGGGACTGCCCATGTGCTGGAGGCCTGTCGTGCCACGCCATCGGTACGCGCCGTGGTGGTTGTCACGTCAGAC
>CALJZP010000125.1 GCA_937983545.1 uncultured Azonexus sp.
GCTCATCGTAGGAGAAGGGCGGGGGGCGATCTGTAGCTTTAGTTACGCAGCCTGCGTTCTTTTTTGGTTGTCCGATTTTTCTGCTCCCGGACGAAATGACCAGATGCATTCGGGGGGCTGAACTGGTGGTTGTTTAATGTAACCAAAGCTACAGAAGGTCGTTGCGTGTCTGTCTAGACTGGGTGCATCGAAGTAGAGGAGCGCCTCTGTGGATACATCTGACAATCAAGCCCGGCGTCGCGTAGCTCCCGTTTTTTGGGGAACGCCATCGTCAATTTTCACTTGCCTGTTTTGCGCCTGGTACGCCATTTCTCCATATTGGATTTCTGTCTCAAGGACGTTTGACGAAATGATCTCCGCAAGAGGGAAGGTATGTATCTGATTCGCAGCTATTACCCAGGCGATGCCGGGGAGGTCGACGCCTTGGCCGTCCTGGCATTTTCACAATACGCCTGCTTTTACGATGACTGGCCGGGTTTGCGGGAAAAACTCCATAACATGTCGAAGCTTGCTGAAACAGGTGATCTGTTTGTTGCCGAATGTGGTGGACGCCTGCTGGGGGCGGTTGCCTATATCCCGCCTGGCGCCAAGGCGGCGATATTTCGGCGTGAATGGGCCGTGATGCGCATGTTGGTGGTTGCACCGGATGCGCGGGGCAGAGGGATAGGGCGCGCGTTGCTCGATTTCTGCCTGGAGCGTGCTCGTTGGGATGGCGCGGCGGAGTTCGCTTTGCACACCAGTCCAATTATGAAGGACGCATTGCGGCTTTACTTGCGTGCGGGATTCCGCCTGTCGCATGAAGTGCCGCCTTTTCATGGTGTTCCGTATGGTGTTTATGTCCGCAGGATTGACGAAGTTATGCTGAACCCTGCGAGTGCTCAATCTCCATGGCGGGCGAGTATCTGGGGAGCAGGAATTGAGAATTGCAAATGTTCATTCCAGGGATTTGCCGGTATCGGCTACCCAGGTGGCTCCGTTGATCGATGCCTTGGCTTCATCGGGGGATCTGCTCTGGCCCAAGCACATCTGGCCAGCGATGCGCTTTGATATTCCCCTCGGCCTGGGGGCGCAAGGAGGGCACGGTCCTGTTCGCTACGTAGTGGAGGCCTATGAGCCTGGTCGCTCCATACGTTTTCGCATAACAGCGCCTCCTTGCCTCAAGGGGGCGCATCACGGTTTCGAAGTGATTGACAACACGGAGAACAGTTCCCAACTGCGCCATTGTCTTGTGTTGGAGTGTTCCGGGAGGGCATGGGTATCTTGGCCGCTCGCATGGCGACCTTTGCACGATGCCTTGATAGAGGATGCGTTGGCCTCCGCCCAGATTGCACTGAATGTGCCTCCGGTGGTTACCCCGTGGTCACTGTGGGTGCGCATCGTGCGTTTTCTCGTTTCCGGTGGACAGGCGCCGGCTCAGGGATGGTCGCCCATTGGTCGCAGCTCGGAGAGAGGGGAGTCATCGTGACTTATGTCGTGGCGATTTATATTTATCCCGGGGTTGAGGTGCTTGATTTCGCTGGGCCGTACGAAGTCTTTACTACTGCAAATCGGGTATTCGCCCGTCAATACCCCGCTGAGGAAGCCCCTTTCGAGGTATTTACGATAGCCTCCCGGCAGGAGTTGATAAGGGCGCGGGCGGGCCTCCAGATCAAGCCGGATTTTATCCGCTCCAGGCATCCGGCGATCGATGTGCTCATTGTCCCTGGTGGCGTGGTTATGGATGAACTGCGGGATTCAGAACTCTCTTGCTGGCTTGCCGATATTCATCGACGAACGCAATTGACCGCATCGGTCTGTACGGGAGCGTTTCTGCTGGCCAAAGGGGGCATCCTGGATGGCCTGAGCGCCACAACACATCACGAGGATATCGCCGATTTGCGTGAGATGTTTCCCGGTGTACAGGTCGAAGAGAATAGGCGCTGGGTTGATCAGGGAAAAGTGGTGACGTCAGGTGGAATTGCCGCAGGTATCGACATGAGCTTGCATTTGATTGAACGACTAGCGAGCCGGGCATTGGCGCAAGCAGCAGCCTGCCAGCTGGAAGTTGATTGGCCTGCCGGACAAGGAGAATGGCTGTTGACTGCTTCGAGGACGAACGAATAATGCCGTGCGGTTTTGCGATTCAAAGCGTGGCTGAAGGCATGGCCTGCGAGATTGCAGAGATGCTCGGCGACTTACGATCGGAGATCGTGGCGCAGACGAATACTCAAGCATTCAACTTCGACAAGGCCGAAACCGCAACTCGGCTGGCAGAGTTTTTGTCGCGCGAAGCGTATTTCGTCTTTGTGGTGCGCGACAGTTGTGGATTGGCGGTCGGGTTTGTCGCCTTTTACGAGAGTCGGGCGCTATATGCGGAAGGGGAATTCGGGACGATTTCGGAGCTCTACGTGCGTCCCTCGTTTCGCAGCTTGGGTCTGGGGGCGCGCCTAATCGACCAGAGCAAAAAATTCGCCCTGGCGCGAGGCTGGAAACGCTTGGAGGTAACCACGCCGCCGTTGCCTTCGTTCGAGCGGACCCTGGCCTTTTATGAGCGGGAGGGATTCAGTATTACCGGTGGTCGCAAGGTAAGGATATTGCTGTGATCCGGCAAGCCATCGGCTTTGCCGGTGGTGTTTGACTTCCCGAACCGCCTCGGTATCGATACCCAGGTGTACCTCCGCTCCGCTGAACTGGCCGCCATGTGCACCCTGGCCGGCCGATCGCAGGAAAATGAAAATCCCCGTCGGCTAAGTGGTAACTGGGTGACGGGGGGGGGGTCCTGTTTGTCATTTCATTTCTACTCGAACGGTATAGCATCAAACTATCCCAACCCGTGGAGGAGGCATGATGACCACCGTTTATTTCGCTACCAACCGCAATCCCGTGCCCAAGAGGACCCCGCGCGATTTCGGGCCGGATTTTTCCTCGACCAATCTCGGCGACTTGCGCTTCGGCCAGGCTGAAGTTGTAGACGGTCAGCTCGATGCGGCAACCATCCGCATCCTCCCGGACAACGCCGAGCAGGGCTCGAAGGCCCTGTTTGCATCGCTGCGGGCGAACATGCGGGCGCAGTCGCGCGATGCGCTGCTGTTCATCCACGGCTTCAATGTCAGCTTTCGGGAGGCGGTCGAGTCGGCGGCGGCGCTGGTGCGCAGCCAGGGCGAGGCGGGCTACCAGCCGAACATTTTTGTCTTTTCCTGGCCATCGGACGGGACTGTCACCGGCTATGGCAACGACCGCCACGATGCCGAGGCTTCCGGTTACGCGGTGGCACGCGGGTTGAACAAGCTGGCGGCATTCCTGCGCGATACCGATGCGGAGGCAGCCTGCGGTCAGCGCATCAACCTGATCGCACACAGCATGGGCAACTACGTGCTGCGCCACGCCTTGCAGCAGGCGCGCAAGATCGCCAACGGGGCTGCGCTGGCCCGCCTGTTCGACAATCTCATTCTTACCGCTGCAGACGAGGATGCCGATGCCTTCGAGCTGGATCACAAGTTCGGCCGCCTGCCTGATCTGGCGCAGCGCATCACCGTCTATTTCAACACTGGCGACCTGGCGTTGCGGGTCAGTGATGTGACCAAGGGCAACCCGGACCGTCTCGGCCATGACGGCCCGGCACAGCCGCATCAGGTTCCGGCCAAGGTGGTCATCGTCGATGTTTCCGACGTGGTTCACCAAGCCGTTGGCCATTCCTACCACATCACCTGTCCGCCGGTGGTGCAGGACATGGTGGCGGTGTTGCGCAACGAGGGATCGGAACGCATCGATGGGCGCACTTATGTGCCCCACGCCAACAAGTTCCGCCTCGCCGTGTGATCTTTTCGGCCGGTTTTACCGGTTGATGGCAAGGAAACCTTTGATGCTTTGGAGCAAGGATTTGTCTCGTCTCGCCATCACTCTTTGAACCTGACCCGCCGTTTCGGCTGCTGTGGATGTGCCACGTGATCGAGCGGCAGTTCATGCGTCTGTTTGACCTTAGATAGCGCGATATTGGTCTTCACCTGCGCGACACCGGGCAGGGTGAGGAGCTTTTTCATCATCAGGTCGGAGAAGGCGGCCAGGTCGGGGGCGACGATGCGCAGCATGTAGTCGGCCTCGCCGGTGACGGCGAAGCATTCGAGCACTTCGGGGAGTGCGACGACCTGTCGTTCAAAGTCGCTGGCGCGGTTCTTGTCGTGACGCTCGAGAAGGACCTGGGCGTAGGCGATGACCCCGAGGCCGAGCGCGGGCGGGTCGAGCAGGGCGGCGTAGCCGGAGATGACCTTTGCTTCTTCGAGCCGCTGGACGCGGCGGCTGATTTGCGAGGCGGAGAGGTTGGCCTTTTCTCCCAGTTCGGCATTGGTAGCCTGGCCCCGGCGCTGCAGCGCGGCGAGAAGTTGCAGATCGTAGCGGTCGATGAGGATTTCGCTCATGGATTTCTCATGTATGCACAAAACGTGCGTAATTTACCGCAGATTGTCGATATGTTGAATGAATTGTGCGGCAATGGTGCGCAATAATTCCGTCGGTATCTCTTCCTGGAAAACCTCTTAATGAACCTCACCGAATCGCTTTTACATGCCCTCAAAGACAACGGAGCCCGACAGATTTTCGGCATCCCCGGTGACTTTGCGCTGCCTTATTTCCGCATCATCGAGGAGTCGCGCATCCTGCCGTTGCATACCCTGTCGCACGAACCGGGCGTCGGATTCGCGGCGGACGCGGCGGCGCGCATCGGGCGGGGCGATGGGCGCTCGCTGGGCGTGGCGGCCGTAACCTACGGCGCCGGGGCGTTGAACATGATCAACTCGGTGGCCGCGGCCTATGCCGAAAAGTCGCCACTGGTGGTGCTTTCCGGCGGGCCCGGAACCGGCGAATCGAGTTCCGGTCTGCTGTTGCACCATCAGGCCAAGACCCTGGATTCGCAGTACCGCATCTTCGAGGAGATCACCTGCGACCGTGTCCGACTCGACGATGCCGCGCGCGCGCCGGCCGACATTGCGCGCGTCCTTGGCAATTGTCTCAAGCACTCGCGGCCGGTTTACATTGAAATTCCGCGCGACATGGTGGCGATGCCTTGCGCACCGGTGCCGCCGCTGGCCGAGCCGACGGTCGATCCGGATGCCTTGGCGGCCTGCGCCGAGGAAGTATTGCGCCGGCTCGATGCGGCGGTGCGGCCGGTGCTGATGGTCGATGTCGAAGTGCGCCGCTTCGGGCTGGAGGACAAGGTGGCCGAACTGGCGCATCGGCTGGCTCTGCCGGTGGCTACCTGTTTCATGGGGCGCGGCCTGCTCGCCGATGCCAATGCGCCGCTGGTCGGTACCTACATGGGCATCGCGGGCTTGCCCGAAGTGACGCAGCTGGTCGAGGATTCGGACGGCCTTTTCCTGCTCGGCGTGATCCTCTCGGACACCAACTTCGCCGTGTCGGAAAAGAAGATCGACCTGAGAAAGACCATTGTCGCCTGCGATGGCGAGGTGCGGCTCGGCTACCACATCTACCACGACATCCCGCTGGCCGCGCTGGTCGAGGCACTGCTGGCGCGCACCGCGCCGCGGGCGGGCGGTTTTGACGTGAAACCCACGGTCTATCCGCGCGGCCTGACCGCCGATGAGGCAACGATTGCCCCGAACGATATCGCGATGGCGGTCAATGACTTGATGGATGAGCACGGCAAGCTGCCGATTGCCGCCGACATGGGCGACTGCCTGTTTACGGCCATGGATATCGAACAGACTGCCCTGGTCGCTCCCGGCTACTACGCAACCATGGGTTACGGCGTGCCGGCCGGGCTCGGCATCCAGGCGATGACCGGGCAGCGCCCCCTGGTCCTGGTGGGTGATGGCGCTTTCCAGATGACCGGCTGGGAACTGGGAAATTGCCGTCGCTACGGGTGGGACCCCATTGTGCTGCTGTTCAACAATGCAAGCTGGGAGATGCTGCGCACCTTCCAGCCGGAATCCGGGTTCAACAATCTGGACGACTGGGGCTTTGCCTCGATGGCCGCCGGCATGGGCGGCGACGGCGTGCGGGTGCATACCCGGGCCGAACTCAAGGCGGCGCTCGATGCGGCCATGGCGACGCGTGGCCGCTTCCAGTTGATCGAGATCATGATCCCGCGCGGGGTGCTGTCCCAGACCTTGCAGCGCTTCGTGGCCGGCGTCAAACGGCTGAACGCGAGCAAATAAATCACAACAACGAGGAGACAAGAAGATGAAGACAGAGCCAATGATGATCGATGGCCGGGCAGTTGGCAGCGACAAGGTGCTGGGGGTCGTCAATCCCGCGACCGGCGAGGTGTTCGCACAGGTGGCGCTGGCCGCACCGGCGCATGTCGATGCGGCGGTGGCTGCGGCGCAGGCGGCCTTGCCGGCCTGGAGTGCCTTGCCCGACAGCGATCGGCAGCAATTCATGCATGTCATCGGCAACGCACTTGAGGCTCACATGCCGGAGCTGATGGAATGGGTGACCCGGGAAAGCGGCAAGCCGCTGAACGGTCTGGGCGGCGTCGGCTCCGGCATGGAAGTCGGTGGCGCGATTGCCTGGACGCATGTGACGGCAGACCTGTCGTTGCCGGTGGAGGTCATTCAGGACAACGAAGTGGCTCGCGTCGAAGTGCATCGCAAGCCGCTCGGGGTGGTCGGTTCCATTACGCCATGGAACTGGCCGCTGCTGATTGCCATCTGGCACGTGATTCCGGCACTGCGTGCCGGCAATACGGTGGTGATCAAGCCGTCGGAATACACGCCGCTGGCGACGATGCGTTTCGTCGAACTGGCCAATGGCATCCTGCCGCAGGGAGTGCTCAATATCGTGACCGGCGGCGGCGATGTCGGGGCGGCAATGGTGGCGCACCCGGGCATCGCCAAGATCGTATTCACCGGGTCGACCGAGACCGGACGCCGCATCATGCAGGCTGCGGCGGGCAATCTGAAGCGGCTGACCCTGGAACTGGGCGGCAACGATGCCGGGATCGTGCTGCCGGATGTCGATGTGAAGGCCGTGGCGGAAAAGATTTTTGCCGCCAGCTTCCACAACAATGGCCAGACCTGCGCCTGCTTGAAGCGGCTCTATGTGCATGACAGCATCTACGATGCAATGTGTGCCGAATTGGCCCGTTTGGCCGGCGAGGCGATCGCCGGCGATGGCCTTGATCCGGCAACGCAACTCGGTCCCGTACAGAACGCCAGGCAACTGGCGATCGTCGAGTCACTGGCCGCCGATGCGCGCCAGGCCGGCGGCCGGTTTCTGTGCGGCGGCCATCGTCTTGAACGGCCCGGTTATTTCTTCGCCCCGACCATCGTTGCCGGGTTGAGCGACGGTTCGCGGCTCGTCGATGAAGAGCCGTTCGGGCCGATCCTGCCGGTCATTCGCTACGCCGATGTCGATGAGGTGATTGCGCGTGCCAATGCCAATCCGCAGGGGCTGGGCGGTTCTGTCTGGTCGGCCGATAGCGCCCGCGCAACGCAGCTTGCGATGCGTCTCGAATGCGGGTCCGCCTGGGTCAACGAGCATGGGGCCATTCAGCCCGATGCGCCGTTCGGCGGTATCAAGCAGTCCGGTCTGGGTGTCGAGTTCGGCCGCTACGGCCTGGAGGAATACACCTCGATCCAGACGGTGAAGATCATGAAATGAAATCGGGGTCGCCATCGCGTCTTGTTCGTTGATGGCGGGGAAGCGCCGGTTTCCGCCGGTGAGCCGACGGGCGTGTGTCGGCAGCCATTATCCGGAGCCCTTTGGCGCAACCACCCGCATTGCCGCATCTGGCCGGCAGGCTGGAGATTCCAGCCTGCCGGTCGATAACGGGCAGTCCTGCCCAATTCTTGCCGTACCCCTAATAAATAATGGAGACAATTTGCATGCAACGTAGAGATTTCTTGAAGAAGGCCTCCGTCGGCGCTGCCGCCGGGGCTGCCACGACACTGGCCGCACCGGCGATTGCGCAGACCCAGCCTGCCATCAGATGGCGGCTCACCTCCAGTTTTCCCAAGAGTCTGGACACGGTTTACGGCGGTGCCGAACTGCTGGCTAACCGGGTGCGGGCACTGACGGGTGGCAAGTTCGACATCCGTGTCTTTCCGTCCGGCGAAATCGTTCCCGGCTTGCAGGCCCTGGATGCCGTGCAGCAGGGGACTGTCGAGGTGTGCCAGACCTGCTCGAACTATTACGTCGGCAAGGACAAGGCCTTCGCTTTCGGTACGGCGATGCCTTTCGGCATGAATGTCCGCCAGCAGAACGCCTGGATCTATTACGGTGGCGGCCAGAAACTGCTCGACGATTTTTACGCCAACTTCAACGTGCTTTCCTTTCTCGCAGGCAACTCCGGAGCGCAGATGGGCGGCTGGTGG
>CALJZP010000126.1 GCA_937983545.1 uncultured Azonexus sp.
GGGTGGTACTCGTTGGTCAGGCCGTTGATCACCGGCACGCGCGAGTTCGCGGCAAAGCGCTCGATGATCTCCTGCTCGAAAGTCCGGATCATCACGATATCGCTCATCCGCGAAATGACCTGGGCTGCATCCTCGACCGGCTCGCCGCGCCCCAGTTGGGAATCGCGGGTATTCAGGTAAATCGCCGCGCCGCCCAATTGGTGCATGCCTGCCTCGAAGGAGAGCCGCGTCCGCGTGCTCGCCTTCTCGAAGATCATCACCAGCGTACGGTCTGAAAGCGGCCAATACTTCTGATAGGACTTGAACTGGTTCTTGATCCACGCCGTACGCTCGAACACATATTCGAGCTCGCTACGGGAGAAATCCTTGAATTGCAGAAAGTGTTTGATTGCCATGATTAAGCAGCCAGAAATTCCTTGATCAGCGGCGCGGTACGCGTCACCAGTTCACGTGCATCGGCTTCGCTGAAAATCAACGGTGGCAGGAAGCGGACAACGCTATCCGCCGTCACATTGATCAGCAAGCCAGCCGCCAAACCGCGGCCCACCAGTTCGCCACATGGACGATCGAGCTCGATGCCGATCATCAGGCCGTGACCACGAATATCGACCACCCCAGGAGTTCCCTTCAGCGCTTCGCCAAACAGCTTGCGGATCAGGTCGCCGATGCGTGCGGCATTGGCCAGCAGCCCTTCCTGCTCGATGACCTCAAGGGTGGTCAGCGCCGCCGTGGAAACCAGAGGATTGCCGCCGAAGGTCGAGCCGTGGTTGCCCGGCCCGAACAGGCCGGCTGCCTTGCCTCCGGCCAGGCATGCGCCGATCGGCACCCCCGAGCCGAGGCCCTTGGCCAGCGTTGCGATATCCGGCTGGACACCGACCTGCTGATAGCCGAACCAGCTACCGGTACGCCCCATGCCACACTGGACCTCGTCGCAGATCATCAGCAAACCGCGAGCATCGCACAGCTCCCAAACCTCTTGATAGAAGTCCGGATCAGCCAGATGGATACCCCCTTCACCCTGGATGACCTCAAGCATCACGGCAACAACATTGTGGTGATGCTCTACAACATGACTAATTGCCTCGAGATCGCCATAGGGAACCCGAACGAAACCGCTCACCAGCGGCTCGAAACCGGCCTGCGCCTTGCGGTTGCCGGTTGCCGAAAGCGTTGCCATCGTCCGGCCATGAAATGCCTTTTCCATCACGATGATGGTGGGCAGTTCGATTTGCTTCTTATGCCCGTAAAAACGTGCCAGCTTGATTGCCGCTTCGTTGGCTTCGGCACCCGAATTGCTGAAGAAGACCTCGCTCATGCCGGACAGCGCGCACAACTTGTCGGCAAGTTGCTCCTGTTCGCGAATACGGTACAAATTGGAGGTATGCAGCATGCGGCCTGCCTGGGCGGAAATAGCTGCAACCAGCTTCGGGTGGGCGTGACCCAGCGTCGAGACAGCGATTCCGGACAGGGCATCCAGGTACTCCCTGCCTTCGGTATCGGTAATCCGGCACCCCTGCCCGTGACTAAAAGTCACCGGCAAACGAGCATAGGTATTCATGACATGCGACATGAGGCAACCTCAGAAAACGAAAACGGCGGCAAATGCCGCCGAAACGACCACCACCACGAACAAAACAAGCTTATCGGGCAGCAGAAAGCTGAATTTTATGAGAAAAACAAATCCTTGTATAGAACGGAACCCGGCGCCGCCACGGCAGTTACGCCCCCTCCAAGCGGTGCAATTATGGAAAGCTCAATCGCTTCTGCTAGAATGCGCCCACGCAAGGTCGTATCGCCCGCAAACGCAGAGTAAAACAATGACATTCCAAGAATCGACCACATTCATCATTGTTGGCCTGACCAAGGAAGGACGAAAGTTTCGCCCCAGTGATTGGGCCGAGCGCCTATGTGGCGTCATGTCCGCCTTCGGCGCCGAACGCAAGATGAAATACTCCCCCTACGTCGGCCCCGGCGACTACAACGGCGAAAAAGCGGTCTTCGTCGACGGCCGCCTCGGCGAACTCGAGCCGATGGCCTACCGCTTCATGCTCAATTTCGCGCAGGATAACGACCTGCAAATTGTCGACGGCGTCTGCTCGATCGACGGCAAAAAATAAGCAACGGCAAGCACAAACGACGACAATAAAAAAGGCGCCCACAGGCGCCATTTTTATTTGTCCAACCTCTTGATATCAGGCAGCAGCAAGCGCCTTGATCTGAGCGGACAGACGGCTCTTGGTACGGGAAGCCTTGTTCTTGTGAACAATCTTCTTGTCGGCAATGCGGTCGAGCACTGCGACGGACTGCTGGAAGACGCCTTGTGCGGCGGCTTTGTCACCAGCTTCGATCGCCTGACGCACGCGCTTGATCGCGGTACGCAGGGTCGAACGCAGGCTGGCGTTATGGGAGCGCTGCTTGTCAGCTTGACGGGCGCGCTTGCGGGCTTGTGCGCTATTGGCCATGGTATTACTCGCCTTGAATTCAGTAAATTGTTTATTCTAGCACAGCTCAATCGAACTGAGCAATACACGCAGACCAACATCACAATTCAAAAAACCACTCACCCACACTTTCCAACCGCTCATCATTCCGCTAGCAAAAGCCCCGAGCATCGCTATATAGTGCAATCAAGAAACAAAGGAATTGCCATGTCATCGCGCCAGAAAAATCTTGGTTTTACGCTGATTGAAGTCATGATTGTCGTTGCAATCGTTGCGATATTGGGCGCCATTGCATACCCGTCATACGTTGCCTATATGCAGCGAGGCATGATTGCCGAGGCACTTGGCAATCTAGCGGAAATGCGCGTTCGACAAGAACGCTATTTCCAGGATAACCGCAGCTACGTTTCGGCCGGCGTGATCTGCAACACCAGTCTTTTGACACTCACCGCAGGCCTTGAACAAAAATATTTCGTTCTGGGGTGCGCAGGGAACGCCAATACTTTCACCGCTTGGGCAAATGGCACCGGCGCGGTCAACGGCATCAGCTTCACGATAAATCAAGATAACGTTCGCCAGACAACCGCTTTTCCTGGAATGGCTGGCTTGCCGTTCAACTGCTGGATATCAAAGCGAGGAGAAACATGCTGAAAACAGCCCCTCTTCGTGCAGGAATGACAGGTTTTACGCTGGTCGAGTTGCTTGTTGCCATTTTGGTACTCGCCATATTGCTTGGGCTTGGCGCACCATCGTTTCGTGACTTCATATTGCGAGGCCAGATTCGCAGTGCCACCGATGCAATCGAAAACGGGATTCAGTTAGCTCGCGCGGAAGCTGTGCGTCGAAACCTAAGAGTTCGCTTTGTAATTGGTAGTCAAAGCGGCCAATCGTCATGGACCGTTAGTGAGGACACTTCAGGTACTGTTATTCAGCAATCTCGTGCCAGTGGCGAGGGGGCTAATACCGTAACTGCCACGATAACACCTGCCGGCGCCTCAACTATTACCTTTAAT
>CALJZP010000127.1 GCA_937983545.1 uncultured Azonexus sp.
TGTTCATGGCCCGGCAACTGATCCAGGAACGCCTGCGCGGCCTCGACCTGCCGCCCGGCGTCGAACCGGAACTGGCACCGCCGGCCACCGCCACCGGCGAAATCTTCCGCTACCGCCTGGAGGCTCCCGGCCTCAAGCCAACCGAAATCCGCGCCATCCAGGACTGGACAGTTGTCCGCCAGATCAAGCAGGTCTCCGGTATTGCCGACGTAGTATCACTGGGCGGACCGATCCGGCAGTACGAGGTACGCCCCAACCTGCCCAAGCTGCGCGACTACAAGATCACGCTGGGCCAGCTGTTCAACGCCCTGCAACGGGCCAACGCCAATGCCGGCGGCGGCTCCGTCGCCCAGGGGCGCCAGCAGTTCCTGATCCGCTCGCTCGGGCTGTTGCGTTCGTCGGCCGACATCGGCCAGGTGGTCGTCGCCGAGAACAACGGCACGCCCATCCTCGTCCGCGACATCGCCGACGTCGTCGAATCGCGCGTGCCGGAACAGGGCATCGTCGGCATCAGCGACGCCAGCGGCGACCAGGACGACGTGGTGTCCGGCATCGTCCTGTTGCGCAAGGACGAGAATCCGTCCATGGTCCTCGATGCGCTGAAGGCCAAGGTCGATGCGCTGAACGCCAGCGGCCTGCCGCACGGCGTGCAGATCGTGCCCTTCTACGACCGCTCGTGGCTGATCAGCAAGACACTGAAAACCGTCTTCATGAACCTGCTCGAAGGCGCCCTGCTCGTCACGCTGGTGCTCTACCTCTTCCTCGCCGACATTCGGGCGGCGGCCATCGTTGCATCGATCATTCCGCTGGCCCTGCTCGGCACTTTCACCGGCCTGTCGCTGGTCGGTATCCCGGCCAACCTGCTGTCGCTGGGGGCCATGGACTTCGGCATCATCGTCGATGGCGCGGTCATCGTCATCGAGAACATCTTCCGCCGCCTTGGCGAGGCGAACCGGGACGACGACCACCGCCCGCACACCCGGACCATCCAGGAAGCCGTCGTCGAAATCGGCCGGCCGACGGTGTTCTCGATGATCATCATCATCGTCGCCCACCTGCCCATCTTCACCATGCAGCGCCACGAAGGAAAGATTTTCGCGCCCATGGCCTACTCGGTCGTCGCCGCGCTGATCACCTCGCTGATCCTGTCGCTGACGCTGGTGCCCCTGCTCTCCAAAATCGCCTTCAAAAAGAATGTGCCGCACGAGGAAACCCGACTGATGCGCTGGTTCATGGATCGCTACGAACCGGCGCTCAAATGGGTGCTTGCCCACGCCAAGCGCGTACTGGCCATCGCACTCACCGCCCTGGCCATTACGGCAACCCTGGTACCGCAACTGGGCACCGAATTCCTGCCGGAACTGAACGAAGGTTCGATCTGGATCAACATCACCCTGCCGACCTCGGTGTCGGTCGACGAGGCGAAAGGCGAACTGCGCAAGCTGCGGCGTATCATCGCCGACTTCCCCGAGGTCAATGCGGTGATTTCCAAGGGTGGCCGGCCGGAAGACGGCACCGACCCCAAGAACATCAACATGACCGAGATGCTGGTCGACCTGAAGCCCGACAGCCAATGGCGCAAGGGCATGACCAAGGATCAACTGGTGCGCGAGATGGAGGACAAGCTGAACGACATGCCAGGCATCGAGCCGACCTTCAGCCAGCCGGTGCGCGACCAGATCCTCGAATCCATCTCGCAGATCGACGGCCAGATCGTCATCAAGCTGTTCGGTGACGACACGGCCACCTTGAAGCTGCACGCCAACCAGTTGCTCGACAAGATCGGCAACGTGCCGGGCGTTGCCCGCGCCTTCATCGACCGCGACGGCGACCTGCCGCAATACCGCCTGGAAATCGATCGCGCCGCCGCCGCCCGTTACGGACTGAACGTGATGGACGTGCAGGATGTCGTCGAAACGGCGCTCGCCGGCAAGGCGGCCACCGAGCTGTGGGAAGGCGACCGCCACTTCAGCGTCGTCGTCCGCCTGGCCGAACCGGCCCGCCAGCTCGACAAGCTGAAGGATGTGCTGGTGCCGACCCCGAACGGCGCCCAGGTGCCGCTCTCCGCGCTGGTCGATTTCAAGATGGCGAGCGGCGCCATGAACATCGCCCGCGAATCGGGGCAGCGCGTCGTCGCCATCGGCGTCTTCATCCGCGACCGCGACATGGGCAGCGTGGTGGCCGACATGCAGAGCCACGCCAAGGAGATCAAGCTGCCGGAAGGCTACTCGATCACCTGGTCCGGCGAGTTCGAGAATCAGGAACGCGCCATGAAGCGCCTGATGCTGGTCGTGCCGTTGTCCATCCTGATGATCTTCCTGCTGCTGTTCGACGCCTTCGAGTCGTTCAAGGATGCGCTGATCATCATCTGCAATATCCCCTTCGCGCTGATCGGCGGCATCTTCGCCCTGCTCATCTCCGGAATACCGCTATCGGTATCGGCCGCCATCGGCTTCATTGCGCTGTTCGGGCAGGCGGTCTTGAACGGCGTGGTGATGGTCAGCTACATCAACCAGTTGAAGCAGCAGCAACTCGACGATTACCAGGCCGTCTTTCAGGGCGCCCTGTCCCGGCTGCGCACCGTGCTGATGACCGCCCTGCTCGCCATGCTCGGCCTGCTGCCGATGGCCCTGTCGCACGGTATCGGTTCAGAAACCCAGCGCCCCCTGGCCCTAGTCGTCATTGGCGGACTGATCTCGGCCACGGTGCTCACGCTCTTTGTGTTGCCGGCACTCTATTACTTTGTCGCCACGCATCCCAGGTTGTCGCGCGCGCTGCATTGAGGCCCGGATGAACGCGCTGTGGCTGCGCTTCCTGATGATGCTGTCGATAGCCTGCCTGGCACTCCCCGGGCAGGCTGTCACGGACGATGAAGTTCAGGTGGACTACAAAGATGGCCTGTACATCGCCACCCTGCACCTCAAGACCCCTGCCCCTCCCGGCATCGCCCTCAAGGTGCTGACCGATTTCGAGCACATGGCGGATTTCATGCCCGGCGTGCTGGCCAGCCACGTCGTTTCCCACCACGGCAATGTCTATGAAGTGGCCCAGCGCGGCAAAGTCAGCTTCGGGCCGTTTTCCATGCCTTTCGAAAGCCTGCGCCGCATTGAGGTCATCGACGATAGCCGCATTCTCTCCCGTTCCATTTCCGGCTCGGCCAAGCGCATGCAGAGTGAAATGAAGCTCCGTCCGCAGGGCGGTGGAACGCTGATCGACTATCACATCGAAATCGAGCCCGATAGCTGGATTCCCTCGTCGCTCGGCAGCAATTTCCTGCAACATGAACTGGCCGAACAATTCAATGCCCTGGGCAGGGAAATGCTGCGTCGCCGCGGAATGCCCGGCTCTTGACGCACCGGACCCGCTCAGGGTCCATCGAGCTGCGCCGTTGTGCTTGTAAGGCTTGGCGACTTAGGCAGCCAACACCGACCGCAAGGTACCGATCAGTGCAGGAAGTCGTTCGTTCAATTTCTTCAGGGCCGCTTCGGCACCTGCACCATCGCCGCTCTTGAGCGCGCTGTCGAGCTCGCTGGCAAGGTCGTAAATGGGTCGTACCCCCAGGTTCCCGGTCGCACCCTTCAGTGCATGGGCGATATCCTGGGCGGCTTTCCTGTCATGTCGATTGAGCAGTTCGACCAGCCGTTCCGCATCGCCGCCATGCGCATCGACAAAGAGTGTCAGCAAGCGGCGATAAAACGGCAGCTTGCCACCGGCAAGCTTGAGACCGGCTTCCAGATCGAGATCGCCGATCTGCGCCAGATCAGCGTAAAGATCAGCGTCGTTTTCTTCCGCTGTCGGCGCGTCTGCCAACACCGCCTTACCTTCGCCGGCTTTTTCGGCGCAGCTTGGCAACCACTTGAGCAAGGTTGCGTAGAGCAGTTCGGGTTCGACCGGTTTGGCGACGTGATCATTCATGCCGGCCAGCCTGGCGCTCGCCTTGTCTTCGTCGAAGGCATTGGCTGTCATCGCCAGAATCGGCGTATCCCGCCAACCCGGCAAGGCACGAATGGCGGACGTCGCATCCAGCCCATCAAGATTGGGCATCTGGATGTCCATCAGCACCAGGTCGTACTGCTGCCGGCGAGCAAGTTCGACCGCATCGGCCCCGTCCACGGCAACATCTACCCGCATATTGACGGCGTGCAGCAATTCCAGCGCCACTTCGCGATTGATCGGATTGTCTTCGGCAAGCAACAGATGGGCGCGCTTCGGTCGTTCGCGCAACCGGGTTTCCGCATCGCAACCGGAAGCGGCCACTGCCGGCAGGATTCCCCGGCCACGCTGCAGCCGGGCAGTGAACCAGAAGGTGCTCCCCTTGCCGGGGATGCTCTCCGCTCCGGCCTCTCCACCCATCAACTCGGACAAGCGGCGGGTGATGACGAGGCCAAGGCCCGTACCCCCGAATTGCCGGGTCGTCGAAGTGTCGGCCTGGGCGAAGGACTGGAACAGCGTGGCAAGCTTTTCCGGCGCGATACCGATACCGGTGTCGCGCACCTCGAAGCGAACGAGCAGTTCGTCGCCCTGCTCTTCAAGCAGTTTGGCAGCAAGCGTTAGGTGCCCCTGCTCGGTGAATTTGAGTGCATTGCCAGCATAGTTGAGCACCCCTTGCCGAAGACGCACGACATCACCGCAAAGCCAGACTGGCACCGCATCGGTATCGATGCGAATTTCCACACCCTTCTGGCTGGCGGCATCGGCAAGGAGGGAGCGCACGTGATCGAGAACAGCCGAAAGCGTGAAATCGTTGTGCTCCAGCTGCAATTTGCCGGCCTCAATCTTGGATATGTCGAGGATGTCGTTGATGATGGACAGCAGGTGCTTGCCCGCGGCGTTGATCTTTCCCAGCCGATCCGCCTGCGCAGGCGTCGCTTCGCTGCTCAGGAGGTAGGTCAGGCCGAGGATGGCATTCATCGGCGTGCGAATCTCGTGCGACATGTTGGCCAGGAAGGTACTTTTCGCGGCACTCGCCTGTTCGGCCTGCGCCTTGGCCAGCGCCAGGTCGGCCGTACGCTGCCCGACCTCCTCTTCGAGCGTCTGCGTACGCTGCTGCTGGGCGGCCCGCTGCACGGCGATCTCGGCGATCATGCCATCGAACGCGTTGGCCAGCCGCCCCAGTTCGTCGGTTTGGCGCAGCTCGATCGGCGCCGGCCTTTCGCCCTTGCCGATCGCGTCGACGGCTTGCGTGATCCTGCCCAGCGGCCGACTGACGATGCGCTGGATGGCGCTATGCATGAGCCACAGGCTGGGAATGATCAATAGCAGGCCAATCGCCAGCAGCAGTCCGGCACCCAGCAGTATCCGGCTATCGATGCCGGCTTTCGGCAGCAACGTCACCCAATACCACCCCAGACCATCGATCCGGCTCCACGCGATCCAGTGCGTGCCATCCGGGGAGCGTTGAACGCCGGATGGCAGCCCACTGTCGCGAATGACACGATCCATCTGGTCGAGCAGCGGGTCGCCGAGGGATGCAATCGCCAGCTGTCCTTCCGCCTCGACAATCCGTTGCTGAAGCTGCGGATGCGCGATCAACTGGCTTTTATCGTTGATGATCAGGTGGTACTCGCCGGTCGCACCGTTCTGATCGACGTTGGTCAGCAAGCTCTCGACCGTGATATCGAGTCCGACAGTTCCGACCCATACGCCCTGCCAGTCAAGCGGCTGAATCGCCGAAATCATCCAGGCTCCCGCCTGGTTATCCAGATAGACCGGCGTCCAGAAAAGCCGGCGCTCCGGATTTTTGTCCGGTCGCGAGTTGGCCATGGTCGGATAGTTGAAATTGTCGGTTTGCGGCGTCGCCTTGGCTCCCCAGTCGATGCCGCGCGAGTAAACCATCAGCCCGACCTCGACGAAATCCATGTAGACCGAAAAAAAAGGCGGCACCAGCGCCGGCCCTTGCTCACGCAGCAGATCGTAGCTGGCAACCGCCCGCCGCCTGGCCGAGACGTCGCGGGCATTGCGCAGGTAAAGTGTGGGGGCACGACGAGGATCGACCAACTCCGGGCGCAGGCGCCAGAGGCCATCGTCGGCACGGGAAAACAATTCGAAAAAACGTCGATCGGCAGTTGCGGGGTTCTGCGCCTGAAGGCGCTCGAGCAGTTCCCCGTGCAAGCGCCGGACGCTGTCATTCGCCTGGCGAAAGATGTCCCGGTGAGCCTGGGCACGGGCCTGTGCCATCTGCCAAATGGCGACCGACAAGGAATCGTCGGTAGCATTTCGCAAGGCGACGAAGCCCAGGGCAGTGAGCAAAAGCAACAGTGCCAGAATCAATGACCCCATGGAAAACGCGAGGCGGCGGGAAACGCTGTCAATCATTGATCTGGGTGCAAAAAGGTGGCGGGACAATCGGCGTGCCCCGAGTATCCACGGATGAATAACCCGCAGTCAAGCAGGGCTTTTTTGCCTCAAATATCCGCTGCGGCGCGATATTTTCCACATGGCATGGCAATGCTTGCGCGCGTCATGGCGATCTGCTTCGCCCGCCTCAAGCCTGCCGTATCGCTAACCCTAATCTCCTTGCCCTGACGCCGTACCGCAGGCATGGCAGAACCGCGCGAAAGCGCTTTTCCGCTCTTTGCATTGGCCGCAGTGGTCGAACAGGCAAATACCGCAGTGCGGGCAGTAATCAATGGCCGTATTGGTCAGATCAACCGACCGCTCGCAACCGGGGCAGACCTTCTTGGCCAGCCGCGCCAGCGCCGTGTCGTAGCTGAGCTCCTTGCGCCGCTCGATATCGGGCCGCGCTTCGGCCTGCTTCTGTTTTTCCAGGTAGCGATTGAGGGCGACGATGGCGTAACGGCCCACCAGCACGGTCAGGACGATGCCGACCACGTAGCGAACGTACCCGCCGTAGCTGGGCAGGTAGGGCACCAGCTCGACGAAGAAGGCGAACAGCGCAAAGTAGATGAAGCCCCAGACGAATGGCCACCAGGTGCTGTGGCGCTTCCTGGCGAACAACCAGCCGGCGGCGACCAGCAGCGGCAGGGTCAGCAGCAGGCGATAACCGAACACGCGCAATTCCTGATCGCGCAGTTCGACATCCAGCTTTTGCGTGGCGGCGTCTTCGAGTTCGTGCAGGTCGCGCTGAGCCCTCGCCTCGGCCTGACGGGCATCGAGCAGGTTCTGCTGCTGGCGCTCGACTTCGGACAACGCCTTGCGCTCAAGTATCTTCAACTCCTCCAGCGCCTGGGTCCGTTCGATCAGTTCACGGTCCTGCTCCGGACGCTGGGTGGCATGGCGGGTCGCCAGCCAGTTGTTGAAGGTATCGCGTGCGCTTCCTGAATTGGCACGGGCGGCGTTGAGTTTCAACTGCGCCTGATCGTTGGCGTCCTGGGCCACCTGGCGCTTTTCCTGCAACCCGCGCAGTTCGGCGCGCAGACTCTCGGCAGCCGGCTTGTCGATGAAATCGTCGAGCGTGTAGCGATGTTCGACTTTGGGAAGGTTGGCGACGATCGTTCCGCCCAATCCGATCAGGAAGCTCGCGAAAACGAAAGCCACGATCCACAACCCGAAACGGAACCACTTTTCCGACAAACGCAATGCTTTGCTCATGCTTTCGCTCCTCCGGACAACATTTTTCGGGCAGCGCCGAATACCTGCATGCCGAGCAGGGCGAGTGCGCCACCAACCACCCCGACCGCCGCTTCCATCGCCATCGATGCCGGGACGCTCCCCCAGCCGGCGAGAACGGCCGACGCCTCGATACCGTGATGCAGAGGCGGAATCCCATGCGCCAGAATGCTGCCGCCAACCAGGAACATCGCTGCGGTGCCCAGCACGGCGAGCAGCCGCATCAGCCTGGGAGCAGCCAGCAACAGGCCCTTGCCAAGCGATTGGGCGGCGCCGGAATCCTTTTGCAACAGCCAGGCGCCGATGTCGTCCATCTTCACGATAGCGGCAACGATGCCGTAGACACCGACCGTCATGATCACGCCAATACCGGCCAGCACGGCTACCTGCGTCGAAAAGGCCTGCCCGGCGACCGTACCGAGCGCAATGACGATGATCTCGGCGGACAGCACGAAATCGGTACGGATCGCGCCCTTGATCTTGTCCGCCTCGAAGGCGGCCAGATCGACACTTTCATTGGCCACCGCCGCCAGTTCCTCGGCGTGGTGCGCGGCATCTTCCTCGGTGCTGTGCAGCCACTTGTGCGCGAGCTTCTCGACACCCTCCAGGCACAGGTAGATACCGCCCAGCATCAGCAGGGGCATGACCGCCCACGGGATGAAGGCGCTGATCAGCAATGCGGCGGGCACCAGGATCAACTTGTTCCTGAACGATCCAACCGCTACGGCCCATACCACGGGCAATTCCCGTTCGGCAGCCACACCGGCCACCTGCTGGGCATTGAGCGCCAGGTCGTCGCCCAAGACGCCGGCCGTCTTTTTGGCGGCCACCTTGGTCAGCACTGCGACGTCATCGAGGATCGTCGCGATATCGTCAATCAGTGCAAGCAGGCTGGCACCGGCCATGGGGAACTCCGTTCGCTGTCGGGACGGCGCCGGTTTGGCGCACGAGATTGTTCAGGTAGTTAACGTCGATGGAAAACTCGGACGGCCGGGGCGCCCGTCGCAGCGCCAAGGCTGGTTTCCGTCCCCCGGCTATCAGATTTCGCTGAACACCGTGTCGGCGGGCAGGCGGGACTTCGGCAGCCTGGCGTTGAAATCCTGCTCGCTGCCGTAACCCAGCGCGCACATGACGACCGCGCGCAAACCCTTTTGCGGCAGGCCGAGCGCCTCGTCCAGCTTCAACACGTCGATCCCTTCCATCGGACAGGCATCGACGCCGAGCGCGGCTGCGGCCTGCATCAGATTGCCGAGTGCGATGTAGATCTGGCGGTCTGCCCAGGCATCGGCATCGTTCAACTGGTCACGGTGCAGGCCGACGTAAAAACTGCGCGATTTGGATTGCCCTGCCCTGGCGTCCGGCGTGGCAAAGCGACCATCGGCCTCTTCCTGATCCAGCAGGCTGTTCAGATACGCCTCGTCAAGCGCGGTACGCGCACAGAAGACCACAACGTGCGAGGCGGTGCGTACCTTGCCGGCGTTGTAGGCAAAAGCATCGTCCAGCGTCGCGGCCAGCGCCTCCTTGCCGGCCTCGCTGCCGGCGATGACGAAGTGCCAGGGCTGGCTGTTCACCGAAGAGGGCGCGAAACGCAGCACGGTCTTCAGGTCGTCCAGCACGCTGCCGGAAATTTTTCGGGTCGGATCGAAGGCCTTGCAGGTACGGCGTGTTGTGGCGATTTGAGCAACGTTCATGAGAGGCATCCTTTTCATCGATATCTATATTGGAGGATTACGGCGAGCGCTGCGGCAGGTAGAATCGCGCTCCGCGCCACTTTGGCGAGCGACCGCCATTATCACCCAAGATTCCAAATCGCATGTCCGACTACTCCGCCTCATCCATCCGCGTCCTCAAGGACCTCGAACCCGTCAAGGAACGTCCCGGGATGTACACCCGGACGACCTGCCCGACCCATATCGTGCAGGAAGTCATCGACAACGCCGCCGACGAGGCGCTGGCCGGTTTCGCCAAGAAGATTTCGGTGCGCATTGCGGCCGACGGGCTGATCGAGGTTTCCGACAACGGTCGCGGCATCCCGGTCGAGATCCATCCGGAAGAAGGCAAGCCAGCCGTCGAACTGGTTTTCTGCAAGCTGCACGCCGGCGGCAAGTTCAACAAGAAGGAATCGGGCAACGCCTATCGCTTCTCGGGCGGCCTGCACGGTGTCGGTGTCTCGGTGACCAATGCCCTATCGACGCGGCTCGAAGTCGAGATCAAGCGCGGCGGTGGCGTGCACAAAATCGCCTTTGCCGACGGCTTCGTCATCGAACCGCTGGCCCGCATCGGCGATGTCGGCCCGCGCACCACCGGCACGACCGTTCGCATCTCGCCGGACCCGAAGTATTTCGACTCGCCCAAGGTCAATCTCGGCCAGCTGGAACACCTGCTGCGCTCCAAGGCCGTACTGATGCCCAACGTGACGGTCGAACTGGAGATCGAGGGCCAGGACAAGAAGGTCTGGTGCTACCAGAACGGCATGGCCGACTATCTGACTGAAATGATGATCGGCACCCCGGTGGCGCCGATCTTCGTGGGCGAAAAATACGTCGAGGTCGAAAACGGCTTCGCGGTCGGCGAAGGTGCCACCTGGGCGCTCGCCTGGTTCGAGGAAGGCGGCGGCAAGCCGGAAAGCTACGTCAACCTGATCCCGACGCTCGATGGCGGCACCCACGAAGCCGGCCTGAAATCCGGCGTTTTCGAGGCGGTGAAGGCCTTTGCTGAACACCATGCCATCCTGCCGGCCAAGGTCAAGCTGGCGCAGGAAGACGTCTGCGGCAAGATGACCTACCTGCTGTCGGCCAAGGTGCTCGACCCGCAGTTCCAGGGCCAGACCAAGGAAAAGCTGACCAGCCGCGACGCCTACAAGCTGGTTGCCCAGATGGTGCGCGACCCCTTCGAACTGTGGCTGAACAGCCACGCCGATTTCGGCAAGAAGATCGCCGAACTGGCCGTCAAGGCGGCGCAGAACCGCATGAAATCGACCCAGAAGGTCGAAAAGAAGAAATCCTCCGGCATCGCCACCCTGCCCGGCAAGCTGACCGACTGCGAATCGGACGACATCAGCCGCAACGAACTCTTCCTGGTCGAGGGCGACTCGGCCGGTGGTTCAGCCAAGCAGGGGCGCGACAAGGAAACACAGGCCGTCCTGCCGCTGCGCGGCAAGGTGCTGAACACCTGGGAGGTCGATCGCGACCAGCTGTTCAAGAACAACGAAGTGCACGATATTTCGGTCGCTGTTGGCGTCGACCCGCACGGCATCGACCAGATCGACTCCGTTGACGTCTCCGGCCTGCGCTATGGCCGCATCATCGTCATGTCCGATGCCGACGTCGATGGCTCGCACATCCAGGTGCTGCTGTTCACGCTGTTCCTCAAGCACTTCCCGGCCTTGGTCGAGAGGGGGCATATCCATGTCGCCCAGCCGCCGCTGTTCCGTGTCGACGTCGAAGCCAAGGGCCACACCCGCAAGGTGTATTGCCTGGACGAGGCGGAAAAGCAGCAAACCCTGCACAAGCTGCGTGAGGAAGGCGTACCGGAACACCGGATTACGGTCTCCCGATTCAAAGGCCTGGGCGAAATGAATCCCGACCAGCTCTGGGAAACCACCCTCTGCCCGGACACCCGCCGTCTCGTCCCGTTCCAGGCCGACCGCGACACCATCCTGCAGATGCACCGCACCTTCACGCTGCTGATGGGCAAGGGCGAGGCTTCCGGACGCCGGCAATGGATGGAGAAGGATGGCGGACTGGTCGAGGCCGACGTGTAATCAGAAACAGCTTGCAACACTTTGGACCGGCATAGAAATAGCTGAATTACATGTTTGCGCTCTAATGGTTTCCAGCGCGGGACATTCCGCCAGTGATCATCAAGGAGAAAAACATGTTGAAGCACAATAAACTTCGTATCGCTGCCCTAATCCTCGGTACCGGCGCCATTGCCGTCTCCGCTCCGAGCTTTGCCCAACGCGGCGGCTGCATGGGCGACGGCCCGATGGGCGGCAAGTTTGCCCACGGGCAAGCCGGCGAACGCATGAAGCAGCATCAACAACAGTTGCACGATGCCCTGAAATTGACGCCGCAACAGGAAGGTGCCTGGACCAAGTTCCAGGAATCCCATCCCTTCGCCGGCAACGCCAATCGCCCCGATCCGGGCGACATGGCCAAGCTGACCGCGCCGGAACGCGCCGAGAAGATGCTGGAGTTCCAAAAGCAGCATCAGGAGGCCATGGGCAAGCACGTCAATGCCATGAAGGACTTCTACGCCCAGCTGACGCCGGAACAGAAGAAGGTTTTCGACGAGCACAGCATGATGGGCAAGCGCGGCCAACGCGATGGTATGCGTGGCGGCATGCGCGGCCCCGGCCCGCAAGGCCCGGCCAACCCCCCGCCGGCAAACTGATGCCCGGCGACGGTTCGGCGCACCGGGTTTGACGCATCTGGATTCGCGACGGCACCGGCCGGCCATGCCGCAAGGCGTGCGCCGGCCTTTTCATGCCGGGCCCGATGCGTTCCCGGCGAAAACGCCAACCCGATGGAACGTCTCGGGGACGCGGTGCTCCAAGTTCGGTCACGATTCCCTTACCCTGAACCATCCGCGCCGCCCGCTTATCCCCAGACGGTGATTCGTCGTTTCTCATCGCACAGCCACCCCGAACGATAAAAATCCCATGTCCATCCCCCAGCAAGCCATTTCTCAGCCGTCCGACACACGCCCTGCCCTGCCCGGCCGCCTGCGCCGCGCGCTCTGGCGGATTCTGCCGCTGCTCGGCTTGCTGCATGCCTACATCGGCTGGCGTCTGCTCCCGGCGCTGGACCTCACCGCCACCGGCTGGGTGCTGGCTTTGGCCGTGCTGGCCGCTTCAAGCTGCCTCGTGCCCTTTGGCCTTCTGGCCCGCCATGTCGTTTCCCGTCAGGTGACTGCCGACCGGCTCGCCTGGCTGGGCGGTCTGGCCATGGGCTACTTTTCGTCGATACTGGTGTTGACGGTATTGCGTGACCTGTCGCTGCTCTTCTTTCATCAATCCGGCTGGGCGTCGGCCAGCGCACTCGGGGTCATCGGACTGGCGAGCTTCTTTACGCTTGCCGGCTACGCCAACGCCCGCAAGGTGGCACGTGTCGTCGAAATCGACATCCCGCTGGCCGAGCTGCCGCCGGCACTGGAAGGATTCACCATCGTCCAGCTCAGCGACATCCACGTCGGGCCGACCATCAAGCAGGACTACGTGCAGGCCATCGTCGACCGAGTCAATGGGCTCGACGCCGATCTGGTCGCCATTACCGGCGACGTGGTCGATGGCGATGTCCAGCAGCTGCGTCCCCACACCGCGCCGCTCGGCAGCCTGCGCAGCCGACACGGCAGCTATTGGGTCACCGGCAACCACGAGTACTACTCGGGGGTCGATGCCTGGGCGGCCGAGCTGACGCGGCTCGGTATCCGAGTGCTGCGCAACGAGCGGGTCGCCCTCGGTCCAGAGGGCCACGAGATCGACCTCGCCGGTGTCGACGACTACAGCGCCCACCGCTTCGGCCCCGGTCACGGTGCTGATCTGCAGCGCGC
>CALJZP010000128.1 GCA_937983545.1 uncultured Azonexus sp.
AGTTCCCGATCCTCAACGCCTCGGTCGATGGCAATGATATCGTCTATCACGGCTACATCGACATCGGCATCGCTGTCGGCTCGCCGCGCGGCCTGGTCGTGCCGATCATCCGCAATGCCGATCAGCTGAGCATCGCCGAGATCGAAAAGAAGATCGCCGAGTTCGGCGCCAAGGCCAAGGACGGCAAGCTGTCGATCGAAGAGCTGACCGGCGGTACCTTCTCCATCTCCAACGGCGGCATCTTCGGTTCCATGATGTCCACCCCGATCATCAACCCGCCGCAGTCGGCCATTCTGGGCATCCACGCCACGAAGGACCGCGCCATGGTTGAGAACGGTCAAGTCGTCGTGCGTCCGATGAACTACCTGGCCATGTCCTACGATCACCGCATCATCGACGGCCGCGAAGCCGTGCTCGGTCTGGTGACCATGAAGGAAGCGCTGGAAGATCCGTCCCGCCTGCTGCTCGGCGTCTAATCGACGTTTGCCGGCGCCAGTGTCCCGACAAGGGCGCTGGCGCTTTTGCTCATTTGAATTCTGAAAGGTTTGTCACATGTCCAAGCAATTTGACGTGCTCGTTATCGGCGGCGGTCCCGGCGGCTACATCGCGGCCATTCGCGCTTCGCAGCTCGGTTTCTCGGCCGCTTGCGCCGAATCCAATCCTTATGCCGACCCGAAGGGCGAGCCGCGTCTCGGCGGCACCTGCCTGAACGTCGGCTGTATCCCGTCCAAGGCGCTGCTGCACACCTCGCACCTGTTCGAGGAAGCCAACCACAGCTTTGAAGCCCAGGGCATCAAGGTCGGCAAGGCGACCATCGACGTGCCGACCATGAAGGCGCGCAAGGATGGCGTGGTCAATCAGCTGACCGGCGGCATCAAGATGCTGCTCAAGAAGAACAAGGTCACCTTCCTGGCCGGCCACGGTTCCTTCGTCGGCAAGGAAGGCGATTACTGGAAGGTCAAGGTCGGTGCCGAGGAAGTGCTGGCCAAGCAGGTCATCGTCGCCACCGGTTCCAAGGCTCGTCACCTGCCGAACCTGCCGGTCGACCAGAAGATCGTCATGGACAACGAAGGCGCCCTGAACCAGGAATCGGTGCCGAAGAAGCTGGCCATCATCGGTGCTGGTGTCATCGGTCTCGAAATGGGGTCGGTCTGGCGTCGCGTCGGTGCCGAAGTGACCGTTCTCGAAGCCATGCCGGACTTCCTGGCCGCCGCTGACGTCGACGTCGCCAAGGAAGCGCTCAAGCTGTTCACCAAGCAGGGCCTGAACATCCAGATGGGCGTCAAGATCGGCGACATCAAGACGACCAAGAAGGGTGTCTCGATCGCCTACGAAGACAAGGACGGCAAGGCCCAGAAGCTCGATGCCGACCGCCTGATCGTTTCCATCGGCCGCGTGCCGAACACCGACGGCCTGAATGCCGAAGGCGTCGGACTCAAGCTCGATGCCCGTGGCTTCGTCGAGGTCGATGGCCACTGCCAGACCAACCTGCCGGGTGTCTGGGCGATCGGCGACGTGGTGCGTGGTCCGATGCTGGCCCACAAGGCCCACGAAGAGGGCGTCATGGTTGCCGAACTGATGGCTGGCCAGGCCGGTCACTGCAACTTCGACACCATTCCCTGGGTTATCTACACCTCGCCGGAAATCGCCTGGGTCGGCAAGACCGAACAGGCGCTCAAGGCTGAAGGCGTCGAGTACAAGGCCGGCAAGGTACCGTTCCTGGCTAACGGCCGTGCGCTCGGCATGGGCGATCCGTCCGGTTTCGTCAAGATTCTTGCCTGCAAGAAGACCGACCGCATTCTCGGCGCCCACATCATCGGTGCCAATGCCTCCGAAATGATCGGCGAGTGCGTTGTCGCCATGGAATTTGGCGGCGCTTCGGAAGACCTGGCCCGTATCTGCCACGCTCATCCGACGCTGTCTGAAACCATCCATGAAGCAGCGCTCGCCTGCGACAAGCGCACGCTGAACTTCTGATCGTCCGATAGCTCATCAAAAGGCGGGTTGCGGCAACGCACCCGCCTTTTTCTTTGGCAGAATACGTTTCCTCCCAAAACTGATTTCAGAGATGCCGCACAAAAAACTGAACGTCGCTGCCGAAGGCATGCTCGATGCGTACAAGGCTTTGCTCGATGCCCGTGGCTACATTGCCGATGCCGCCCAGATGACTGCGGCGATGGCCTTGCAGAACCTGTACGCCAATCTCCTGTCCTTCAAGGTTGACCGCAGCAGCACCTTCAAACGTCTTCTCTCCCCGCCCAAGCCGCCCAAGGGCGTGTATTTCTGGGGGGGCGTCGGTCGCGGCAAGAGCTTCCTGATGGATTGCTTCTACGAGTCCGTACCCTATCGCCGCAAGAAGCGCATCCATTTTCACGCCTTCATGCAGCAAATCCACCGCGATCTGGATAAGTACAAAGGCGAGGCCGACCCGATGCTGAAGGTTGCCGAGCAGGTGGCAAAGGATGTGCGGCTGCTCTGTTTCGACGAATTCCACGTTTCCGACATTGCCGATGCGATGATCCTCGGCCGTCTCATGAACGGGCTGTTCGCCCATGGCGTCATCGTCGTCATGACCTCCAACTACCCGCCGGACATGCTTTACCCGAACGGCCTGCACCGCGAGAGTTTCCTGCCCACCATCGCCCTGCTCAACAAGAACCTCGACGTTTTCGAGGTCGAAGCCGGTATCGACTATCGCCTGCGTGCGCTGGAGCAAGTCGAGATCTACCATCACCCGGCCGACGATGAAGCCGAGAAAAAAATGCTCGAATACTTCAAGATGGTGGCTGGTGAAGAGGGCAAGAAGGGTGGGAATATCGAAGTGCTTGGCCGTCACATCGACACCGTGCGCCGTGGTCACGGTGTCATCTGGTTCGATTTCCGGACCTTGTGCGGCGGGCCGCGGTCACAGAACGACTACCTTGAAATATCGCGCAGCTACCACACCGTACTCCTCTCGCACATTCCCAAAATGACCCAGCACCAGGCCTCGGAAGCCCGGCGCTTCACCTGGCTCGTCGATGTCTTCTACGATCACAAGGTCAAACTCATCGTAACTGCCGATTGTGCGGCCGATGCCTTGTACACCGATGGAACCCAGGCCGGGGAATTCAAGCGGACCGTCAGTCGTCTAACCGAAATGAACTCCAAGGAATATCTGGCGTTGCCGCATATTCCTTCCGAATGAGGAGATGCCCATGAAAACGATGCTGAAATGCCTGCTTGCCGGCCTCATGGCCCTCTGGTTCGGCATCGTCGCCGCGCAGCAGATGGAAATCATTCAATTGCGCAGCAAGACCGCCGATGAAGTCATTCCGGCGCTGCTGCCGCTGCTCGAGCCGAACGGAACCCTGACCGGCATGAACGACCAACTCTTCCTCAAGGCGTCGCCGCGCAACCGCGATGAAATCAAGCGGGCGCTGGCCGCCATGGACCGCCCGAGTCGCCGCCTCATCATCCGCATTTCACAAAACCGGCAGGCCGAGGACAGCGCACGCGGTGGCGAAGTCAGCGGGCAGGTCACGCTGGGCAGCACCCGGCGCAGCAATGTCGGTGCCACGGTGTGGGACACCAAGAGCGTGCGCGGCGAGAGCGCCTCGCAGATGGTCCAGACCGTCGAAGGCGGCCGCGCCTACATCCAGGTTGGCCGCTCGCTTGCCGTACCGATGCGCCAGGTCGTTGTCGGGCCGGGCGGAACGTACATCAATGAAGGTACCGTCTATCGTGACATCGGCAGCGGCTTCTACGCCACGCCACGCATCAATGGCCAACGTGTCACCCTGGAAATTTCCCAGCAGGCCGAAAATTTCGATCCCGCCTATGGCCGCGGCGGCGTCAGTTCGCAACGCCTCGCCACCACCGTTTCCGGAACGCTCGGGGAGTGGATCGAGCTTGGTGGCAGCGGCCGACAAGCAGCCGGCCAGCAAGGCGGCGCCTTCAGCGTGGGCACCAGCGATGCCCGTGACAATCGCTCCATCTGGTTAAAAGTCGAGGAAGCAGAATGACCGAAGAAGTTATCCGCAAGCCGCGCCACATCGGGCACAAGATCGCCCTTGTCGGTGCCGCATTCTGTGCACTGATGATGATTCCCGCCATCATCGCCTTCGGCTGGTTCTTTTTCACCCGTGGCATGGCGGACACCTGGACGCCGAGCATGGCAGCGGCCGTCTTTTTCTTTGGCTGCTGCGCCGGGGTGTTGCACGCCACCAGCGTACCGCAGCCCCAATTGCCGCCTGAGAGCGAAGGCTGACATTCGCCGATTTGACATACTTGTCAGTGCGGAATGCAGCTTGCCGCACGGCACGAACGGCCGCCATGAGAGGCAAACTAACCGGGCGGTTTGCCATGTTATCAGGCCTAGGCTGGCGACACTTCAGATACCGGTCTGAACGATTCGATCCGAATTCTTGAGACTCTTGCCGATGATTTCCCAGAAATGCCCGCGAATGTGGTGCGCCACGATTTCCAGATGTTGCAACCGGGAATAACTGGTGCCGGGCTTTCGGTAGGGGATTATCGTGATACGTACGTCGAAAGCGTGCGCTTCAATGATTCTCTGCGCTTTTCTGAATCGACGGATCAGTTGGTTCAACGATTGTTCGCGAAGCCTCTGCACGCCGTCTCGATTGACTTCCCTTAACGAGCCACGAGGCGGCTCCGGGGGGGCTCCGGCGGCGATCAGAGCGAGATTCTTGGCGAAGCTCTCATGCCAGGCTACCAAGTGTGCAAGCATGTCCTTCATGCTCCAACGGTGGTTTATTGGCAGCGTTAGATCGAATGCAGGCATTCTGTATAGCTGAATGACGTCGTCAACCGCACGGCGAACGTCGTTCAAGGCGAATTCGATATCCCTTTCTTCGGTTCTGCTTTCAGGGGAAGTCGTTTGATTCACGTCAGTCTGCTTCATAAGCATCTCATTGACGCACCGGTTGATGGACTTGTAATACATGGCGCGATTGGGCCAATGCAATTGCCGCCTGAATGGCAGCACGAGCTTGAGGGCTGTTCTTCCAGCACGTAGAACCGACGATAGCCGAGGCTTGAGAGACGATATCCAATGCATCGGCTTTGCTGAGGCAAGCCAGCGATTCAAATCCCATTTGTTCGAGCCGAGCCACTACCGTAGGGCCAACCCCCTTTACACCTAGCAAAGCCTTACGTTCTTCCGCTGAAAATGGCATGGCTATCTTCCGTTGATGGATGGCGAATGAAAGCGGTTTCCGCTTTCGAACGAATGATTCAGCGTGGAAACTTAATCATCGCAGCGAGCGCTGCCTGCGGCTTCCAGTGCGCTCTCGGGACGACAAATCCCTTCCATTCGCTAGATGGCAGCTTTGTACGCATGCCAAATTAATGCCGATGCCAGTGACAAAGAAATCCAGCCTGGATGGCGACCTTTTGTTCCGAGAAGAACCAGCATGCCACCAGCAAAGCAAGCAATCGCAATCGAGCAAATGAGTTCATGCACACTCAGCGGAGCACCGACCCCCACCTTGAAAACAGCAAGAGCAAAAACGAGACCAAATATGCTCGTAAAGTGCCAGCTAGCCCAGAGAATCCGGATGTTTCTCTCCTTCAACGGCGGTGCGCTCATGCTCGGGACAACGCGCCCATCGCTGAGCTTCCGAAAAATCATGATTTCGCCAAGAATCGAATGTGCCACGGCAGTAAGTAGCAGTATGAAGCTTGCAGTGATAAGCAGATATTGCATCTGGGCTCTCCTTTGGTGTGCAACAGCAGATGAGATTACGATGACCATTGTGCTCATTGGCGCTCCGTGGGCAGATTCCATGTCGGCACGGGTCATACAGAACCCACTTCAGATGCCGGATATACGACTGCATGGACTTCCATACAGCCAGAACTATCGATCAGTTTCCTTGTTTTTTGGGGGAGTCCATATAGGATTGTTAGCCATTTGAATTTCCTTCGAATTCGGCTTTGAGAGCCAAATAGTCCTGGTAGCGCATTTCCCGAATTTCGTCATCGGTAAATGAATTTTCTTGGACTTCGGCGTCTGATCGATATCGTTTCTTGGGAGGAGTGGGTTCTTCTGATTCGATAACTTCAATGGTGACAACGCTGCCGACTTCAAGATCAAGTCGTGGCCAGCGAAAGTGGTAACGAATATTTTCATCGTCTGGCATGGTGAGTCCGCCAGATGACAACTCGATATATCTATCCTGAGCTTCTGAATTTGGCTCGTTTCGCATAGCAAGAACTTCCGCCCTGACCAAAGACCAGTCTTCAACACCTGCGACCAAGAGTTCTTCCCCATCCAAAGATAATTTGAGTGCGATCATGTTTTGTATGGCTAACGTGCTAGCTCAGCCGACGGCAGACTGCGCAGCTGGCTGACGGTCGGCTGGAGCGGCGGGTTAGATGTAGTTGAACTGAACGAATTTGGCATTTTGGATACTGAGATGGCTAGATGAAATGGGCATGAATGATTATGCCAATTTTATATGTGCCAGCTATGACCGCTAGCGAACCAGCAAGAAACCAAATAACCCGAAGTATCCACAACGGAGGGACAAGAAATAACGGCCAATCAAAAATCCATGGATCGTTTGGGTCGGACGCCATACCTCGAAACATGAGCCGGCCGAAATGCCAAAGAAGTGGAGAAGCCAAAATAATGCTGCAAACCAGCCAACGAGGATTCTCAATCTCTGCGCCGAGCATGACCAAAAGATTGGATAACTCAGACATCTAACGAATGAAAGGGACTTCCCCGTCCCGAACTAGCGGCGGAAGCCGCCGGCAGTAGTTGCTGCCATGATTAAGTTTCCACACCAAATCATTCGTTCGAAAGGGGAAGTCCATGAATATTGTCACCGTAGGCATCGATCTCGCCAAGAATGTATTCGCTTTGCATGGTATTGACCAGAGCGGCAAGGCGGTTTTCATCAAGCCCAAGGTAGTTCGCGGGCAATTGCTGGAGACGGTCGCCAATCTGCCGCCCTGCCTTATTGGCATGGAAGCCTGCTCCGGCGCCCACTACTGGGCGAGGGAGTTCAGCCGCTTCGGCCACACCGTCAAACTGATGGCCCCCAAGTTCGTGGCACCGTACCGGATGAGCGGCAAGCGCGGCAAGAACGATGCGGCCGACGCGGCCGCCATCTGCGAAGCCGTCACCCGGCCCAATATGCGCTTCGTCCCGGTCAAGGACATCGACCAGCAAGCCATCCTCTGCCTGCACCGCACCCGGCAAGGTTTTGTGGAAGAACGCACCGCGCTCTACAACCGCCTGCGTGGCCTGATCAGCGAATTCGGCATCGTTCTGCCGCAGAAGATTGAACGCCTGCGCCGGGAAATCGGCGCCCACCTCGAAGAGCTCCCAGGGTGGGCCAATCGCTGCGTCGGGGACCTGCTCGTACACGCTGACCGACTGAATGAACGTATCGAGGAATACAACCAGGCCATTGCCGAAGCGGCCAAACAAGACCAGCGCAGCCGGCAACTCATGCAACTTCCTGGCATCGGCCCGACCACGGCCAGCGCCCTGATTGCCAGCCTGGGCGGTGGCCACGATTTCAAGAACGGTCGGCAGCTCGCCGCCTGGGCCGGACTGGTCCCCGGCCAATACAGCAGTGGCGGCAAAGCCCGGCTGGGCAGAATCACCAAGGCGGGCGATGCCTACCTGCGCAGTCTGCTCGTCATGGGCGCCCGATCCGTTCTCGCCGGACTCGGCGAGAAGCAGGACCGCTTCAGTCGTTGGGCCAGAAACCTGGTTGAGCGACGGGGTTACTGGAAAGCAGCGGTCGCCATTGCCGCCAAGAACCTGCGGCTGGCATGGGCGGTCATGCACTACGGCGCTGCTTGCCGGCTGATCGACGAGACCGCCTGAACAGCAAAAGCGTCTGCAGGGAAAAGCAGAAAGGGATCACCGGCCGTTCGCTGGCGGCCCAAGATCAGCGAAGCACTGCCAACGTTGATGTGAAGCGGGTTGGACCCGCGCGGGGAGAGCCTGATTAGCTCCAGGGGAGGCAAGTGACTCCCGGCTAACGAATGAGGCCCCCGCGCGCGTCTTTCATCAGGGTCCGGGCAAATGCCCAAGATGACCGGTTGTAGTACCGCAGTCCTTCACCGTCTCGCACCGACTCGGCAGGGTATCGATGAACAGTCAAAAAACAGGATCGGGAATGAAAAAATAAAACCTCAGAACGATTGCAGAGAATGGGGAAGCCCTTGTAGCAAGGTAAGGGGCGGCCCGCTTGCGGGATGTCCCAGCGGCCGAAGGCCGCGCCTTGACCAGAATGTTAGAAGGAATTTTTACACCTTCGATAGAAGCGGAGTGCGACCAATGCGGCGATGGCACACCCAAAGAAAAGCCAGAACGAACTGAGACTAAAAAAAGGTGTGGCAACGTAAGGGAAGTTTTCCGTGTAGCTACATTCCCAAGAGGAATAGTTGAAACTGCCGCCATGATCTAAGCATGCGTCGGGAGCAAAAAGTTGCCCGACGAAATGCCAGAGGGCAACAAGGCTGGGAAGAAATATCAGACCTCTAGCAAT
>CALJZP010000129.1 GCA_937983545.1 uncultured Azonexus sp.
CACGATGCGCAAGCCGCCGCGATGGGTACCGACATTGAAGAATTCATCGAGACTGCGCACCTGATCAATGGTGATCTGCTGGCTGGGTTTTTTCTTTCCGTCTTCAGCCTCAACGTCTTCGCTCAACGCTTCAGGTTGCAAAAGGCGAAAATCCGGGTGATTCCCCTGAGCAAACCAGTTGCATGCCAAACATTTCCCACAGGCCATTCCATCGGCCAGAGGCGATTCACAGAGCAGGCTGGCCGCAAAGCAGCGGGCAAGATCAAACTTTCCCAAGCCTTTCTGACCGATCAACAGCAAGGAGTGCGGCATGCGCTGCCGCCGCCCCTGCAGCCCGGACCATACTTTGTGATGAAGCTCAATAACATTCATAAACAGATACTTGAAAAAATTTGCTCAAGTTGTTTTCGAATATCATGCATAGGACGATTGGCGTCCACCACCCTGAACCTGCCCGGGCTGACGTGTGCCCGCTCAAGGTAGGCCTGCCGTACCCGCTCATGGAAATCGGCACGCTCCTGCTCGAACTTGTCGAGCACGCGATTGGCCAGGACGATACGCTCACGCGCCACATCGAGCGGCAGATCGAAGAGCAAGGTCATGTCCGGCTGCAAGTGGTCATGCACCCAATGCTCCAGCGCCAGAAACTTGGCGCGATCCAGGCCACGCCCGCCACCCTGGTAAGCATAGGTTGCATCGCTGAATCGATCGCACACCACCCATTCGCCTCGCGCCAGGGCGGGCTCGATTAGCCGTGCAAGATGCTCACGCCGTGCCGCGAACATCAGCAGCGTCTCGGTTTCCAGATGCATCGGCTCACTGAGCAGCAGTTCGCGCAGCTTTTCACCTAGCGGTGTCCCTCCGGGCTCGCGCGTCACATGCACGACATGGCCACGCTGCCGCAGCACCTCCGCCAGCCATTCCACGTGACTGCTCTTGCCGGCTCCGTCGATTCCTTCGAAAGTGATGAATTTGCCCTTCACTTCCCACCTCTCTGATATTTGTTGACTGCCCGGTTGTGCTCTTCGAGCGTCCGGGAAAATTCACTGCTGCCATCGCCACGTGCGACAAAATACAGCACATCGGTTGCCGCCGGATTCAGCGCGGCCTTCAGCGATGCCAATCCCGGCATGGCGATCGGCGACGGCGGCAAGCCGGCTCGCATATACGTATTGTAGGGACTGTCGCTTTGCAGGTCGCGCTTGCGCAAGTTGCCGTCAAATCCATCGCCCAGCCCGTAGATGACCGTCGGATCGGTCTGCAGCAGCATACCCTTGCGCAGGCGATTGACGAAGACTGCCGCCACCAGAGACCGATCTGCCTCGCGCCCGGTTTCCTTCTCGATGATGGAGGCCATGATCAATGCCTCCTGCGGCGACTTGTAGGGCAAGCCTTGCTGCCGCAGCGACCACTCGGCATCAAGTTTGCGCAGCATGGCACGATGCGCTCGTGCGAGCAGGTCGAGATCGCTGGATTGCTTGTCGAAGAGGTAGGTATCCGGAAAAAGCTGCCCCTCCAGCGACGAGCTGCGAATTCCCAATCGCTCGAGCAACTCCGCTTCGCTCAACCCGGCCGTGTCGTGGCGGAGATCCGGATGCCGGTCGAGCCGCGAACGCCATTGGCGGAAGGTCCAACCTTCAACCAGCGTCAATTCACCCTGGGTCACCTTGCCCCTGAGCAATTTATCCAGCAGTTGGCGCGGTGTCGTCCCCTCGTTGATCGAATAGCTCCCCGCCTTGATCGAGGTATCGGCCCGACCTGCACGCGCGAGCAGGGCCAGCAGGATCGGATTCACCGCAACGCCCGACTCGCGCATATCGACGATAGCTGTGCGCAGGGAACTGCCGGCGGCAACCCGGAAGTCGAGCGGAGAACTCCGCAAGGTCATCGGCTGGCTCGCCCACCACCACAGGCCGCCCGCCACAGCGGCAAGCAACAACAGGCAGGCCAGGAAAAACTTGATCAGTAAGCGCACGGGAACTCGTCGGCAGCTAGCAGGTCTTGCCCGTGAAGAACGAGCACGTTGGAACGAGCGATATAATATCCGAAACCCCACCTGGAGCCCCCATGAATCCCCACTGGCGCAGCTTTCTCGAATCAGCCGAAGCGCTGTTCGACGGCGAATCAAACGAACTTCTCCACTTTGGCGACGCTGCTGCCGAATTGCAGGCGGCAAGCACGCGGACGGTCGTCGTCCCGTTGACCCATCTCTCCCTGATCGAGGCCTCCGGCGAAGACGCCAAGGCCTTTCTGCACAGCCAATTCACCAGCGACGTCAATCACCTCGGCGAGCAGCAGGCGCAACATGCCGGGTGGTGCACGGCCAAGGGCCGCATGCAGGCCAGCTTTCTGGTCTGGCGCCAGAACGGCCGCTACCTGCTGGCACTCTCTTCTGACCTTCAGGAAGCCACCCAGAAACGCCTGCAAATGTTCGTTCTGCGCAGCAAGGTCAAGCTGACCTCCCTGACCGACAGCGCGCTCATGCTCGGTCTTGCCGGCCCACAG
>CALJZP010000130.1 GCA_937983545.1 uncultured Azonexus sp.
TGGGTCGGTTCGTGGCGCATCATTTTCTGGTTACGCCGGCGGCTGGATGCGGCAGCTTTACATATTCAAAGCAGCCGTTCTCATCTGTTTTGGTCACTGCAATGACAGCCGATGCCGTACCTGCAAAGGACGTCAATTACACAGGTGCGTTTGCCCGTGCCGTGACGCTGAGTGATGCCACCGGTTTTTCAGGGGGTGGGTTTACCGCTGCGGGAAGTATCGCTGCTGCCAATTTCGTTGCCGGGGAGTCAAGCGTTCAGCCGGTCTACACTTTTTCCTCGATTAATACCCCGCCAACTTCAATCAAGATTAGGGCCACCGATACCGATGGCGTTGTTTCGTCGGGTGAGTTGTCTAGCGAAATTCGAAGCGGTCGTTTGTGGCTAGGCAATGCGTATGGTTCGGAATTCTTGCCCCTTGCCGTTCCTGTGCAGACTCAGTACTGGACTGTCGGCGGTTGGCAGAAAAACACGGCCGATGCCTGTACTTCATTAACGGTGCCGACACGCCAAGATACAGGAAATGGCGGCCTGACTTTCTACGCACCTCCTGATACAACCCGGAACGGGCTTGCCGCGGGAGAAGTCGTTGCGCAAATGAACGGATCAACTGCATCTTCGGTGGGGGTTACGGCAGGAGATGCGCGGCTTGTGCTGCGTCATCCCACAGTAAGCACCCAGGGGCCGGGGAACGGGAATTTTGGCTATGTCGATATTGTCGGCAGCAAGCTCACTGCTTCAGCATGGCTGCCGTCAACCGGGAAGGCTCGTGCCTGTTTTGGGGCGTGTGGGCCTCGATCGCCGGTCATCTATTTTCGGGAAAATTACTAATAATAAAAAACCATTGAAAAAGAATACGTTACTGGCTATCCTTCTGAAAAAACTTAAGGTGTGTGGACCATGTGGCCGAATTTCGGGGCGAAGCGTGTGGAGGGATGGATGTCGGTTGTCCGAATGGGTGACCGCCTTGACCTTGCTCATGTCATTACACCGGTCGGCAAACGCCCTGAAATAAGGCTTTGCGAGTCGTTCAAGGTAGGCGGCCAACCAGACGCCTTGTCCCGCTTGGCGCAGAATAAAGGGCTCAAGCGCTATCGCTGTGCGACGTTGCTGGGCGAAAGTCGTTACCGAATGGCGCAACTCGAAGCGCCAGCCGTTCCTCCGGAAGAGCGGAGTCAGGCTTTGCGCTGGCGCCTGAAGGATATGGTCGATTTCCCGGTTGATGGCGCGGCTATCGCAGTCGCCGATATTCCTACCGAAGGCGGGCGGCAGGTCAATGTATTCGCCATCGTTGCTCCCCAGGCAGTGGTCGCGGAGGAAATGGCCGCCTTTGATGCAGCTCATGTTCTGCTGGAGGCTATCGACATTCCCGAGATGGCGGTGCGCAACGTGGCGGCGCTCTTCGAGGAGCCTAATCGCGGTCTCGCCTTTTTGGCCATGCACGGAGGCGAAAGCCTGCTGACCATTACCTTTGGCGGAGAGCTTTATCTGTCGCGGCGCATCGAGGTGTCTGCCCAGGCACTGGCCGAGACGGATGCCGATCGTCGCCAGCAGATGCTGGAACGTTTGGCGCTTGAATTGCAGCGTACGTTGGACAATTTCGATCGCCAGTACGGTTTTATTTCAGTATCTCGGCTGCTTGTTTCCTCAGAATTCGATTGCGCCGGTACTGTCGCCCAGTTGGCGCAGAACCTTTATCTGCCAGTCCAGGTTGCTGATTTGTCGCAGGTTGCCGAATTCAATGGCATTCCAGAGTTGCGTGTGGTCGAGCGGCAGGCGCAGAGTCTGCTGGCGATCGGCGCTGCGTTGAGGGGCGACGCATGAGTCAGCAAATCAATTTGCTGCTGCCCGAACTACGGCCGCGTTTCGATTGGCTATCGTTACCGGTTGTCACTGTTGCAGCCTTGGTCGGCCTGCTGATGGTCGTTATTCTGGCGAGTATTTCTGCCTGGCGACTGGAAGGCCTGAAAGCCCGTGAAACCCAGTTACGTGGCGAATTGGTGACCTTGCAGCAACAGGTGCAGTCGTTCGGCGAACGCCTGGGGGCACGCAAGAGCGACGGGCAACTCGATAGGCAGCTGGATGCCGCACGCACCGCCATTGCTCAGCGCCAGCAGGTACTCGACATCGTTGCGCGCGGTGATTTGCCGAGCAATCAGGCTTATTCCGGACTATTTCAGGGATTTGCGCGTCAGGCGATCGATGGCGCCTGGTTGACCGGCTTCGGCTTTGCGGAGAAGAGTATCGAAATTCGTGGTCGCCTGACCGATCCTGCCTTGTTGTCGGTCTATATCAGTCGGCTGAATGCCGAGCCGGCCTTTGCCGGGCGGCGCTTTTCGGCACTCGACATGAAAGGGATCGATCCGGCCGAAAAGCCACATGAGGCCGCTGCCGGCGTCGCTCCGGCGGCGACGCCGCTGCCGGCCAAGGCTGCGTTGCCGAGGTACACGGAATTCGTCCTGAAGACCACTCAGGAGAAAGCACCATGAACTTGCGTCAATCCTGGGCTCGCCTGAACGATCGTTACTGCGCATTGTCCCGTCGCGAACGAGGGTTGGTCGCGGCAGCGCTGGCCCTCGGTCCCTTACTGATCGGGTATACGCTCTTTGTGGATCCGCAAACGGTGCGAGTGCGAAGCATCGAGACGACGTTGGCGGGCGACAGTGCATCGGTGGCGCGTTTGCAGGCAGAGGCGGCGACCCTGCAGCAGCAGTTGTCAGCCGACCCGGATGCTGCTCGCAAGGCTGATCTTGCGGCGCTGAATGTCCAGCGGGAAAAACTGGACGAGCAGTTGCGTCAGTTCAGTTCGGTACTGGTGCGGCCGGAAGAAATGAATCGCTTGCTCGAGAGTCTGTTGTCGCGTCATGCCGGATTACGTTTGCTCAGCCTGAAAACACTGGCGCCGGAAAGTGTATTGCCGTCCGAGCTGGCCGCGGAGGGTAACGCCAAACCTGCTGAACGGAGTTTCGATCTCTATCGGCATGGTGTCGAAATTCGGCTGGAAGGTAATTATGTTCAGTTGCAGACATATCTTTCGCAATTGGAGAAGCTGCAGCAGAGGTTGCTCTGGGGAGCACTCACTTACCGCGTGATCGAGTACCCTCGCGCGGAAATGAGCTTGACCGTTTATACCTTGAGTCCGGACCGGACATGGCTGGCGCTATGAGGCTGATTGCTTTTGCTCTTCTCGTTTTCGGCACTGCCGCTTTCGCGCAGTCGGCCGACCCGACACGCCCGCCGGCCAATTGGATGGTGCCTGCCGAAGGGGCTGCGGATGGTGGCGACGGAGCGGCCGGCGCCCTTCGTTTGCAGTCGGTGCTGATGCCACAGGGTGGAAAACCGGTGGCGGTAATTGGCGGCAAGACGGTGGTGCTGGGGGGGAAGCTGGGCAGCTCGACCCTGGTCCGCCTGAACGAGCGCGAAGCGGTGTTGCAGGGAGCGGATGGTGTGACCCATCTGTATCTGACTCCCGATGTCAAAAAACAGATGATCGTGATGCCTGCTGCCGGCAAGGCGGCCAAGTCAGGGCAAGTAAAGGGGCTCCCATGAGCAAGATATTGATTGTGGTCATGTCGGCATTGCTGCTGGCCGCGTGCAGCAACCAGCATTCGCGGCGCGGGGACGTTTTCGACCGGGCCGGCCGGGATATGGAGGCGGCAGCCAGCAGCAAGTCGGCGCGTTCGCAGAGTGATGCGGTGGGACAAGCCATGGTGCCTCCATTGCAGATCGATCAGCCGGCCCCTGCCAAGCCGGAGCCGCGTTTCAACCTGGCAGTCAATAATGCGCCAGTTGCACAGGTGCTGAATGCCTTGGTGTCCGGAACGCAATACAGCGTACTTTTCCCGCCCGACCTGTCGGGTACGGTCAGCCTCAACCTGAAGAACACCACGGTCCGCGAAGCGCTCGACACGTTGCGCGATGTTTACGGTTATGCCTATCGCGTCCAGGGTACGCGCATCTTTGTGCAGCCGAATACGGTCCAGACGCGGATGTTCAAGATCAATTACCTGGCCAATCGCCGGGTTGGGTCCAGCGATATGCGTGTAACCGGCAGTTCGCCGACGACTTCGAATCCGATGCAGAATATGACCGGAAACACGACCGCGCCTGTGGTGCCGGGCGGGACGACAGGTGGGGTGTCGCAACGCGCGGTCGATAGCGCTCGCGTGCAGACGACTTCGGACTATGACTTCTGGAAAGAACTCGGCCTGGCGCTGAATACCATCGTCGGTAATCAGGATGGCCGCAACGTGATCATCAATCCGACTTCTGGTGTTGTTCTCGTAAAGGCCTCGCCTGCCGAACTGAAGGGTGTCGAGGACTATCTGAAGGCCACCCAGCTGGTTGTCGAGCGACAGGTCATGCTTGAAGCCAAGATCATCGAGGTGTCGCTGAACGATTCGTACCAGACCGGTATCAATTGGAGTCAGTTCGGAGGGGTCAGCAATCGGTTCTCGCTAGGAATATCGGCACCCAATGCCGTGCTGGCCGGATCGGGGACCATTGGTGCTAATGCGACGGGAATCACGGCCGGCACCACGGTGGCGGCACGTCCTGGGAGCAAGGGTGCGCTCGCTACCGGCACGACGGGAAATGGTTTCTTCGGCTTGACTTTCCAGTCGAACAATTTTGCTGCCTTGCTTTCCTTCCTGGAGGGGCAAGGTGACGTGCAAGTACTGTCCAGCCCGCGCATCGCGACGACCAATAACCAGAAGGCCGTGCTGAAGGTGGGTACCGATGATTATTTTGTCACCGGGATCAGTACCAACGTGACGACCGGAACGGCTGGCGGCAGCAATGTCGTGACACCCAATATCACGCTGCAGCCCTTCTTCTCGGGTATCGCGCTGGACGTGACACCGCAGATCGACGACGACGGCAACATCATTCTGCACGTTCATCCGCAGGTCAGCGTTGTCGCGGAAAAGACCAAGAACGTGAACCTCGGCGATCTGGGTACCTATACGTTGCCGCTGGCCTCTAGCACCATCAACGAGACAGATAGCATCGTTCGCGTTCAGGACGGCAGCATCGTCGCTATCGGTGGCCTGATGAGCCAGGAGCAGACCACCAGCCGCAACGGCTTGCCGGGGATCAGCGGTGTTCCGGGAGTTGGCGCGCTGTTCGGACAGAAGAGCGTGTTGAACCGCAAGCGCGAGCTGGTCATCCTGATGCGCTCGACCGTGATCAAGGGTGAGGAATCCTGGCGAACTGCCGCAGGGGATGCCCAGGAACGCATGCAGGCGCTCGATCCGCGTCAGCAGCGGAATTTCGAATGGCAGTAAGCGTTAGCGGGGGCGCTCAGCGTTGTATCTCGATCATTTCGGGCTGACCGAGCTGCCCTTCAGCATCACGCCGGATACCAGTTTCACGGTCATCACGCGCAGCCATCAGGAGGCGCTCAATACGCTGCTCGTCGCGCTGAACAGCGGCGAGGGCTTCATCAAGATCACCGGTGAGGTCGGCACCGGCAAGTCGCTGCTTTGCAGGCGTCTGCTGCAAGCCTTGCCGGTAGGCAGTGTCTCGGCCTATCTGCCGAATCCTTATCTGGCGCCCCGCACTTTATTGCTTGCCCTGGCCGAAGAGCTAGGGGTCGAGATCGACGCGCAGAATGACGATTATCACCTGCTAAAGAGCGTCAATCATGCCCTCCTCGGGTACGCGGCTGCCGAACGGCAAGTCGTCGTGTGCATCGACGAGGCACAGGCCATGCCGCTGGAAACGCTCGAATCGCTGCGCCTGCTGTCGAATCTGGAAACAGAGAAGCGCAAGCTGCTGCAGATTGTCCTGTTCGGCCAGCCCGAACTCGACCGCAAGCTGGCCGAGCCGTCGGTACGCCAACTGCTTCAGCGTATCGCCTTCCACTATCGGCTCGACGGCCTGGCACGCGAGGAAGTGGCCAATTATCTGGCGCATCGCCTCCGGGTGGCCGGCTATCGCGGCGAAAGCGTCTTCGGGCCGCGTGCCGTTCGTTGTCTGCACCGGGCCAGTCGTGGCACGCCGCGTCTGCTCAACATCCTGGCGCACAAGGCACTGCTGGCGGTCTATGGCGAGGGCAAGCATGCCGTCGGTGCCCGGCATGTGCGTCAGGCGGCAGGCGATACCGAAGGCGCCGCGGCGACCGGATGGTGGTGAAATGAGTCTGATCAACGACATGCTGCGCAATCTCGAGGCCAAGCGCCCCGACGACCTGGCGCGCCAGAGCCTGCAGCGGGAAATCCGCTCCCTGCCTCCGGAAAAAAAAGGGCAAGGCAAAAAACTTCTGCTGCTGTTAGTGGGAGGGCTGGTGGTCGCGGGGGCTGTCGTTGTCCACCAAGCCGGACTGCTGGATGTCTCGCTGTCCGTCATTGCGCCTCCGCCGCCTCCGGCCACGCTGGTCGCTCCACCGGAACTGGTTTCTCCAGCGGCGCCTGCGCCGCAAGCTTCGCCGGTCGATGCTGGCGTGCCGGCTGACGAGAGTCTCCGGCTCTCGTCAAACCTGGCGGTCGTTCCCCTTCCGGCAGCGCCCGTGCTGGGCGTTCCTGACCCTGTCGCGCCGCCAGTTCCTGCCACGTCGGTGAGGACGGAAGCGGCTCCGGCATCGGCGCCCCAAGGTCCGGTGAAGATCGAGAAGAGTCCGGTTGCCGCCACGCCGCGCGATCGCGCCGATGCGGAATACCGCAAGGCCGAAATGGCGCTCGCCTCCGGTCGTAGCGGCGAAGCGCTCGATGGCATGCGGGCCGCGCTGAAAATCGATTCGGGCTACGTCCAGGTGCGCCAGGCATTGCTCCGCCAGTTGCTCGACATGCGGCGAATGGAAGACGCGATGGTCGTTCTGCAGGAGGGTGTCGATCTGATGCCGGCCCAGACCGGATGGGCCATGTCGCTGGCCCGGCTGCAACTGGAACAGGGCGATCTGGCGGCGGCCGACCGTACCCTTGCCCGCTCCCAGGCCTATGCCGAGGCCAATGCCGACTACGCCGGTTTCCAGGGGCACCTGAAGTCGCGACTCGGCGCACATCGGCAGGCAGCGGTGCATTATCAGCGCGCATCCCGCCTGGTGCCGAATGAAGGGCGCTGGTGGCTGGGCCTGGGCCTGGCGCTTGAAGCCGATGGCAGAATCCCGGAGGCCCGGGATGCGTTGCGTCGGGCGCTGGCGACCGGTTCGCTGAATGCCGAGTTGTCTGCCGTTGCCGAGCAGCATCTGCGATAGCGGCAGGCGTCTTGCGTGCTTGGCGATGCCAGCGGTTCGCCAGGGTTTTGAAGGTTTTTTCCGGTTGCTGTGAATTGGCTCAAGGTCTGACGTTGGCTGCCTTTGATATAAAAGCAACAGTTCCGGATCGATATCTCGCCACAAGGGGGTGTCGATCCGTGACATTCCTTTCTGTGTAACCAGGCTGCCGGATGACGGAAGCTCAAACCAGCGAAACGACAACATGATCCAACTTCCTTTCAAGCTGCGCTCGACCGTGCTGGGCCTTGCCCTCGCCACCGCATCAATCGCCGCGCAAGCCGCATTGATCACCTATGAGACGCGCACCATAACCAATGCCTCGTTTGGCGATTATCGTGCCGGATGGTCGGCGCAAGCTTCGTCGATCAGCAGTTCCACGCCGGGCAATTTCTCCGGTCAGGCCGGCGGTAACAACAGTTACGACCATCTGCGTGTCAATTTCAACATCGGCACCACCTTTGCTGGCAGCGCACTGGCCTTTCAGCTGGCGCCGGATGCCGGCTATGGCGGCGCCCTGTACTTCGATGGGGTGTTGCTCAATACCAACGCCACCGATCTGTGGTGGGGCGGCAACTGGAATGCCTTGTCCGAACTGCTGGCGGGGAGCGTGAGCAACCTGTCGGTGGGAAATCACACCCTGGATGCCTATTGGGCCGAGAATTGCTGCAATGGCGGGCAGGCCGGTCGTTTCAGCGTCAATGGCGGAGCCTGGCAGAACCTGTCGGTCGCCAATCTAGACCGTCTGGCGGTACCGGAGCCCGGTTCGCTGGCGCTGCTCGGTCTCGGTATGGTCGGTTTGATGGCCGGACGTCGTAGCCGTCGGGCCAAGTAAGAAGCGCCGTGCAAGGCGACCGCCTTGCACGTGCCGGAAAATGTTTCGATGCCTGCAGGCCGTGGCTTGCAGGCATTTTTGTTTTCGGGATCAGCGGCCGGGAAGCTGCGCCAGTTGTCGGTCGTGCCACTTGCCCAGCACGACGATGGCGCTCATTGACCCGATCAAGGCCATGAACATGTCGGACTGGGTATCCCACGGGTCGCCCTGCGTACCGAGAAATTCGTCGGCACCCTGGCCCATGAGCAGGGCTGCCGCCCATTCGATCAATTCGTAGCCGGCGCTGATCGCCATGGCGATGCAGACGCACAGGAAGGCCGTCATCCGGCGGCCGGCGACATGGTGCCCGCGAATCAGTATTTCGCGAGCGATCAGCGCCGGCACGAAGCCCTGCATGAAGTGCCCGATCTTGTCGTACGGGTTGCGCGCGGTGCCGAGGACATCCTGCAGCCAGAAGCCGAACGGCACCTTGGCGTAGGTGTACGCGCCGCCGAGAATCAGGACCAGCGCGTGGAGGGCGATCAGGACGGCCAGTAGCGCGGTCAGCGGGTAACTGCGCCGGGTCAGGATCAGCAGGGGCAGGGCGATGATGACCGGGGCCACCTCCATCAGCCAGGTCGGCCGGTCGTGGGGAGCGATTCCCGAGACAAGCAGCGCGGTGACGACGATGGTGGCGAGAATGGCGTCGAGTGTGTCGCGTTGTCGCATCTCAGCCCTCGTTGCGAATCAGGTCGAGCAGCTCGGCACCGTAATGCTCGATCTTGGCGCTGCCCATGCCGGTGATGCTCGCCAGCAGGCCATGGCTGGTCGGGCGTACCTCGGCTAGTTCGCGCAGGGTCTTGTCGTGCAGGATGACATAGGCGGGCACGCTCTGTTCCCGCGCCGTATCGGCCCGCCAGCGGCGGAGCAGCTGGAACAGCGCGTCGTCGGCGGCCGACAGGTCGCTGACGACCGTACGGCTGGCTTTCGTTGATGTGGCCTTGCGTGGCGGCGGGCGGCGCAGCGGTACGCTACGTCCTCCCTTGAGGACTTCGCGGGCGGCCTCGGTCAGTTGCAGGGCACCGTGTTCGGCCATGTCGACATGGACCAGGCCGGCGGCAGCCAGCTGGCGGAAAGTGCTTTTCCAGGTGTGCTCGTCGAGGTCGCTGCCGACACCGAAGGTCGGCAGCTGGTCATGGTTCCACTGCCTGACCTTGTCGGTTGCCTTGCCGCGCAGGATGTCGGTCAGGTGGGCGACGCCGAAACGCATGCCGGTACGGAAGATTGCCGACAGCGCTTTCTGTGCGGCTTGCGTGCCGTCCCAGAGCTCCGGCGGGTTGTCGCAGACATCGCAATTGCCGCAGGGCTGGCGTTCCTCGCCGAAGTAGTTGAGCAGCACCTGGCGGCGGCAACGCGGCGCCTCGCAGTAGGCGAGCAGGGCAGTCAGGCGCTGCGATTCGAGGATTTTCTGGCCTTCGGCGGCGCCGGACTCGGCGATACGCGCGTGTTGCAGCGCGACGTCCTGCATGCCGTAGGCCATCCAGGCTTCCGACGGCTCGCCGTCACGGCCGGCGCGGCCGGTTTCCTGATAGTAGGCCTCGATGCTCTTGGGCAGGTCGAGGTGGGCGACAAAGCGGACGTCCGGCTTGTCGATGCCCATGCCGAAAGCGATGGTGGCGCACATGATCAGCCCCTCCTCGCGCAGGAATCGACGCTGGTTGGCGGCGCGCTCGGGCGCCGGCAGGCCGGCATGGTAAGGCAATGCCGGATAGCCCTGGGCGGAAAGCCATTCGGCTGTTTCCTCGACCTTCTTGCGCGACAGGCAATAGACGATGCCGGCCTGGCCTTGCCTTCCGGACAGGAAAGTGAGCAGTTGCTTGCGGGCATTGTCCTTTTCCACCACGGTATAGCGGATGTTCGGACGGTCGAAGCTGGACAGGAAGACGCGCGCTTCGGCCAGCCCCAGGCGTTGCAGAATCTCGTTGCGCGTTGCCTGGTCCGCGGTGGCGGTCAGGGCGACGCGCGGCACGACCGGATAGCGTTCGTGCAGGGCGGACAGCTGCAGGTATTCGGGGCGGAAGTCGTGCCCCCATTGCGAGACGCAGTGGGCTTCGTCGATGGCGAAAAGCGCCAGCTTGCCGGCTTCGTACAGGGCGTCGAGCAAGGACAGGGTGCGCTCGAGCAGCAGGCGTTCGGGCGCGATGTAGACGAGGTCGAGGGTGCCCGCGAACATGGCCTGCTCGATGGCCTGCGCTTCGCGCCAGTCGAGGGTCGAATTGAGGCAGGCAGCCTTGACGCCGAGCTGGGTCAAGGCATCGACCTGATCCTGCATCAGTGCGATCAGCGGCGAGACAACGACGGCACAGCCAGGACGGAGCAGGGCGGGAATCTGGTAGCAGAGGCTTTTGCCGCCGCCGGTCGGCATGAGGACCAGGGCGTCGCCACCGCTGGCGACATGGGCGATGATCTCGGCTTGTTCGCCGCGGAAGGCGGGGTAGCCGAAGACGTCGCGCAGGACGTCAAGGGCGCGGGAAGGGGCGGACATGCTCAGCTTTCCGGCAGGACGGCTTCGCGGATCAGCGTCTCGCCATCCCAGCGCAAGGCTTCGCCACGGTCTTCATGCCAGTCGGCAAGGACCCAGCGTTCGACATGGATGCCGTCGACGATGTGGTCATGGGTCGCGGCGCGATGGGTATGGCCGTGGATGAAGGTCGTGTAGCCGTGGTCGCGCAGGAAGTCGTCGGTGGCGGCCGGCTGCAGATCGGCATAGATGTAGCTGTGGTCGCGCTTGCGGCGGCCGCTGCGCCAGCGGATATAGCGGCCGAGCAGGCTGCGCAGGAAGCGCGGCTTGGCGCGCATCTTCCGTTGCCATTCCGGGTCGCGCACCTTGGCGCGATAGGCCTGGTAGGCCAGGTCGTCCAGGCACAGGGCGTCGCCGTGCGAAAGCACGAAAGACCATTCCGGCAGTGTCAGATCGTAGGGGTCGGGCAACAGGCGGGCGCCGGCGGCCGCGGCAAACTGCTCGCCTAGCGCAAAGTCGCGGTTGCCGTGCATGATGAAGATTTTCAGCCCGGCGTCGCTGGCGGCACGCAGGGCGGCGGTGATCCTGTTGTGATACGGATCGTCGATGTCGTCGCCGACCCAGACCTCGAACAGGTCGCCGAGAATGTACAGGGCCTCGGCCTGGCGGGCGCGGCCCGACAAAAAGCGGAGGAACAAAGCAGTCGCCCCGGGGGACCGGGGCGACAGGTGCAGATCGGAGATGAAGAAGATCAAACGATCTCGGCCTTCTCGATGATCACGTCTTCCTTCGGCACGTCCTGGTGGAAGCCCTTGTTGCCGGTGGCGACGGCGCGGATCTTGTCGACCACGTCCATGCCCTCGGTGACTTCGCCGAACACGCAGTAGCCCCAGCCCTGGCCGGACGGCGACTTGAAGTCGAGGAAGTCGTTGTCGACGACGTTGATGAAGAACTGGGCGGTGGCCGAGTGCGGATCGTTGGTGCGTGCCATGGCGATGCTGCCACGCTTGTTCTTCAGACCATTGGCGGCCTCGTTCTCGATCGGCGCCTGGGTTTCCTTCTGGTTCATGCCCGGTTCCATGCCGCCGCCCTGGATCATGAAATTCTTGATGACGCGGTGGAAGATGGTGTTGTTGTAGTGGCCGGCTTCGACATAAGAGACGAAATTGGCGACCGTCTTCGGTGCCTTCTCGGCGTCCAGCTTGAGGGTGATGGTACCTTGGTTGGTGGTCAGTTTGACTTGGGACATGGTTGGTGAGCCTTACTTTTCAGAGATGATCTTGACGTTCTGGATGACGACCGGGGTCGTCGGCACGTTTTCGTAATAGCCAGCATTGCCGGTCGGCACCTTGGCGATCTTGTCGATGACGTCCATGCCCTGCGTGACCTTGCCGAAGACGGCGTAGCCCCAGGTGCGCCCATCGGCCGGGGAGCGGTGGTTCAGGAAGTCGTTGTTCTTGAGGTTGACGAAAAACTGGACGCGGGCGGAATGCGGGTCTTGCGTGCGGGCCATGGCGACGGTGCCGCGATCGTTCGCCAGACCGTTGTTGGCTTCGTTCGGCAGAGCCGGCGTGCGGGTCTTCTTTTCTTCCATTGAGGAATTGAAACCGCCGCCCTGGATCATGAAGCCGTCGATCACGCGGTGGAATACGGTTGCCTCGTAGAAACCGTGCTTGGCGTTATAGAGGAACATCTCGACGGTTTTCGGCGCCTTGTCCGGGTAGAGCTCCAGCGTGAACTTGCCGAGATTGGTGGTCATTTCGACCGTCGGGTTGGCCCAGGCCAGGGCCGAGGCCAGCAGGCCGGCGGCCAACAAGGATACTTTCTTCAACATCAGGCACTTCCTTCGTAGATGATTTTCCATTTGCCGTCTTCGCGCAGCCAGTACTGGCGCTTCTTCATCTGGTTGTCCAGATTGTTGCTGCGGTAATCCTGCTCGAAGGTGACAACGACAACCTCGTCCTTGCCCGGGCTGCGGAACACGGACAAGTTATTGACCTTGACCTTGATCCATTCCTTGTTGGCATTGACCTGTTTTTTCTGCGCGGCGAACTCGTCGAAATTCTGATCGCCCGATTTGAAACGTTTCGAGTAGTGGCTCAGATAGCGTCCGGTATCGCGGCTTTCCCAGTCGGTACGCCACGACTCGATGGTCTTGTTCAGCTCGTTACGCTCGCGATTCCAGTCATCCAGCGACAGCCATTCGACGGTATCGCTGATGATTACCGGGGTCAGACCGACCTGCAGGTTCTTGGCGACGACGTCGAGATCCTGATTGGTCAGCACGACGCAGCCGTCGGAGGCGCGCGGCGGGCGGGCGAAGGTGTCGGACGGCGTGCCGTGCAGCCAGATGCCACTGCCACCACGCCCCTGGCGCTTGTCCCATTCATTCGGGTAGTTGAGCGGGTAGGCGCCGCTGCCGTAGAGGTCGGCCAGCTTCTGCTTGGGCAGGTTGGCCGTGACGTGATAGACCCCGATCGGCGTTTTCTTGTCGCCTTCGACCTGCTTTTCGGCGCCCAGCTTGCCTTGCGTCACATAGTAGTCGGCGACGAAGCGCGGACGGCCGCCATTCTTGCGGTCATTTTCGTAGAGATAGAGGCGCGAGCGCTTGGTGTCCACGACGATGGCATGGCGCTGCCCCTGTTCCATCTGCAGCAGGTAGCGTGGGACAAAGTCGACCGGCGGCTTTTCGCGGTAGGCCTTGAGGCGAACCAGCGCTTCGGCACGCAGGTCGGCGACCTTGTCGGCCGGTGCGTCGCTGAGTGCGCCGAAGGTCTGGATCGGTTGCGCCTTGGCCAGCAGCAGATCACCCTTGATCAGGTTGGCGAGGCGGTAATTCGGGTGTTGGCGAAGCAGCGCCTCGGTCAGTTGCAAGGCATTGCCGAGCCGGTTGGCTTCGATTTCGGCAAAGATGCGGGCCAGCGTTTCTTCGGGGCCGGCGTCGGAAACGACGGAGGCGAACGGCGAGGTGGCGTTCAACGCATTGGCCGCATTGCGTGCCAGCGAATTGTCGGCGGTTGGCGTGTTGCCGGTCTGCCTGGAGTCTCCCGGTTTATCTGACAACTTGGCCACGGCTCCCGCGGTGACGGTTGCTGCCACGGCCAGCAGGAGATAGCGCAGCTTGATTCTCACCGGGCGATTTCTTCCTTGATCAGCCACTTGCTACCCGAACGGACGAGCACCAGCGTCTTGGTCGTCGAGCTCGACAAGCCGGTGGCCTTGTAGTGCTGGCGGAACTTGGCGGTCGCCTTGTCGCCATTCACGGTGATCTGCGGTGCATCGACCGAAACGGAAATCTTGCCACCCTTGCCGGCGATGCGTTGTTCGCGTTCCTGCTCCCAAGCCTTGCGGCTCATGCCCTTGGGAGTGTCGAAGTCGCTGGCGTAAGAACCGAGGTAAGCCTTCATGTCCTTGCGCGACCAGGCGTCAGCCCAGGCATGGATCGCCTTGGCCACGTCCTCGCTGCCGCTGCCGCTGGCGCTTGCCGCCGGCTTGCTGGGTGCTGGCGCCGCAGCGACCGGAGCGGGCGCCGGGGCCGGGGTGGCGGGCGAAGCTGCAGCGCCTGCCGTGGCGGCCACGACCGTGGCGGTGGCCGGAGTCGCCGGCTTGGCTGCAACCGGCGCCGGGGCCGGTTGGGCAGCGGGGGCCGGAGTGGCCGCGACCGGTTGCGGCTTGACATTGCCCTTGCCCGACGTCGAGATCAGGTCGCGGATCAGCGCCAGCTTGTTCTGGGTGGCTGAATTGGAGTTGTCCAGCTGGAGCGCCTTGTCGTAGGCCTGGCTGGCCAGCTTGGCATAGACGTCGCCCAGGTTTTCGTAGGCGATGGCGTAGGACGGGTGCGTCCTGATGGCCATTTCGAGCGCCGTGCGGGCCTTGTCATATTGCTTCTGCTGGGCGTACAGGACGGCCAGGTTGTTGTAGGGCTCGGGCAGTTCCGGGTAATCCTCGGAAAGCTTGGTGAACACGGCGATCGCATCGGCCGGCTTGTTCATCTCGGTATAGATCAGGCCCTTCAGGAAGCGGCCCTGGGCATCCTTGGGGCGGCTGCTCAGGTAAGCATCGACCTTTTCCATGGCCTGCGGGAACTGGCCCTGCTTGATCAAACGCTGGACTTCCGGCAGGTTGTCGGCGAAGGCTGGGGCGGCAAAGCCGATGGCCAGTCCGATTGCCAGTGCGCGCAAGGTCTTGAGTTGCCTGAAACGGGGCTGGAGCAGGGAGATCGAGGTCATCGCTATGCTATACTTTTCGAGGTTATACGATCCTCTGATTCTACCAAAAACGCCGGTGAATCCATAGTTTTGAGCATCCCGGCGTGCCTTGAAAACGTCCCCGCATGCTAAAGATCTACAACTCGCTGAAGCGCGAAAAACAAGTATTTACTCCCATCGAAGCGAACAAGGTTCGCATGTACGTTTGCGGCATGACGGTGTACGACTACTGCCACCTCGGCCATGCCCGGGTGATGGTGGTTTTCGACATGGTTTACCGTTGGCTGAAGGCATCGGGTTACGACGTCACTTATGTGCGGAACATCACCGACATCGACGACAAGATCATCAAGCGCGCCATCGAAAATGGCGAAACGATCCAGCAACTGACCGATCGCTTCATCGCCTACATGCATGAGGATGCCGATGCGCTGGGCGTTCTGCGTCCCAATCACGAGCCGCGCGCGACTGAATACGTGCCGGAAATGCAGGAAATCATCCGCAAGCTGGAAAGCAACGGCCTGGCTTACCAGGCGACGGATGGCGACGTGAACTACGCGGTCCGCAAATTCCCGGGATACGGCAAGCTGTCGGGCAAGTCGCTCGACGACCTGCGCGCTGGCGAGCGGGTCGAGGTCGATTCGGCCAAGCAGGACCCGCTCGATTTCGTGCTGTGGAAGAATGCCAAGCCGGGTGAGCCGGCCTGGGCTTCGCCGTGGGGTGACGGGCGTCCCGGCTGGCACATCGAATGCTCGGCGATGAGTTCGTCGCTGCTCGGCAATCACTTCGATATCCACGGCGGCGGCCAGGATTTGCAGTTTCCTCACCACGAGAACGAAATTGCCCAGTCCGAGGGTGCCAACTGCTGCAGTTACGTCAATTACTGGATGCACAACGGCTTTGTGCGGGTCGACAACGAGAAGATGTCCAAGTCGCTGGGCAATTTCTTCACCATTCGCACGGTGCTCGAGCAGTTCGACGCCGAGGTGGTTCGCTTCTTCATCCTGCGCGCCCATTACCGCAGTCCGCTGAATTACTCCGATGCTCATCTGGAAGATGCCAAACGCAGCCTGGACAGCCTGTATTTCACGCTGCGCGACGTGCCGGCGGCTGCGCAGGCCATCGACTGGACGAACGATTTCGCAGCCCGCTTTGCCGCGGCGTTGAACGAGGATTTCGATTCGCACGGCGCGATTGCCGTGTTGTTCGAACTGGCTGCCGAGGCCAATCGCCAGAAAAGTGCCGAACTGTCCGGGTTGCTGAAGGCGCTGGGCGCCGTGATCGGCCTGCTCGAACGCGAGCCGATGGCCTACCTGCAAGGTGGTGGCAGCGCCGGCGGCCTTGACGAAGCCGCCATCGGGCAGATGATCGAGGCCCGGATCGCGGCCAAGGCAGCCAGAAATTTCGCCGAGGCCGACCGCATCCGCGACGAGCTGAAGAGCGCGGGGATCGTGCTCGACGATGGTCCGCAAGGCACGACCTGGCGACGCGCCTGAACGAAAAAGCCCGACGGAATACGTCGGGCTTTTTGCTGGATTCCCTGCCGGGGCTTACTTGATGACCTTGCCGCCTGACCCGAC
>CALJZP010000131.1 GCA_937983545.1 uncultured Azonexus sp.
CGTTGTCGGCGTCGATGTCGGGCATGACCAGCTGCACGCCCAATTGCGTGCCGACCCGGCCGTCACCGCCATTGAAGGCATCAACTGCCGCACCCTGAGCGCGGCCGATCTCGGCAACGCCTTTCCGGAGGGGGGCTTCGACCTGATCGTCGGTGATGTCTCCTTCATCTCCATGACCCTTATCCTGCCTCGCTTACCCGCCCTCCTCGCGCCGCACGGCGATATGCTGCTGCTCGTCAAGCCGCAGTTCGAGGTTGGCCCTGACAACATTGGCAAGGGTGGCATCGTCCGCGACACCGGGCTCTACGTCGATGTCGAACGCAAGCTGCGGGATTGCGCCCGTGTCCTCGGCCTGACTGTCCGCGGCTGGCTGAATAGCCCGATTACCGGCGGTGATGGCAACCGCGAATTCTTCATCTGGTTGAACAAATGAAAACAGAAATCTCCATCGAATTCTTCCCGCCGCAAACACCGGAAGGGGTCGACAAGCTGCGCACCGTCCGCGCCGAACTGGCGAAACTGAAGCCCGAATTCTTCTCGGTCACCTACGGTGCCGGCGGCTCCACCCGCGAACGCACCTTCGCCGTGGTCAAGGAAATCGCCGCCGAAGGATTCGATGCCGCGCCGCACCTGTCGTGCATTGGCTCGACGCGCGAATCGATCCGCGAAATCCTCGCCGAATACAAGGCCGCCGGCATCAAGCGCACCGTCGCCCTGCGCGGCGACCTGCCCTCCGGCATGGCCGAGGCCGGCGAGTTCCGCTACGCCAACGAGCTGGTCGAATTCATTCGCGCCGAAACCGGCGACTGGTTCAGCATCGAGGTCGCCGCCTACCCGGAATGGCATCCCCAGGCGCGCAGCCCGAAGGACGACCTCGACGCCTTCGTGCGCAAGGTCAAGGCTGGCGCTAATTCGGCCATCACGCAGTATTTCTACAACGCCGATGCCTACTTTCACTTCGTCGATGAAGCCAGGGCGGCCGGCGTCGACGTGCCCATCGTCCCCGGCATCATGCCCATCGCCGGCTTCACCAAGCTGGCCCGCTTCTCGGATGCCTGCGGCGCCGACATTCCGCGCTGGATGCGCAAGAAATTCGAGGGTTTCGGCGACGATACCGATTCGATCCGCGCCTTCGGCCTCGATGTCGTGACGGAGCTGTGCGAACGCCTGCTCAAGGGCGGCGCCCCGGGGCTGCACTTTTATTGCATGAACCAGTCGGCGCTGACCACGGAAATCTGCCGCCGCCTGGGCTAGCACCGACCGGCATCCCTCGCTCCGAGCCGGGGATGCTTGCCCGCACGACTCAGCGGCGCCTGCTCAAACCTTGGCCAGTTTCCAGCCGCCACGGGAAAACAGCAGCAGCGTAAACACGCCGACCGCAGTTTCCGACACGAACACCGCCCAGAACACGCCCGAATACGCCCAGCCCGCCGGCACCGCCAGCGTCCAGGCCAAGGGAATCTGGATCAGCCAGAAGAACACCAGATTGATCCAGGTTGGGGTCATCGTGTCGCCGGCGCCATTGAAGGCTTGCACCGACACCATCCACCAGCCATAGACGAAATACGAGTAGGACAGAATACGCAGCCACTCGGCGCCGATGGCGATCACCTCGGCATCGGTGCTGAACAGGGCGATGAACTCCTCGTTCAGCAGAAAAAACAACGCCGACACGATCAGCGTAAACAGCATGTTCATCCAGCCGATGCGCCAGACTGCCGCTTCGGCGCGCGCCGGACTGCCAGCGCCCAGGTTCTGGCCGACTAGCGTCGCCGCCGCATTGGACATGCCCCAGACCGGCATCAAGGTGAACATCATGATGCGTATCGCGATGGTCGCACCGGCGACGGCTTCGGTGGAAACGCCGGCCAGGATACGCATCAGGAAGATCCACGCCGTCGTCGCGACGATCATCTGGCCGACGCCGCCCAGCGATGTACGGACGATCTGTGCCACGGTGGCGCCGTGCCAGCGCAGGTCGGCCAACCGTATGCGCAGGTGTTTGCTGCCGCGAACGAGTATCCATAACTGCATCAGAATGCCGGCACCGCGCCCGATATTGGTGGCGATCGCCGCGCCTTCGACGCCCATCGCCGGAATCGGCCCCAGCCCGAAGATACAGATCGGGTCGAGCACGATGTTGAGCACGTTGGCCACCCACAATACGCGCATCGCCGCCGCCGCGTCGCCCGCCCCGCGAAAGATGGCATTGACGACAAACAACAACAGGATCACCACATTGCCGCCGAGCATCCATTGCGTATAGCGGTAGCCGTGCTCGATCACCCAATCGTCGGCCCCCATCAGGCGTAACAGATCCTGCGCCCAGACGACGCCGGCGAACGCAAAAGGCAGAGAGGCCAGCATCGCCACCATGATCGCCTGCACCGCCGACAAGGCGGCCTCGTCGCCGCGCTGCTCGCCGATTCGGCGGGCGACAATGGCAGTCACCGCCATGGCCAGTCCCATGGCGATCGCGTAAAGCAGGAACAGGTAGGTCTCGGTCAGGCCGACGGTCGCTACCGCCGAAGGCCCCAGCTTGGCGACAAAGAAGATGTCGACGACCGCGAAGGTGGATTCGAGCACCAATTCCAGCAACATCGGAACGGCCAGCAAAAACACCGCGCGATTGAGCGGAATACGGGTGTAATCCGCGTCGGTGCCGCGCAAGGCGGCACGCAGATCGGTCCATATCGAATGGGCCATGGACTTGCTCCGGCTTCGAATGTACGAGGCCCTTGGGGTCGACGAGCCGGGGAAAAGTTCAAAAAAAAGCCCGCGCCTCAAGCGCGGGCCTCGCTGCGACCGGCCGAATCAGGCGGCTTGCGTGACGATCACGTTCTGCGCCGGCATCGGTGCCGGGAACCCTGCTTCGCCCAAGGCCTCGCGGATCATCTTGTTGGTATCGAAATAGACTTGCCAGTAGTGATCGTTATGGCAGTACGGGCGCACTGCCAACACCGGCCCGACCAGCGTGAAATCGAGAATCTCGACATCGACCTTCGGCTCGGCCAGCACATTGGGGATGGTGGCGATCTTCTCGCGCAGCAGGGCCATCGCCGCCTGGTGATCGGCTGCACCGGCCAGCTGGCATTTCAGATCGACCCGGCGGAACGGGTTATGCGTGAAATTCTGGATGTTGTCGCCGAAAATCTTGTTGTTGCCGACCACGGTCGACACGTTGTCCGGCGTATTGATCGTCGTCGCAAACAAGCCGATTTCGGTGACCGTGCCAGTCAATCCCGCGACGGTGACGAAATCGCCAACCTTGAAGGGGCGCAGCACGATCAGGAAAGCGCCGGCTGCGAAATTGGCGAGCAGCCCGGCCCAGGCTGCGCCGATGGCGATACCGGCACCGGCGATCAAGGCCGCGAAAGTCGTGGTCTGGATACCGAAGTAGCCAAGAATGCCGATGACCAGCAACACGTTCAGCGTCACGGTGACAATCGACCCGACATAGCGCAACACCGTCGGATCGACCTTCTGCCTTTCAAGCGCGGCACGCACCATGCCGACCGCAACGCCGATCAACCAACGGCCGATCACCCAGAAGGCAATAGCCGCCAGTATCTTGACTCCGACATCGGTCGCCGTTGTAACTATCAGATCCTGATAACGGGAAATATCCTGCTCGGTCATCGCTGCTCTCCTTGCACAGTGAAAGATGCCCCGGATGGGCACTGCAAATTCTAGTTCGGCCGCCTGAAAAAAATATGCAGCGGCACATATCTTCACAAAACTCCGCTTTTCCGTTGACGCACCCAGGTGGGGTCTATATAATTCGCGCTCCCTAGGCGGGTCGGTAGCTCAGTCGGTAGAGCAGCGGACTTTTAATCCGTTGGTCGCGAGTTCGAATCTCGCCCGACCCACCAGTCAATCAAGGGAAATTCTGGGTCGTTAGCTCAGTTGGTAGAGCAGCGGACTCTTAATCCGTAGGTCCACAGTTCGAATCTGTGACGACCCACCAGAATTCAAAAGCTCTAAGCCTCGGCCTGGCGCCGGGGCTTTTTGCTTCAGAAGTAAGCGGTTCGCCCTGGCGAATCGACCACCGGACGCGGGGTGGAGCAGTTGGCAGCTCGTCGGGCTCATAACCCGAAGGTCGCAGGTTCAAGTCCTGCCCCCGCAACCACAGCATTCCAGCAAAAAGGCCAGTCGCTCGACTGGCCTTTTTCTTTGTGGCTCGCGCCGCTTACTTGCGACCGAATTTCTCGGCCAGCTGGTTCAGCTTTTCCTGCCGACGCTGCTCGGCCTTCGCTTCCGCCTCGGCCGCCTTGCGCTGTTCAGCCTGCTTCTTGAAGCGCTCCTTCAACTGCTCGGCCGCATGCTGGCGGTTTTCGTCGGTCACTTCCCCGGCCGGCGACCCATCCAGATTCAGACGCTGGGTGCCCTTTTCCATTTCCTTCAGGTAACGCGTCGATATGGTGTGGCTGCGCATGGCCATACGCAGTGACTTCTTGCTGACGTCAGGCAGCTGAGCGAAGACCTGCTTGTCGATGCCGATGGCCAGCGGACTGAAGTTGCGGAAGACATCGAAGCGCGTCTGGAGATCCTTCAGCAGGGCACGCGGATCGACCGGTTTGTCGGTGGTGGTTTCTGTGGTCATGATGAAACGGGAACGAGTCGAGGCGCGAAGGTTAGCACGAAGGCGCGTATTTTCGGCCTCGAATCCGCATTCAGACGCCGTTTTTACGGAACCAGGCGAGCATCCTCTGCCAGCCGTCTGCGGCTTCTTCCTTGCGGTAGCTGGGCCGGTAGTCGGCATGGAAGGCATGCGGTGCGTTGTCATAGACATGGATTTCCGACGCCTGTGCCGCCGCACTGCCTTGCTTGAGCGCCTTCTCCATGGCCTCGACCGTTTCCAGCGGAATGCCGGCATCGAGACCGCCGTACAAGCCCAGCACCGGTGCCTTCAACTGGCCGGCCAGATCGGTCGGATGCCTGGGCGTGACGTCGTTGACGACGCCCACCAGACGGCCATACCAGGCCACACCGGCCCTGACCCCGGGATTGTGGGCAGCGTACAACCAGGCGATCCGCCCACCCCAGCAGAAGCCGGTAACCGCCAGCCGGCTGGTATCCGCTCCCTTGCCGGCAGCCCAGGCCACGCAGGCATCGAGATCGCTCAGCACCTGGGCATCCGGTGTCTTGGCGGTGATCTGCGCCTGGATTTCCGGGATGCTGGCGATCTTGCGCGGATCGCCCTGGCGGGCAAACAGTTCCGGAGCGATCGCGCAATAGCCCAGCTGGGCGAGACGGCGGCAGACATCGCGGATATATTCGTGCGCACCGAATATCTCGGAAACCACCAGCACAACGGGCGGTTTTTGCAGACCCGCCGGTACGGCACGGTAGGCCACCATCTCGCCATCCTTGACCGGCACCCTGATTTCACCCGCGACCAAACCCGTTTCGTCAGTCTTGATTGCCGTCTGCGCCAGGGCCGACTGGGTGGCAAGCGCAAACCCCGCGCCCAGCGAGGTGACGATAAAGCTACGACGATCGAAGGATTGTGCCGGCACAAGACTATCGAATTCGGGCTCGGTTTTCATGGACTGCCTCCTGTTGGCGGTTTACATCAAAACGATGTCGTATTGCTCTGATTTTTTTACACTTTAACGTTTAAATTCAATTGATTGCGTAAAAATTAATGGGGCGATCATGCGACCAGCTACCCATCTAGCTACCAAAAACGGGAGAGTACCCTCACAAGGCTCAATTGCCTGCAAACAAGCTGCGGTTTATATCGGCGCAATACACATGAGTCCAAGAACAGTCACACTGCTAGCCGAAATCAGTGCTCAATTCAAGGCATGTTTTAACCCCTGAAATCTCCCCCTGAATTCTAACTTCAGCGAGTGGAAAATCCTCCTCACGATAAACAACCAAGGAACAACGGGGATAAACATGCTCCATCCCGATCTTTCCAATTTCGATCAACTGCCAGATGCCGCCAACGTCAGTGTCGAGATTGTCGCAGGTCTTTTCGGCTGCAAGGTCCCAACAATATGGGCCAGGCTGCGCCGCAAAGAAATTCCAGAGCCGCGTCGCTTTGGCTCACACACTCGCTGGAATGTAGGCGAACTCAGACAAGCCCTGAAAGGAGATGCAATCTAAAAAATAGCACGTTGTTCAATCACAACAAAGGAGAAAGCAAGAGTAGCAATTCGGAAGCAACCCCAATCGGAGACGAGGGCCCCGTCTCAATTGGATCAATACATCACAGAAAGCGTTGCACGAGTGCACACGCTCTCCAATCGCATTCAATTTGAGGTCCATATATGTATCCAAGCTTTTCTCAACCGCTCAGCGCATCGCTGGCACCTCTCACGCAATCATCTGGATATGGTGCAAGTCAGTTCGAACATGCAGTATTCCCAACTCAACAACTCGGCCCAAAACTTGAAGCCCTGATTTTTGAAATACACAATGAAACCGGCGCATCCATATCGGCAATCGCTAGCGCGTTGATCGCCGTGATCACCTTGGTGTGCCAAGGCCGCATCCGTATCAAAAAGCGCCATCAACTAGTTTCCCCAGTAAGCCTATGGTTCATTGGCATTCTTCCCCCCGGCGAGCTGAAGACCTCAATCGTTAAGCGACTGCTTAAGGGCGTTGAGAAATTCGTCGAAGAGCAATCCGAAGTCCATGCAGTTCAGATGCAGCAATTCGATGCCGCCATTTGTGCCTGGCGTGCCGAAGGTAAAGGCATTTTGAGTGCCATCAAGAAAAAATCGGCTGCCTTCGAGCCGATCGAGGCAGAACAAGCGCAGCTTCAGGCGCATGCATTGCGGAAGCCCCAAAAGCCGAAACGCTTCAAACTGATCCACGAAAAAATGAGTACGGAAGCATTGCACAAGAACCTGAGTGAATGCTTTCCGACAACCAGTCTGATTTCTGATGATGCTGATCGTGTCTTTAGAAGCCGTGGGATGTCGGATATGGCCACACTGTGCAAAGCCTACGACGGATCAGATCTCATTTCCGATCGCAGTATCGAGGGCGAATTGATCGCGCGAGACCCTTGCCTAACTCTCCTACTACTCTCCCAGCCAGAGCCGTTTGCAGCCTTTTTAAACGGCAAAGGCGCAATGGCAGACGGTATCGGTTTTACGGGGCGCAGTTTCATCATTGCACCGGCTCCAACTGCTGGATATCGCTCCGTCGTTTATTCCAAATCCGCCTCAGACGAAGTACTGAACGAGTTTTATGGCCGTTGCATCGCCATTTTGAAGAGCCATATAGGGGATGACCCAACTGAGATGCGGCCGAAAATCGAACTGAGTTTTTCGAACGAGGCACAGGCTCGCTGGGAAGCCGCGTTCGACAATATTCAGGTCGACATGCGTCCTGGCGGACTACTTGAGAATGACAAGGACTTCGGTGCAAAGCTGGCCGACAAAATTGCTCGCGTAGCCGCGCTGCTTCATTTTTTTGAAGGCGCAGAGGACACGATTCCACTCTCGACGCTTGAACGCGCAATCTCGATTTGCCAGTGGTACACCCACGAGTTTGTAAGGTTTTTTGCGAAACCCGTCGAACTACCTGAAGAGCAGCAAGATGCTAATCGATTGCTGTATTGGTTCGCCAACCATCTTCGAACGGGTGGGAAATTTGAAATCAAGAAAAATGATGTTCGGCAATACGGTCCGAATCCGCTTCGCAACATCATGCGCCTCAATACTGCACTGCGCCTGTTGTGGTCGATGGGCTACGCCTGTGAAGGCAAGATCGACGGAGAAAAAGGTGCCTTCATCTTCCTGAACCAGCAGTATTTCACGCCAGGCCAGGTTCAACTTCTTTGTTCTCAGCCCAAATATTAAGAGAGAGACTCGCAAAACCCTGCTATTTCCTGCTTTTTTTGGGAATAGCAGGGGTTTTTATGTATTGCTTAAAAAAATTGGCCTGTTTTCGCCAACTCCAGCCCAAAAAATCAAGCCGATGCTACGCTCCTGGAAGCATGGCTGAACAGCCCCCCATACCCTGTCAGACCCAACGTTAATGGTGGCGGTATCAGCCTCAGACTCTACGCTACCCACTATAGAGCACATCCCAGATTGCCACGAGCACCACATTCATTGATGCAAAGGCGATCTAATCTCATACCCAGCCTGACATGATCCGGCTTTTTGGCTTCGGATATTCAAGGGGAGTCAACGCCCCTCTGCGGCCTTGTAGACTGCATTTTTGTCGCGCTTGCCTACGGCGACGACCAGCACGACCAATCGACCATCCTGGACTTCGTAGACGAGCCGGTAGCCGATACTGCGCAGCTTGATTTTGTAGCGATCAGGGTGCCCCGACAACTTGGCGGAGGGTAGCCGTGGCTCAACTAAGCGCTCAGCCAGCTTTTTCTTGAACTGAGCCTTGATCGAGCCATCCAGACGCTGCCATTCGGACAAAGCCTCTTCAAGAAACTCAAGCTCATAGCTCATCGAGTTTGACCTTCACTCGCTTCTGGCCTGCACGAGCATCCGCAATAGCATTCAATTCCAAATCTTCCAGGCGATCCATCATGCTCTCGAATGCACGAGCCGGAATGCAATAAAAGGCTGGCTCGTTCCTGTTCAGGATCGCCACAGGGAATCCTTCTCCCGCTGCAACCGTACCCATGGGATTGCGTTTTAGCTCGGAAATGCTTGCTGCCGTTTCAGACAATATTTGGTGGGCCATAACCGCCTCCTGTTCCAGTTCGTACCAATAGTAGCACATTTAGAAATACCATCCAGGGTACTTTGAGTAGCATCACTGACAAGTAGTTCCACGCAACTACCTATATTGCTTTTTCGGAGCCCATTCCGCCGATCCAGGTGGTTGGTGCTTGGCACTTAAATCGAACGACGTTTGCCTTGGTATTCCGACCGCTCCTCTGGCGACATTTTTTTAATTCCGACGGGTCCCAGATGCCTCTCGGGCGGAGCCTCAATCCCTCGATCCTTGTTGCTTCGGTGATCAACTCTTGCTGCATGACCATTCGCTTCGAGAAACTTGTTCTGGAGATTAGCCCAGCTTTCGCGCCTAGAAACGAGTTCATTCTTCAGGACACCTGGCTCTCTACCACCACTGTCTTTTTTGCAACCACCCAGC
>CALJZP010000132.1 GCA_937983545.1 uncultured Azonexus sp.
GAGCGGCTTCTTTCTCTCGCCCGACCCCAAGGGCATCGCCGACGCCGTCGAAGACACGCGGTTTGACCTCATCCTCAACCCCTACGCCTATGCCGGCGGCGACCCGGACGAGTTCTTCGATCCGGACGGGGCGGCGAAGATCAGGTATTACGCGATTACCACCGGCGCCAACGGGCAGGCCCTTGGCATAACCCAGGGTTTCACCAATGCGCGCTGGGCGTTCGTGATCTATGACATACAGGCAGGCGGGAATGCCAGCACCCAGATGGGTAAACTTCGCAACCAGTACGCCGCCGCCAACACTGGGCTGCTATTCGACGGCCGGGGCAACTTCATCGGCGGGGCCAACGATCCGCTCACCGGCATTGCCAATCCCACCAAAACCAGCCTCAAGTGGGATAGCACGAGCGCGGGCAACGACATCATGAAAGGTTTCTACAGGCATTACGGCAACGATCGCATCACCCTGCCTCAGTTTGACATCGAGTTCAGCGACGATGCCGCAACCAAACTCATCTGGTATCTGATGGCTGAGACCAAAACCCGCGCGCAGTGCAACAGCGCTGCGCCAGGGTGGCTGCCGGAAATACGGTTCGCGGCGGAAGAAGTGCCGATCAAGGTCACCACGCCAAGCTACGACAGGGCCAGCAAACAACGCATCCTGGCCTGTGGCGAGGGCGCGTCCGGAAATCTCGATCAGCGGCGCATTGCCAAGTATGAGGCGGCGGCGGAGATCAACGAGACCGCCCGCATCAACCGTGACTGTTCCAAGGATGGCTGTCCCGGGATCGGCTATTATTGCGACACAAAAAAATGCTACTCACCGCGCGATCAGCTCACCTACGGCCCGCCCAACACCACTGAACCGGTCTATACGCCTTCGTATGGCCGGTCCCAGTTCATCGGCACGACCCTGGTTGATGAATTGATCAAAGGCGATGTCGACTTCAGCGCAGCGGACAAGACAGCACTTGGCTTGACTGCGGCTATCACGACCCAGCTCAAAGATGGGCTTGAACGCGGCAAGAAAGCGGGAAAATGGTTCGACAAGATCAAGGCGCAGCCCACCTATGCCGCTGCCAATGCCGCGTGGTCAAAGCTGTCGCCAGATGACCAGAAAACATTCAAAGACGAAACGGGCCTGGGCGAACGGGAATACACCGACATGGCAAGGATGAAGACACAGCCGCCGAAGAATAGCAATGGTGTTGACTTGTCTGGCGATGCCAGAGCAGCATTTGCCACGACCGCGATCATGAGCGATGCCGGCTTGCAGACTTACCTGATGGGCATCTTCAAGGACTTCGACAAGTTCACTCTGATGGCCAGGGCGCTCATGGACAAGAACATGGATGCAGCGCGCGCATCTGCCAACTGGGACAAGAGCGAGGAGCATCTTGCAGCCATGGTGGCGCGGGCGCACAACGGCGGAAAATGGCAGCGTTCCTTGTCAAACCTTACATCACCCGTCGATAGTCCGGTGGGAGATCAAAACCACTACGTTAAACGTTTCCTTGGAAAAAAAACTCGAGAAGGTGACTGGTATTCGCTGCGCTGTGCCGACTCGCTTGGCCCGAACACGATCAAACCTGGCAATCAGGGCAAGGGTATTGGTGGGTTGCAAATGGCACCTTTGGTACTCAACTGAATGGAAAGGAATCGCAATGCGAAATTCATTAAGGGTTTTTTTAAGTGCCTTGTCGTGCCTGCTCGCTGTCACGGTATCTGCTGCCGAGATGAAGCTGACACTGGATGTTCCGACCTGCAAGATGCCACCGGGAAAGCCGCTGCCTGCAAAGTATTACGCACTCGCCAAGAGGTCGAAAGATTTTCGTTGGGCCCTGAAAGTAAGAAATATTGATTCGTCTGTTGGGGGAAGTGGATGGGAACGAATCGACGGAACAAATATGCGTGACAGCTATGGATTCATTAAGCTTGATCTGAATAATGATGGTCTTTGCGACTGGTTTTTGATTTCCCTCGCACCCTATAGTACGGGCGGCGACAGTGGTGTGCTTAACACCCTTTACTTGGGATCGTCTGCCGGTTGGCAGCGAGTAGGTATGAGAATACCGGATAACAAACCTGACTGTCTGGGGTGTGGCGATTCGTCCGAAGCACAATATTTATTTGCCTTTTCTTCCGATGACCTGCCCGTGATTTGGGATCGGGCTCACCAGACGTCTTATTTTGTCGGCCGTTTTTACTCACGTCGTGAAGGCCGTCCGGATCAAGCGGGCTACCACATCTACCGCTGGGACGATCGCAAAAACACCCTCGTCGAGCTCGACAAATGGCAACCTGGCAGTCCGGCGGCCGAGGTCTATGACTTCTTCAAAAAACATGGCGCGGTGAATGTCGCTGGAACCGGGCCAGATCGCAGCGTAGCTTTCGATCCCGAGGTCGAACGTGAAGAGTACTTGTTCAACTGCAAGGACGAAACCACCCTGAAGCGCTCCCCAAGCTTCGCCAAGCTCTGCCAATCGCGTAAGGACTGAGAATGTTCACCTTCCGCATTGGGCGATCACGGGCTCGCAGGCTCAGCACGCCCACAAGGTCGAAAGCGGCACGGCCCATAGCCGCTCGCCTATGGGCAGCGTCTGCTCGCCATCGTAGAGAATGATGCCTGCTCTGAAACGCTCTCCCGCGAGCGCGGCGAGCTTCCTGAGGCCGCGCAGGTCGCTGGCCTGAACCGTGGCGGCAGCCTTCACCTCCACCCCAGCGATCTGCCCTGCGCTGTTCTCGATCACGAAGTCCACCTCGACTTGATCTTTGTCGCGGTAGGTAAAGAGGGTGTAATCATCCTCCGCCCAGGTCGCCAGTTTCAAAAGTTCCGAGAACACGTAAGTTTCCAGCACGCGGCCAAATGCGGCGCGCTCCCGCTGCGTAGAGGCGGCGGTCATGCCGGTCAAGCTTGCCAGAAGCCCTGAATCGATGAACTGAACCTTGGGCGTCTTGAGGATGCGGCTCAAACGGTTGACCGACCAGGGTTGCACACGGCGTAGCAAATACATCTGTTCGAACACGCCGACATATTTTTGCGCGGTCTTGCTGTCCAGCCCCACCTGGCCGCCGACCTGCGTGTAGTTGCATAACTGCCCGGCCATCTCGGCCAGCGCCCTCAGCAGACGAGGCAACTGGTCGATCTTTTCGATACTGGCAATATCGCGCACGTCGCGTTTAATCAGCGAATCAACATATTGCTTCATCCAGGTAGCACGGCGGCGGGCGCCATCTCGATTGACCGCATCGGGATAACCGCCGCGCAATACCCGCTCAACCAAGTCGTCTCCGACTTCTGCCTGCCGCGCGGCCGGGATGCGGTGGGCGAACACATCGTCGAACCATCCGCCAGGCGAGCCGCGCATCTCGCAACCGGCGAGCGGTAGCAGCGTCAGGGTTTCCATCCGCCCGGCCAGCGAGTCGGCCAGCGTGGGCAGCAACATCAGATTGGCTGAGCCGGTCAGTAAGAACCGCCCCGGCCGACGATCCTCGTCGATGGATTTCTTAATGGCCAGCAACAACGCGGGCGCGCGCTGGACTTCG
>CALJZP010000133.1 GCA_937983545.1 uncultured Azonexus sp.
AGCTTGAATTCCTCTGGGTGATGCCGCCGGCGCCGACTGGACTTCTGGATTTCCATCGAAAGTGTCCACCATCGTTTTTAAGGGGACACGATCTTCGCGGTCTAACGCGTCAATTTACAGATGGGTTGGCCGGGTGCTTACTATGAACTGGCCGATTTGGAAGAAGCGGTGGCCAGCTACGTCAGCCGGGCGGCGGAGAAACTGCGGGCGCAGGAGTCCCTGGCGGGTGCCATTCAGGTCTATATCCGCACCAATGTCTTCAAGCCGGAAGCACCGCAGTATCAGCGGGCCATGACTGTGCCGCTACCGGAAGCGACTGCCGATACCCGTGTGCTGGCCGGTTGGGCGATACGGGCGCTGCGGCGAATTTTTCGGCCGGGGTTCGGGTATCACAAGGCAGGGATTGCCTTGCTGGAGATTGTGCCAAGAGTGAATCAGCAATTCTCGCTGTTTGTGCCTGCAGAGGTGGAATCCTCTCGAAACGACAAATTGATGGCAACGTTGGATGCGATCAATGGCCGGTACGGGCGAGGGAAGATCAAGTTGGCTTCGGAAGGTGTAGCCAAGACCTGGCAGATGCGGCGGGGGAATTTGTCGCCCAGGTACACGACGGAGTGGGCCGGGGTGGCTCGAGCACTGGCGCGTTAGGTTTCGGCTGAAGTTCGGCCAATCCGGCCGTTCGAATCACTTCACTCTTCGGTCAGCAAACTGCTGGTTACCTGCCGCGCAGTAAGCAGAAGCGAGGAACGGCAGCATTTATATCTAACAAACTCTGCTTCGACAGAAAAACCAAGTAACGTTGGTGCGAAAGCGACGGGCACCTCTCTCCCTGACCATTTCCGGCGAAAAGCTTTCAAAAATGTAACGCGGGGGTCAGCGTCCTGTTGGTATCGGACTCCTAAGATGACATCACGGTTGGACGAAATGAGTCCGACACGATTAACCCGATGTCACAAGGAGAGAACCATGAAAACGAAATTTTCCCAATTAGCCCTGATCGCTGCGATCAGCCTCGCTGCAGCTGGAACGAGCTACGCTCACGAGGAGTATTCCGAGGCCGGCACCAACCATTGGCTGAGCCACGTTTCAGAAACCAAGAGCGCACCGACGGCAAATCAACTGGCTTCGTTTGGTTACACGGCCACGAAAAACGCCGACCGAGAGGTCACTCTGTCCAGCGGTAGCAAATATCTGAACGTCACGCGTCTGGAGACCATCAAGATCAACGTCGCTGGCAAGAGCGTCGTCTGGACCTTCGACACGCTGGGGACCGCGCCGTTTCCACTTTCCAAGATCATATCGGGAGCCGACGGCATCACCGTCTACGTGACCGAAAACCCTGCCTATCAGGGCGGCTGATCAACCTGACGGCTAGGTGATGCAATTGTCACCCAGCCGTTGGCAAATTGTCAGGATCGAATCCTTAATATTGATATCGCAGTACAACAGCACCTATTCATGAGGAGATGAAAATGTTCAAGAAGATGCTCGCAATCCTAGCCCTGAGTTCTCTGGGTGTTTCCGCCTATGCCGTTGATGCATCCCAAGTTCAGAAGTCCATCGAACTCAAAGACGGGTCGACGGTTTATATCTTCAAAGACGGCAAGATGGGGATGGAAGACAAGTATGGTCGCGCAACCTACATGGAGTCCGGCCACGTAATGGAAACCAAGGATGGCAAAAAAATCATCATGAACGGTAACGAAATTTGGCGCGTTGACGAATTGCTGCACAAAGACCATCGCGGCTAAAAGACGCCATTTGCCTCATCCTTTAGCGGCTCCTTCGGGAGTCGTTCTCATTTTGAAATACCGTTCAAGCATCGCCTTCAATTCCTGACTCCATTGGGCATGATCTCTGGATTGGCCTTGTGCGTATAGCACCGGAGCAACTTGCCGGAAGACGGCATGAATCTTGGGGTCGAAATGCTGGGCATCTTCCCGTTCCATGATGTTCAACGTCTCTTCCAATGACAAGGCTGGCTTGTACGGGCGAACGGATGTCAATGCGTCAAACACGTCGACCAGGGCAAAAATCCGTGCGGCTAGCGGGATCGCCTCGCCAATGAGACCATCCGGATAGCCTTTTCCGTCGAAGCGTTCGTGATGATGCCGGATGGTCTTCTCTGCGCCAGCCAGCCACGGATTGCCAGCGACGATCTCGATGCCCAGCATGGCGTGGGTCTGCATGATCTGAAACTCTTCGCTGGTCAGCCGTCCCGGTTTCAACAGAATCTGATCCGGAATGCCGATTTTTCCAACGTCGTGCAGAAAGGCACCCAGCACCAGTTCGGCAATGGTTTCTTTGCCAACGCCCAGCGCTTCGGCAAGTGTGACCGCATAGCAGGTAACCCGGTAGTTATGGGCGTCGGTGTCCGCATCACGCTTGGCGATGGCGTTTCCAAGGGAGCGCAGCAACGAAAGATTGGACTCCAGGAGACGAGACGACAATGCCACCGTTTGGCCCAGCAGTCCTGACATTAACGGGTAAAGCAACAGCGCTGCTGCGAATACAGATATCGAGGCCGTCAGCACAGCCCCGCGAATCTGCTGTTCTCTCTCGTGCAGCGCCGAGCGGGACACCAGGGTGATTCCCTCAACATAGCCGGCAAGTCGGCCATCATTGGTGCTCATCGGCAGAATGACCTGAACCAGTTCTTCGCCCGCCACCGAAAATCGTTTGCTATGGCTGCCGGGAGGTGTCGGCCATGGATGGCGCTGTTGTCGGGCGATCTCTTTCAGTGCCTCGGGGATTGGCCGCCAAGCATCAAACACCATCTCCGTATTGGGCGCAAAAACTCGAATCCCGACAAACTCATCGGTCAGCAACTGAGCTATCGCGGAATGGCCATCACCTTTCTCTCCGCTGACCGTCATCTGCATGGCGGGCGACTCGAAATGCCTGACCCCCGCTATGGCGCGCTCAAGGGTGCGCTGTTCTACGCGATACGATTCCACCCAGTAGGCAAGACCTCCCGCGAGACTGCCAACCAGAAGCGCACCGATACCGAGGCGCCGCGCCAACATGCGGCGCAATTGCCGGGGGGTTTCAGGAAGCGCCAAGGTTCTCATCTTAAATTCTGCAGCAATTCCATGAAGTGTTTGAAATGCCCGCTGACGCGATCCAGGGAAAACTGGTACATCAGCGAATTTTCCGAGAATTTCTGTCGCTCGGTATCCATTTCCACCGTATTGCCATCGGCAGCAGTTTGATACGGTACATGGTACTTCAGGGGGAATGGTGGTGCCTGCACTCCCCCTGACAGATGGCTAGTAGCGGTGGTTGCCAATGGCAGCGATCCCGATGCACCTTTGACGATTTCGGCGGCTTCTTCGATGTCAATATCGACGGCCTTGTAGCCAGGCGTATCGGCGTTGGCGATGTTCGAGGCCAGAAGCTGCTGCCGATAGACACGGACCCCCAGCATTTTCTGCTGGAAATCATGGCCTGCGTGCCCACCTTGTCCGACTGAAAAGTGCTTGGCATGGGCAGATGCCGTATTGGATGCCGTTTCGGCAACTTGTCCGCCATGAGCGCCATGGCTGGCACCGGGGCTGTTGGCCCACTGGGCATTCGCCTGATTCAATGCTTCAGAGAATACTCCGTTGTCGGTGTTGCCTGGTGATCCTCCATGCCCCTCATGTCCACCATGAACAGGAGGTGAAGGGGGAATTGTGGCCGAGGGAATGGATGGAAATCCCGCCATGGCAGCGATTACTCGTTCATAATCAGGATGGCCTTCACCGGATCAATCTGGCCGACGTCATGCCATTTCAGATCACTGTCCGCCACTGCCAGACATCCATGATTGCATTCGACAATCCACCGTTTCTGAAGCACCGACCGACAATAGTTGTAAGTCAGCATCTTCGGGTCACTGCCGACCGCAAGCGCCAGCGTGCGACAAACACATCGATCGCCGTGCTCTGCCGGTTTGCGGATATACATGGCTGAAATGCCGAGGCCCCGATTCCGGGGCCTTTACTTGTCAGTTACTTTCCATCTCGCGGATGGAAATGTTTGCTCTTGTCCTTGGCTGCGTTCGGCTTATCGGCCTTGGCATCCTGCATGCTTTGCGGCATGCCGGTTTTTTCCTGGACATGAGAATGCGGCTTGGAAGCAGCCTTGTCAGCCTGTGCTTCGGCAGCCTTCGGGGCTGCGGCCTTGTCATCGGCGTAGACGGTACCCGTCGTGGCTACGCCAGCAAACAGAACGGCGGCGATGAGGGAAGAGATTTTCATGATCTTGACTCCTTAGTTTTGGGGGTTTCTACGGTCCGAATCGAGTGGACAGATACAGTTTGTGCTTCTGTCACTGTCAAAAAGGTGACTTGTCGATTACATTGTTGTCAGGAAGTGATGCCAAATACGGATTCACCAAATGCCCGATTGCGTCGGCAAGCGCGTCGCGCAATTGCCGTTCGCAACACCCCATCAAAATTCCGTCCTCCAGCGCATCCTGGGCCATCTGGCGAAGTTCATCCAGGTTCTCATTGAGCACCTTGATTTTTTCCGTACAGGCAATGGCCTTGCCGGAAGAATCTTGCCAGCGCACCGACCCCGACGAACTCATCATCGAGTTCACTTCGTCGAATGTTGGGCCAGCGCCTGCAAAACCCGGTGCTGGTACTCCATGCTGTCGAGGGTGTGTGCCTTCCAATACTCGATGGAGGAATAGCCGACGGCAGCCCACCATGCCCCGCTTTGCCCAAGATCATCCAGAGAAAGCGATGAGGTTCGCTCAATGAGTTCCTTGAGCGGGGAAAACTGCGTGGAAACCATCTTTTCCAAACAGTCGAGATTCACGCGAAGTAACTGGGAAAGCAAATCCAAATGGAAGTCGGGGGATGTGTTGAAAATTGCGAACGAATTGGGTACGGACATGATTTTCTCCCTGTGGCACGATCAAGGCCCATTGCCTCACGAGGAGAAGTTTGCCTGTTGGTAGCTGTCGCGCCCATAACGGGAGCATTACAACCCGGTCACTATTCCGTCAGCTTGTTGCCGTGCTGCTCACAGAGAGCGATTATTTCTTGAGTCTGGGCGCTTAGCCCCTGAAAGACTTGTTGCCTCCGCCTCTCAAATTCTGCTGCAGAAACCTGCCACTGAGAGTCATGGGGGCCGTTCAGTTCGGCAGCGACAATCCGACGCACATAAGCCAGCGCGGATGCCTTGCCTTGCGTCAGTTGCAACAGATCTGCCCTTGCCGCATCGAAGGCATCGCGATGATGGTCTCTCAGACCGGTGGTGAGCACCACAAGAATGGCAACGGCATCCTCAAACGGTCGCATTGAATTGTCTTCTTTGGACAATTTCCCCCCTGATAGTGCTTTGTTCGAACCATCCGCTATTGGATGCCAACCTTCCGCTGCTCAGCCCGCACATAGGCGGTGATATGGGCGACGTCGTCTGGCGTCACACCTTTCACGGGGGCCATGTCACCAAACTTCCAGTGATGGGCCCGCACACCGTTGGCCACGGCCAACTGGAAGGCCGCATCTGCATGATGTGACGGCTCGTAGATCTTGTGCAGCAAGGGCGGTCCCTTTTCCGATCCCTTCAAGTCGCCGCCATGACAGCCCGCACAGTGATTGGCGAACAGCGCCTTGCCCATGACGGGATTGGGCATTAGGCCGGGGCCAGGTTTGGGAATGCTCCAGCCTTGAGCCAGGGCAAGGCTGGGCAGCAGCACAAGAAGCGATGCAGGAATCCAAAACAAACGCTTGCGCCTCATTGCTCCATCCCCTGTTTCATTCGCCACTGCTTGACCAAGGCGTAGATGGCGGGGATGACTGCGAGCGTCAGCACCGTCGAGGAAATCATCCCGCCAACCATCGGCGCCGCAATGCGACTCATGACTTCTGAGCCGGTACCGGTACCCCACATGATCGGCAACAGGCCGGCCATGATCGCCACCACCGTCATCATCTTCGGGCGAACCCGCTCCACGGCGCCTTCCATGATGGCCTCGTAGAGATCGTGCAGGGTTGGCGCTTGGTTTTCCGTCCGGCGCTTGGCCTTCAGCGCTTCCCAGGCATGATCAAGGTAAATCAGCATGATCACCCCGGTTTCCGCTGCAACCCCGGCTAGGGCGATGAAGCCCACGGCGACGGCAACGGACAGGTTGTAACCGAGCAACCACATCAACCAGACCCCGCCGACCAGCGCGAAGGGCACCGACAGCATGACGATTAGGGTTTCGGTCAGTCGCTTGAAATTCAGGTAAAGCAGCAAGAAGATGATCAACAGCGTCACCGGGACGACGATCTTCATTTTCTCGATCGCACGCTCCATGGATTCGAACTGGCCGCTCCAGGTCGCGTAGTAACCCGGTGGGAATTTGACGTTTTCTGCCACTGCCTTCTTGGCATCCGCGACATAGCCACCGATGTCGCGTTCGCGAATGTCCACGAAGATATAAGCGGAAAGCAACGCGTTTTCAGTCCGGATGCCGGGCGTTCCCTTGGCCACCTCGACGCGGGCCAATTGGCCGAGCGGAATCATTGCCCCCTCCATGGTCGGCACCAGCACCTC
>CALJZP010000134.1 GCA_937983545.1 uncultured Azonexus sp.
CCGACGACACGCACGGTACGCCGATCATGCTGCGCGCGGAGAAGGAAGGCATCACGCCGGAGCAGCTGATCGAGCGAGTCCATGGCGAGCACTACCGTGATTTCTCGGGCTTTCATGTCGGTTTCGACAACTACTACAGCACCCACTCGCCGGAAACCCGCGCGTGCGCCAACGACATCTACCTGAAGCTGCGCGACGCCGGCCTGATCGAGGTGCGCACCATCGAGCAGTATTTCGACCCGGTCAAGCAGCTGTTCCTGCCCGACCGCTTCATCAAGGGCGAGTGCCCGAAATGCCACGCCAAGGAGCAGTACGGCGACAACTGCGAGGTGTGCGGCGCCGCCTACGCACCGACCGACCTGATCAACCCCTTCTCCGCCATCTCCGGCGCGAAGCCGGAACTGCGCAACTCCGAACACTATTTTTTCAAACTGTCCGACCCGCGCTGCGAAGCTTTCCTCCGCCAATACACCGCCAGCGGCGTGCTGCAGAACGAAGCCGCCAACAAGATGCAGGAATGGCTGGGCGCGCCGGGCGACAACAAGCTGACCGACTGGGACATCTCGCGCGACGCACCCTATTTCGGTTTCGAGATTCCCGACGCACCGGGCAAGTATTTCTACGTCTGGCTCGACGCGCCGATCGGCTACATGGGCTCGTTCAAGAACCTGTGCGCCCAAAAGGGACTCGATTTCAACGAATACTTCAAGCCGGATTCGCAGACCGAGCTGTACCACTTCATCGGCAAGGACATCCTCTACTTCCACGCCCTGTTCTGGCCGGCCGAACTGCAGCACGCCGGCTTCCGCACGCCGACGAAGATTTTCGCGCACGGCTTCCTGACCGTCGATGGCGCCAAGATGTCCAAGTCGCGCGGCACCTTCATCACCGCCGAGAGCTTCCTGAAGACCGGGCTGAATCCGGAATGGCTGCGCTATTACTATGCCGCCAAGCTGTCCGCCACGATGGAAGACATCGACCTCAACCTCGAGGACTTCTGCGCCCGCGTCAATTCCGACCTGGTCGGCAAGTATGTCAATATCGCCAGCCGCTCGGCCGGCTTCATCGCCAAGCGTTTCAACGGCCAACTGGCGCCGGCCGCCGCCGACCTGCCGGCGATCAAGGCCATCCAGGAAGCCGCGCCGCGCATCGCCGAACTGTACGAAGCCCGCGAATTCGGCAAGGCCATGCGCGAAATCATGGCGCTGACCGACGCCGCCAACCAGTACGTCGATAGCGTCAAGCCGTGGGAGCTGGCCAAACAGGAAGGCAAGGAAGTCGAACTGCATGCCGCCTGCACCAATGCGCTGAACCTGTTCCGCCTGCTTACCGTGCTGTTGAAGCCCATCCTGCCGGTGGTCGCCGGCAAGGTCGAGCAGTTCATGAACATCGCCCCGCTGGCCTGGAATGATGTCCAAAGCCTGCTCGCCGCCGGTCACACCATCAACGCTTACGAACACCTGATGACGCGCGTCGATCCGAAGCTGATCGAAAAGCTGGTCGAGGCCAACAAGGAATCGCTGGCCCCGACGCCGGAACAGCAATCCCAGCAGCGCCACGGCGAACACCAGCAGAAGGACACCGCCAAGGACACCAAGGCAAGCTCTGCGGCCGATGGACTGTGCACCATCGACGATTTCATGAAGGTCGACCTGCGCATCGCCCGCATCGCCAACGCCGAACACGTCGAAGGCGCCGACAAGCTCGTGCGCCTGACCCTGGACGTTGGCGAAGAAAAGACGCGCAACGTCTTCGCCGGCATCAAGGCCGCCTACGACCCGGCGCAGTTGATTGGTCGCTTGACCGTCATGGTCGCCAACCTTGCCCCGCGCAAGATGAAGTTCGGCCTGTCGGAAGGCATGGTCCTCGCGGCATCCGACACGGATGGCAAAACGCCGGGACTCTTCCTGCTGTCACCCGATTCGGGTGCTCAGCCGGGCATGCGAGTCAAATAATCGCGCCCCAGGAATGTGGCTTGGGAACCGAGCCGCATTCCTGTTGCAGCGCAGCAATCCCACCTTTTTACTTCAAGTATCACTTTAACTTAGGCGCCCAATCCACCCTCAGGATTTACTCTTTTCAAACTATCCACAAAATCTGTGGATAACTCTGTGAATGAATATGAACGAGCAGCACTAAGTCACCGTTTCGCAAGGACTTTCCTTACCTTGCCCGAAAGTTGAGCTTGACCATAACCCGTTGATTTAAAATAACTTAGCAGCACACAACAACAAAACAACAAATTCAACATCATTGAATTGTCAAGTCGAACCAGGCAACCTCAATTCTGTGCATAACTCACGCCCTCCCCATCGCTTGTCAAGCCCCCTGAAGGTTTTTTTGTCATAAAGAAAGCACCCGCCATGCTCAACAACGTGACACGCCCACCCCGCCCCCGTCTGACCGGCCCCATCCTGGCCTACGCCCTGGTCGATGTCTTTGGATTGTCGTGTGTCGGCATCGGTGCCAGCTGGTTTGCCGCAGGCAAGGCAGCCATCCTCGCCGACTTCCCGGCATCGCTGGCGGAAGCGGTGGCCTGCACCGCTGGCGGTGTCGTGATCATGATCTGGGCGGTCGCCCGCATTCTGCGCGAAATCGCCAAGCAGGCGCCCGAGTTGCAGGCGCGCTACGACGCCTATATCGCCGTCCAACATCCGGACAAGGTGCGCCCCAAGGACGAAGCACAATAGCGCCCTTCGTGCGGCGCAGGCTACTCGGCCTTGCTGCCCGGCTTTAGCCAGTCGGGCAATTCGCGACTGCCGGCGTTGTCGATGATGTATTGCCGGATCAAGCGACGTACAACCTGCGATGACGTCAGGTCGTGCTCGCTGCAGATTTCCTCGAACAGCTTCTTCTTGCGCGGATCGATCAGCAGGGTAAGACGGGCCGTGCGGTTCTCCATGATGCATTGCTCTTATCGGATTTATATCGCCCCATGTTAACATATGATTAACATTGACGATTAATACAGTGCTCATATAATGCACCGCTTGTTCCTCGAGCGCGTGCCATGAAAATCGCTTTTCGCCCCAAGCTCCTCGATTGCCTGCCCGGCTATAACCGGGCGCAACTGGGCAAGGATCTCGCTGCGGGGATCACGGTCGGCATCCTCGCCCTGCCGCTGGCCATGGCTTTCGCCATCGCCTCCGGCTGCTCGCCGACAGCCGGCATCTGGACAGCCATCGTCGCCGGCTTCGTAACCTCGGCATTCGGCGGTTCGCGGGTACAGATCGGCGGCCCGACCGGCGCCTTCATCCCCATCGTCTATGGCATCGTCGCCGTGCACGGTTTCGGCAACCTGCTCGGTGCCACCATGCTGGCCGGCGTCTTCCTGCTCGCCATGGGACTGGCGCGCATGGGGCAGCTCATCCGCTTCATCCCGGTCACCGTCGTCATCGGCTTCACCAACGGCATCGCCGTGGTCATCTTCCTCGCTCAGATCAAGGATTTCTTCGGCCTGAAAATCGACAGCCTGCCGGCCGAATTTTTCCTGCGCATCAAGACGCTGGCCGCCTACGCCGACACGGTCGATCTGCCGACGCTCGGCCTGGCCTCGGCCTGCTTCGCCTTCCTGCTTTCCTATAACTGGCTGGCGCAACGCATCGCCGTGCTGCGCCGGGCGCCGGGGCCGCTCGCCGTGCTCGTCGTCGGCACGCTGGTTTCCTTCCTGTTCGACCTGCCGGTGGAAACCATCGGCAGCCGCTTCAACGGCATTCCGCAGGAATTGCCCGGTTTCGGGTTGCCCGCGCTATCCATCCACGATGTCGGTAAACTGATCTCGCCGGCCATCACCATCGCCCTGCTCGGCGCCATCGAATCGCTGCTCTCGGCCCGCGTCGCCGACAGCCAGATCGACGACCGCCACGACCCCAATCAGGAGCTGGTCGCCCAAGGGCTGGCCAACATCGCCGCCCCGCTTTTCGGCGGCTTCGCCGCCACCGGCGCCATCGCCCGCACCACCACCAACGTCAGGACCGGCGGGCGGACGCCGATTGCCGGCATCATCCACGCCGCGGTGCTGCTCGCCATCGTCCTGCTCGCCGCGCCGCTCGCCGCCTACGTGCCGCTCGCCACGCTGTCGGCCATCGTCATGGTCGTCGCCATCAACATGGGCGAGTGGCACGAATTCGTCGAACTGAAACGCTATTCGTACAACTACCGGATCATCCTGCTCGTCACTTTCTTCGTCACCGTGCTGTTCGACCTGACCATCGCCGTCGAACTGGGCATGGTGCTGGCCAGCCTGTTCTTCATCTATCGCATGTCGGAACTGACCCGCATCGAGCGCCGCCCGTTGCGCGAGGAGGCCTCCGAACCGCGCTTCCTGTACCCGGACGGCAGCATGCGGGTCACCGCCTGGCAGTTGTTCGGCTCGCTGTTCTTCGGTGCGGTCAACAAGCTGGAGGCCCTGCTCGACCCGGCCGCCGGCCACCCCGAAGTGGTCATCCTGGACATGACCCAGCTCATCCAGCTCGACACGACGGGCCTCGAGGGCCTGGAGAACCTGCTCGACAAATTGAAGAAGCGCGGTTGCACCTTGCTCGTTTGCGGACTCAACTCACAGCCAGGCTCGCTGCTCTACCGCTCCGGTTTCATCGACCATCTCGGCGACGACAATGTTTGCCCGGATCTGAGCCATGCGCTGCAACGCGCCTATATCCTGCTGCCCAACCTGATGGGCGGCGACGAAGAAGACTACTGACAAGGAAACCCCATGAGCACCCTGCCCCAATGCCCGCAATGCAACTCCGAATACACCTACGAGGACGGCGACAACTTCGTCTGCCCCGAATGTGCCCATGAATGGCCGCAAAAAGCCGCCGAAGCCGTCGAGGAACAGCGCGTCTGGAAGGACGCCAACGGCAACGTGCTGCAGGACGGCGATTCGGTCACCGTGATCAAAGACCTGAAGATCAAGGGCAGTTCGTCGGTCGTCAAGGTCGGCACCAAGGTCAAGAACATCCGCCTGATCGAAGGCGATCACGACATTGATTGCAAGATCGACGGTATCGGCGCCATGCAGCTGAAGTCGGAATTCGTCAAGAAGGCCTGACCGGCCCTTCCCCTCACTTGCCGGCTTCGGCCGGCAGGCTCAGGCAAACGATTGCCGCGTTATGAAAGCGTGGCATATGGAGCGTGGACTCCTGATCGATCTCCCCAAGGGACAGGGCGCCGACCAATGACGAAGCGCCGGTGGCGCGAACGAGCTGATCAACCTCGCTGACAGCCGCCGCCCCCAGATGCATCCGGCGGCCGGCGCAATAAAAGGTCAGCATGGGGTGGCCCTGGACGGCATCCCGGCCGGCCTCCAGCGTTGCCGCCAGACTGGCGATGCAACGACTGTTCTCGGCGGGAGGGGCCTTGAGCAGCCGCAGCAGCGAGTTGGGCGGCACCTCGCCGACACACCACAAGCTTCCCGCCTCATCGAAAGCGACGGGAATACGGACCAGCACATCCACCGCCGTGATCAGCCCGAACGGGAAATGCACGGCATAGTCGTAGAAATTGTCGTGGGTCAGATCGATGCCGAACTCGCGACGAATGACCTCCTGGTAGACCGCAAAAGCGGGGCGACCGTCGATATGCTCGATACGATTACCCTGGCTGGAGGTAGCTCTCATCAGCGTCTGGGATACCGGGTAATCGTGGCGCAGCGCCAATGTCCCGACTTCGTCGCCGAGCAGCATGGCCAGCACGCCGCCGCCGATCAGGTTTTCGCCATCGAAAAGGCAAGGCATCGGTTGAAAGCTTTCGCTACCGGCGCACACGCCCGCATAGCAAACGCCCTTGCCAAGTTCCTCGTACAGACCGTACAGCAAGGAGGCGATATTCGGCAGCATGCTGTCGAACAGCATGAACAAAATGGGCGCCTTGGCACCGGGCAACGCCTGCCGAATGGCACCCACCAACGGCTGTGCATCGCCAGAGGCCAGGTCGGGGACCAGGAAATGCGCGGGCATGCGATCGAAACAGACCAGCCAGAGGCCATCCGTATGAAAGCCGTCGTTCGCCACCAAGGCCGGAAAGAGGGCACCGATGAGCGGCATCGACAAACCCCGGCAGCGCGCCTGCAGCACTGGAACAATGTCCTTTTCGGCCTCCGGCAGCAAAGCCAGGATACCCGCTCCAGGCCAGCGCAGCTTCCACGCGCGCAGCAGAACGTCCAGGTCGGGCTCACGGGCAGGAATCCACTGCTGGTTGACAATCATGGCATTCATCTAGGCCTAATGGACTGAAGGATAACCCACCATCACCCGCCGTTCAACGATTCAAGCCGGCCGCCCAGGCCTCGGCGGCCGGTCGGACGATCTCTATCCACGGTCCGGGATAGATGCCGATGCAGATGATCATGACGATCAGCGCCACCAGCACCGCCCACTCCCGTGGCCGCAGGTCGCTGGCCTGGGCCACCTCCTCCCTGTCCACCGGCCCGAAGAAAGCCTTGCGGTATAGCGCCAGGAAGCCGGCGGCAGCGATGGACAGTCCGAACAGGGCGGCCATGCCGGCCCCGGTGTGGCTCTGCAAGGCGGCGATGATGAGCATGAACTCGCCCGGGAAACTGCTCGTTCCCGGCATGCCGACGCCGGCCAGGCCGCAGATCAGGAAGCCGGTGGCAAGCAGCGGCATGGTTTTGGCGGCGCCGCCCAAGGCGTTGATGTCGGTCGAGCCGGTTCGCTGGCGCAGGAACTCGAGGAGCAGGAAGGCCCCACCCGTCGCCACCGAAAAGCTGAGCAGCAACGACACCGCACCCTGCGCACCCTGCGCCGTATAGGACGCCAGGCCAAGCACGGCCAAACCGACGTGGCAGATGCTGGCGTAGGCAAGGCTGACCCGCATGTTGGTCTGCGCCAGCATGCCGACCGCACCGTACAGGATGGCCACGGTACCGAGGCCGGCCAGCAGCCAGTGCAGGTCGAGCGCCGCCTCGGGTGCCAGCGGCACGGCAAAGCGGATCAGGCCGAAAGCACCGAGCTTGAGGCCGACCAGCAGTGCCGTCAGGGAGCCGGGTGCGGCCAGCGCGAACTGCGGCAGCCAGGTATGCAGCGGCACCAGCGGCACCTTGACCCCGAAGGCGACCAGGCAGAGCAGGAACACCGCCGTCTGCGTTCCCCGTGACAAGGGCACGGCGAGCAACACGGTCAGATCGAAGGTGGGCACCACCTGGCTGGCGGCCAGCATGACGAAGGCAAGCAGCAGGGGAATGCCGCCGGCCAGCATGATCAGGAAATAGCGCGTTGCCACTGCAGCGGCGCCCGCCGTGACGCCCCACCGCCCGAGCAGGAAGTACAGCGGCAACAGGGTCGCTTCCCAGAAGACAAAGAACATGACCGTATCGAGGGCACAGAAGATGCCGAAAGTCGCCGCCTGCAGGAGCAGCAAGAGGCTGTAATGGAAACGCGGCGCATCCGACACGGCAGTCCAGCAGGCGACCAGCGAACCGAGGAAAAGCAGGGCTGTCGCCGGCAGGAAGAGGATGGACAGGCCGTCAACGCCGACCCGATAGTGCACGTTCAGGCTGGCGATCCAGGCAACCGACTCGATCAGCTGGAAGCGCACCCCGGCCGGATCGTAGGCGACCAGCGCGGCGACCCCCAGCACCAGCGAAACGAGCATGCTCGATGCCGCCATCTGGCGCGCCCGGCGGGCCGGCAGCAGCCACAGCAGGGCGGCCGCCAGCAGCGGCTGGAAAATGAGCAGGGAAAGCAGCGGCAAGGTCATCGCACAAACCTCGCGGCCGCTGCCTGGCTTGCCGTTTCGGTCAGGAACAACCAGGGTTCGGTGAAGAAGCCGATGGCCAGCATGGCGGCCAGGGCAATGCCGCCGACCACGTATTCCATGGGCAGCGTGCGATCGACATCGTGGCCGCCGGCTTTCGCCTGCGACAGGAAGGCCCGCTGGAAAGCCCACAACAGGAAGCCGGCCGCGGCGACGTTGCCGAGTGCGGTGGCGACGGTGGACAGCGCGCCGAACTGGTCGATGGAGGCTTCCAGTATCAGGTGGGCGGCGTCGAACCCCGGCGTTCCCGGCATGCCGACAATGGCCAGGCCGAAGGCCAGGAAGGCGACGGCGAGAAAAGGGATGCGCTCGAACAGGCCGGACAGTTCATGCAGTTCGGTCGTCCCGGTGCGCCGGAAGACGAAGCCGACGATGAACCACATGCCGGTGACCGCCAGCCCGAAGTTGGCAGCCAGCAACACCGCCCCCTGAATGCCCGCCTCGTGCAGGCTGAACAGGCCGATGACCAGCAGGCTGGTATGGCTGACCACGGCGAAGGCGAGCAGGCGGCGCAGGTTGGTCTGCTGGAAGGCGAGTGCCGCCGTGAAGAATACGCCGGCCATGGCGAAGCCGACGACGTAGGGCTGCCAAGTCTCTACCGCCGCCGGCGTCAGCGGCAGCACGAAGCGCAGCATGCCGTAGATGCCGACCTTGACGCCGACCATCAGGGCCGGCGCGACGGCGATCAGGCCGTGCTGCGCCATGTTGGGCAGCCAGCCGTGCAGCGGAAACAGCGGCGTGCGCACGGCCAGGCCGTAGAACAGCAGGTAGAAGGCCGCCGTCTGGAATTTGCCGACCGGGATGGCGCCGACCAGGTCGAACAGGTCGAAGCTCCACCGCCCGCCTGTCATCTCGGCATGCCCCCAGCCAAGCACCAGGCAACCGGCGGCAAACAGCAGCCAGCCGAAGCCCTGGTACTGGACGAAACGGGCCAAGGCCTGGATTTCGGCGCGCGACGACGCCCAACGGCGCAGCAGGTACACCACCGCCCACAGCTCCAGCCCGGAAAAAGCGGCGAACCAGGCGACATTGACGGTGACCAGCATGCCGACCAGCCCGGCCTCCGCAACGAGCAGCACGGCGAACAGACGGCCCGGCGAAATCATGCCGCGACTCATGCCGTACAGGGTCATGAGGAAAGTCAGCAGCGCCGCCGACAGGATGAAGACCATGCTCAGGCCATCGACCGCGACATGGTAGGCCAGCGGCGCGAAACGTTCGGCGAGTTGCAGAGCTGGCAGGGTGGGATCAAGGTGAGCGACGGCAACGATGGCGAGCAGCAGTTCGCCCAGCGCGAACGCCTTGCCGAGCACGACGGCGGCCGTCCGCTCCTTGAAGGCGAAGATCAGCGCCGCACCGAGCAGCGGCAGAACCTGCAGCAACAAAAGCAGCGGCAGCGTGGCCTGACGCTGCCAGAGGATTTCCGTAAAGCCGCCGAAAGCCGTGCCGGTCATAGGATCACCACGAAAGTCGCCATCACCGCCATCATCAGATAGCGCGGCTGTTCGAGCAGGCCTTCCAGGGTCCGCAGATAGGCGCCGGCACGCTGCAGCAGCTTTTCGGCGGTGCCGCCCTTGCCGCGCAGCAGCAGGCGGTACTCGATGTGCTGCAAGCTGTCGGAAAGCGACGCCAGGAGGCGGCCGGGCAACCCGTCGACGCGGACCAGGGGACGGTCGTGATGCAGCGCCTGGCCGCGCCCGGGCTGACCGATGGCACGGTCGATGAAATGCTCCTCCAGCCCGCGCACGTCGCGCGAGAAGGACTGGGTCGGCGCGACGAGCAAGGTCTGCGCCAGCTTGTCCAGCCAGAAGCGCTGCAGGGCGACCGTGTACAGCAGCTGGTTGTTGCGCAGCCAGGCCGGCGGCGGCGGCGGCCGCTCGCGGGTGACCGACAGCCACGACGGCGCGAGCAGGAACTGCCAGATCCGCCAGCCGGCATGCAGGCACAGATGGACCAGGGCCAGCGTCGTCCAGCCGAGGCCGATGGCGACAAACATCAGCGCCACCTGGAAGACGACGCCGAAAATCAGGGCCGACTTGACGTCGGTCTGCACCAGCCCGCACAGCCAAGCGTAAATGGCCGTCAGCAGGCCGGCGACGACCAGGCCGAACATGACGTCCGGCACCTGGACGAGCAGCGGCTCCAGGCGCAGCAGCAGGTACACGCCGGCATGCACCATCACCGCGCCATAGAAAATGGCCGACGACGGCGTCGGCCCTTCCAGCGCCCGGGTGATCCAGGCGGTGAACGGCAGTTGCGCCGACTTGGCGAGCGCGGCGATGACGAAGCCGATGACCAGCAGGCGGTCATTGACCACGCTGATCTCCTTGGCCCGCGACAGCGCCGTCCATTCGAAACCGCCCAGCCAGGCGGCGGCTAGGCCCAGGGCAAGCAGGAATCCGGCATCGCCGGCGCGGTTGGTGACGAAGGCGAACAGCGCGTTGCCGGTCGCCACCGGGCGATGCCAGGCGTAGCCGATGAGCAGGAAGGACGATATGCCGCACATTTCCCAGCCGACGAAAGCAAGCAGGCCGTTGCCGGCGAGCAACACAAACTGGATGCCGGACAGGAAAAAGCCCAGGGCGATGAAAAAGCGATGGAAGCCGGCCTCGCGATGCAAGTAATTGGCCGAGAAACGGACGACCAGCCAGCCGATCAGCGCGGTCAGCGTGCCCAGCGTCAACGACAGCGGATCGAGCATGAACGAGAAGGTCGCCTCCCAGTTGCCGTTGCCGAACCAGTGGCCGAGCCGGCGATGCCCCGGCGCCCCGTGCACCAGCGCCAGCGCGTCGATGGCGAGCATCAATGCCAGCCCGCCGAAGGCGGCCAGCGATGCCAGGCGCGCCGTCAGCGGCTCGGCGGCATCGCCGTGAGCCCGCCCGAGCAGCACGCGGGCGCCGGTGACGACGACGGCAAACAGCGGCATGATCGGGACAAGCCAGATCCAGTCGGCCAGCGAGCGCGCGAAGGCCATCATTTCCCCCCGCCCAGAATGACCGCCGGCGCCAACGCTTCCGACTCCCCGGCAAACCAGTCCGCCGAACGTGCCACCTGCGGCAGCACGGCAGAACCCGACCAGGGCAGCCAGCCGCGACGCGGGCAATATCGCGCCATCGCCCCGCTGTCCGGCTCCTTGGCGGCCAGCGTGATCCAGGCGTTATCGATCAGTTCCTGCAAGGGCGGCTGACGCCGGAGAATCTCCGTCAGCACTGCCGTGCTCTGTTCCACCACCACCAGCAGACGCATCGGCTCGTGGATTTCCACCATCTGCCAGGGCAGGCCCGTGCGCAGGTCGGAATCCGCCCCCTCCATCACGCCGAACAGGCCGGTCAGGTTGTGCGTCACCTTCGAACCGCAACCGAAACGCTCGTTGTCGACCGACGAAAAGTAATACTCCAGCGCAATCCCCGCCCCGACCGGACCAGCCGCGAGGAGAATGCTTTCGACGATCCGCCCCTGCGCATCGTCGCCCGCCGGATCGTAGGAAATGAGGAAGACCCGGCGATCCAGGAAAAGCCCGCGGCTCATCTGTCGCCGCCCGATGAAGGCCGCTGCGTTCGTCGCGTGCCCCAGTTCGGGTCTGGCCTGCGAGATGTCGTTGGCGCGGCCGAGCATGTGCCGGCGCGCCTGCCACGGTGTCGGCCGGGGCGGCGCCGAGGCCAGACGGCGGCAGCGTTCGGCGGCATGCGCCCGGCACGCTTCGCCGACCTGCGCGAGCAGTCGGTCGAGCCCTGCCTGAAAACGGGCGGGAACCGCCTCGAGGTCATACCACGCCACCGTGTCGTCGCAGGTGTTGTGCTCGGCCGCGACGAACCAGCTGCCGTCGCCGACCTGCAGTCCGTGCCGGGCCAGCCCGGCGCGCACTTCCGGCCGGTTGGCCAGCGCCGCGAAGACGCGCGCGTTGGGCCCGCCATGCCTGCCGGAGCAGGCGCCGCAATCGTAGGCCGACAGGTGCGGGTTGTTCTGACTGCTCGAGCCATGCCCGAATATCACGACCAGCGGCGCGAAATCGCGGGTCAGGCCGATCATGCGCAGGAAGGCCGCCACCCGTTCGACCTGTTCCTCGTCGGTCCATCCCGAGCGGGGCTGTTCCGGCGTCGCCGGATCGGCCCGTTCGGCAGTCAAGGCCAAGCGGGTGGGCACCCGGCCCTCGAAGAATTCCCGCCAGCGCCGGCGGGTTTCGGCAAACCAGCCGGGCACGAGTGTCGCCGCCGTCAGCGCGGCCAGCGCCGGCAGGCTGCCCGTCGCGGCCAGCAACGGGCCGGCCAGCGCCCGTCGCCGGGTCGCCTGATAGAAGCGTTCGCGCCAGCGCAGGCGCAGCGCCCGACGCGCCGCGTGTCGCCCGGCGAGCCCCTCGGCGCCGTGCGCCGGCAACTCGCGGACCAGGTGGCGCGGCTGGACGACGACCGGACACAGGGCGGTCCTGCCGGCATCGTCCAGTCCCTGCCAATACATTGGCACGCCAAAGAAGCCTGCCGCCCCGAAGGTCTCGACATCGGGCGCGATTTCCTCGAGGTGGCGCCGCGTGCCTTCCTCGCGATCATCCATGCACATCACCACCTGGGCCGACGGCACGGCCGGCGAAAGGCGGCGCGGATGATTAGCCGCTAGCGCCGAGAACAGTTGCTCGCGATAATGCCCTTCGTAAGCAAGCCGCCAAACCTGACCGCGCTGCAACGGACTCAGGCTGGCCGAGCAGGCGAGCAGGCCGTCGACGCCCTGCGCACCCAGGGCATCAACATCGTCGGGCGTCAGGCCCAGCTGACGCACCAGTGCCGACAAGCGCCAGGCTGCCCCGTTCGCCTGCACACGCCGCAGTGCCGGCCGCAGGCGTTCGGCCAGCGCTTGCCAGGCCGAATCATCGACATGACCGATCCGGGCCTGCTCGACCAGGCTTGCCGCCTGACCGAGCAGATCCTCCGGCAAATGCGCCTCGCGTGCCGCCCGACGTACGAGCAGTTCGTCCGGGCGAGCCTGGAAATGTGCCGGCAGCTCGGCCACGCCCATCGGCCAGCCAACCAGCCGGCGCACCAGATCGTCGGTCAGCAGGCGCTCGAGGAGAACGCGCACGGTCAGGTAGTCGAGCATGGCGACCGGCGTGCCGTCGCCGCGTGTCGGATTGCGGTCGCGCCACAGGAACATCCCCGACCAGCCGGGCAATTCCAGGCTGAGGCGCTCCAGATAGCCGTACCAGCGGGTTTCATCCGGCACCAGGCGAGGCAACTCGTCGAGCAGGACATCCAGCGGGTCGTCAGGCAAATGCAGTATCTCGTCGCGGACATTGGGCAATTCGTCCAACTCCCAGGCCAGATCGAAACCGGCGCTGGCCCGCCAGGCGGCAAAGAACCCTCTCTCCCGTGCCGGATTGCGCCAGGCGGCAACGCCGAGATCGAGGTGTGCCGCGAGGTGGCGTTGCAGGATGCTCCGTATCCGTTCCAGCACATCCTCGCCGCTCACCTCGGCCAGCAGGGCGCGCCACGTCCGGGTCTCGCCGACTTCGGCGCAGAGCGAATCCCACGCGCCGAGCGCATCCGTCGCCGGCAACGATGCCACCGCCGACTCGCAATGCCGGAACAAACGGTCGTCATCGAGCCGCCCTTCGCGCCGCAACCAGGCGATGCGCTGCGCCCCGGCAACCTCCTCCCCGGCCAGCAGGGCGGCCAGCAGAACATCCCGCCGGGTCAGGCCGCGAACGATGGTGGACTCCAGATCGGCCACTCCCGCGTCGTCGAGCGCCGCCGACAAATCGGCCCGCGTCACCCGCCCATGCTCAAAACACGCGCGAAAACGGCTTTCCGGCCAATAGGTCTGCGCTCCGGTCAAGCGATGGGCGGCGGCCAGGGCTTCGTCAAACGGCAGGTGCTGAAAACCGTGCAGGGTATTGTGATGAACGAAATCGCGGATGGGCGCCTGCGCCGGCAGAACATGCGCCAGGTGATCGACCCAGGAGGCCAGGCGCTCGCGGATGGGCAGATCGCACTGGCCGCTCATCTCACGCCCCGAAGCGTCCGGCCACCAGGCCCACGCTGCCCGCCACCAGCTCGAGCAAAGGTGCCGGCCACAGGCCGATGGTCACGATGCAGGCAAGCAGCAAACCCGCGGCGAAGGTTTCCGTGCGCGTCATGTCCGCCAGTTCCATGCCCTCCCCTTTCAGGCACAGCCGACCGATGACGCGCAGACTGTAGGCGGCGCCGACCAGCATGGCCAGCCCGAGGAGAATCACCCAGCCGCCCCAGCGGGTGTAGCCGGCGACCAGCGCATGCAGTTCGGCAATGAAACCGGCGCTGCCCGGCAGGCCGATGGCGGCGAGCAGGCCGAAAGCAACGAAGAAGGCGAAGCGCGGCGCCCGGCCGAGCAGCGAGCCATAGTCGGCCAGGTCGCGACTGTGCGTGCGCTGATAGAGCAGGCCGACAATCAGGAACAAGGTGCCGGCCGTCAGGCCATGCGCCACCATCTGCACCACCGCGCCGGTCAGGCCGGTGACGTTGAGGGTGGCGATGCCGAGCAGCACGACGCCCATGTGCGAAATGGACGAATAGGCGACCATCGCCTTCAGATCCTGCTGCCGCCAGGCCAGGATACCGCCGTAGAGCAGGCTGACGAAGGCGAGGATGGCCAGCCAGTCCTGCGTCGCCAGCAGCGCGGCGGGCAGCGTGTCGGCGGCGCGGATCAGCCCGTAGGCCCCCATCTTGAGCAGCACGCCGGAGAGCAGGATGGACACCGGGCTGGGCGCCTCGACGTGGGCCAGAGGCAGCCAGCCGTGCAATGGGAAGACCGGCATCTTGACGCCGAACCCGATGAACAGGCCGGCAAAGATCAATAATTGGGTATTCAGCGGCAAGCCGCGCCCGCCGGCTGCCATGTCGGCCATCGCGAAGCTGTGGCCCGGCGCTGCGTCGTAAAGGAAAAGCAGGGCCACCAGCATGAACACCGAGCCACCCAGCGTATACAGGAAGAAGTTGAGCGCGGCACGCTGCCGGTTCGGACCGCCTAGGCGGTCGATCAGGAAGAACAGCGGGATCAGCGTCGCTTCCCAGAAGACGTAGAACAGCGACCAGTCGCGCGCCGTGAACACCCCGAACATCGCCGATTCGAGCAGCAGCACCAGCACGAAATAGAGCCTCGCCCCCTCCTCCATGCGCCGCGAGACGAGCACGGCGATCAAGGAAAGCAGGGCAGCGAGCAACACCATGGCCAGCGAGATGCCATCGACGCCCAGAGCGAAATACGAACCCAGCCGAACGTTCCAGGCCCGGCTTTCGAACATCTGCACCGCAGCCCCGGCCGGGTCGAAGCGGGTCGCCAGCCACAACGCATAACCGAGCGCTGCCAGCGCGAATGCCATGGCCCCCTGCCACAAGGGCAAGGCGCGGCGGGCCGGCATGACAGCCAGCACGGCAGCCCCCACCACCGGCAGGAAGACCAGCACCTTCAGCATGGTCCGCCCCCTCCGCCGGCCTGCTCGGCATTCGTTATTTTCATGAAAGGATTATGCCAGCGAGCACGACATCACTGGCAAGCAGAAAGTACTGATTTCCCGTTTCATCGGTTTGACATGGCATCCCCGCTTCGCTAAATTGATTATTTACCC
>CALJZP010000135.1 GCA_937983545.1 uncultured Azonexus sp.
GAGTTGTCGCGCGAGCAGGGCGTGACCATCTTCATATCGACCCATTTCATGAACGAGGCGGAGCGCTGCGACCGTCTCTCGCTGATGCATGCCGGCAAGGTGCTGGCCAGCGACACGCCGGCCGGCTTGTGCGCGGCGCGCGGCGAGGCGACGCTGGAAGCGGCGTTCATCGGCTATCTGGAAGCGGCGACGGGGGCGGGCCGGGACGCGCCGGAGCCTGCCGAAGCGGGAGGCGGGCGCCCGGCGGAGCGCGGCAATAGTGCAGCGCGCCCGGGGGGCTTCAGTTTGCGCCGCCTGCTGGGCTATGCCTACCGGGAGGCGCTGGAGTTGCGGCGCGATGTGATCCGGCTCGGCTTCGCCCTGCTCGGTTCGGTGATCATGATGTTCGTGCTCGGCCACGGGCTGTCGTTCGATGTCGAGGGGCTGCGTTTTGCCGTGCTCGACCGCGATCAGAGCCCGGAAAGCCGCGACTACATTGCCCATGTCGCCGGGTCGCGCTACTTCGTGCAGCGTCCGCCGCTGCTCGACGAAGCCGATCTCGATCGGCGCATGAAGAACGGCGAGGTGTCGCTGGCCATCGACATCCCGGCCGACTACGGGCGCGACTTGCGGCGCGGCCGCAACCCGGAGATCGGGGTGGTGGTCGATGGGGCCATGCCTTACCGGGGCGAGACGATGCGCGGCTACATTGAGGGCATGCACCGCGACTACGTCGCGCGCCTGCTGCGCGAACAGGTCGGCGACAGGGCGTCGGCGGCCTTCGACATCGAATCGCGGTATCGCTACAACCAGGATTTCAAGAGCGTCTATGCCATGGTGCCGGCGGTGATTCCGCTACTCATGCTGCTGATACCGGCCATCCTGATGGCGCTGGGTGTCGTTCGCGAAAAAGAGCTGGGGTCGATTACCAATCTGTATGTCACCCCGGTGACGCGCTTCGAATTCCTGGTCGGCAAGCAGTTGCCCTATGTGGCCGTGTGCATGGGCAGCTACCTGCTGATGATGCTTGAGGCGACGCTGGTGTTCGGCGTGCCGGTCAAGGGCAGTCTCGCCGCCATGACGCTCGGGGCCTTGCTCTACGTGACCGCCACCACCGGCCTGGGGCTGCTGATGTCGACCTTTACCCGGACGCAGATCGCCGCCCTGTTCGGCACGGCCATCGTCACCATGCTCCCGACCCTGCAGTTCTCCGGGCTGACCACGCCCGTCGAATCGCTGCAGGGGGGCGGCTACTGGATCGGCCAGTTCTATCCGGCGACCTATTTCATCCTGATCTGTCGCGGCGCCTTCACCAAGGGCCTGGGCTTTGCCGACTTGTGGCCGTCGCTGCTGGCGCTGGCGGCCTTCATCCCGGTGCTGACACTGGTCAGCGTGGCCTTGCTCAAGAAGCAGGAGCGTTGAGATGGGCGGCTTTTCGCTGAGCAACATCTTCCGCCTCGGCCTCAAGGAACTGCGCAGCCTGGCCGCCGACAAGGTGCTGCTCGGCCTGATCGTCTGGGCCTTTTCGGGGGCCATCTACGAAGCGGCGACCGGGGTGTCGCAGCAGCTGAACAACGCGCCGGTGGCGATTGTCGACGAGGATGCGTCGCCGCTGTCGGCCCGCCTTGCCGGGGCGCTTTACCCGCCGTACTTCCGGGCGCCGGAGCTGATTCGCCTCGATCAGGTGGATGCGGCGATGAACAGCAACCGCTACGCCTTCGTGCTGGTCATCCCGGCCAATTTCCAGCGCGATCTGGCGGCCGGCCGCCAACCGGAGATGCAGCTCGTCATCGACGCCACGCTCGTCAGCCAGGCCTTCATCGGCGCCGGCTACATCACCCGCATCGTCAGTGGCGAGGTGGGCGAATACCTGACCGGGCGGCGCGATGCCGCGCCGTCGCCGATCCGCATCGCGACGCGGGCGCGTTTCAATCCCAACCTGACCGGGGTGTGGTTCGGCGGGGTCATGGAGGCGATCAACAACGTCACCATGCTGACCATCATCCTGGTCGGCGCCGCCTTCATCCGCGAGCGCGAACACGGCACCATCGAGCATCTGCTGGTGATGCCGCTCAGGCCGTTCGAGATCATGATGGCCAAGATCTGGGCCAACGGGCTGGCCGTCCTCATCGGCGTGGCGTTCGCGCTCGGCGTGATGGTCCGGCATGTGCTGGCGGTGCCGATAGCCGGCTCCCTCGCGCTGTTTCTCGGCGCAGCGACGCTCTACCTGTTCGCTGCGGCGTCGATCGGCATCTTTCTCGGCACCATCGCCCGTTCGATGCCGCAGCTCGGCCTGCTCATCATCATGACCATCGTCCCGCTGCAACTGTTGTCCGGGGGCGTGACGCCGCAGGAGAGCATGCCGACTGCCATCCAGAACATCATGGCAGCCACGCCGACCACTTATTTCGTGCGCATCGCGCAGGGGATTCTCTATCGCGGCGCCGATCTGGCCGATATCTGGCTGGACATGCTCCTGATGACGGGCGTCGGTGCCGTATTCTTCAGCATCGCGCTGTTCCGCTTCCGCAAGGCGGTGACCCAGACGCAGATTTGAACGATGTCGGAAATTGTTGATGTGCATCATGGGCGACCGTGGGCAATCGGCACAACATTGGTCCGGCTTGTTCAACCATATAGGTATGGTCCAAGTCGACATGTTTTTCCTCAGATATATGTTTGCGGCGACTGCGGTCGCCGCCTTTTTTGGGACTGCCCGGGCAGCCGATACGGCTGAGCGGCAGTTTGTCAGCCTGGCTGAGTTGTCCGGCGAGCGCATGCACGCGCAGGCGGGGAAGCGCATCGAGGTCGATGTCGATCTGAGCGGCCCCGAACTGGAGGTCGAAGTCAGCGGCGAGCGGGCGAGCATCCGCTATCGCATGAGCTTCAACCAGATCGCCGAGGGCTGGAGCTGGCAGCCGCTGGCCGATCCGCAGGTCGAGGACTACTACCGCTTCAAGTTCCTGCCCCTGCAGTCGGTGCTGGTCGAGCGCGGGGAGTATGCCGGCGAGGACAAGATCGGCACGACGCAACAGATGGCGGTGCGCTGGCGTTACGACTATTTCCTGGCTTTCGACAATCTCTACGATTTTTATCCGCGCAAGGTCGATGACGATGCCGGGTTCCTGGCCGAGGTGCCGTCAGGCCTGGTCGGGCATGTCGGCCTGCGCGCCAGGGCGACGCTGGTCGAGCCGGTGATCAGCGAAAGCACGACCTTCTGGAAAGCCATCTACAGCCGTCCCGTCGATTTCACGCTGAAGAAGCGCTATCTGGTCGGCCATCTCGACGAAGTCGATTTCGTCGATACCGACAGCGGCAAGATCCTGTGCCGGATTCTGCCCGGTCAGGGGCGCTGCTCGGTCAATTGAGCGAGGCCGGCGCATCGGCCTGGGCGGATGCGCCGCGCTTGTCTAGCGATAGACGAGGACCGGTACCTTGGAGTGGGTCAGCACCTTGTTGGTTTCGCTGCCGAGCAGGAAGCCGCTGATGCCCTTGCGCCCGTGGGAAGCCATGAAGATCAGGTCGCAGCCCGATTTCTCCGCTGCCTCGATGATCGCTTCGTAAGGTACGTCGCTGGTTGCCGAAGCCTTGCTGCATTCGACGCCTTGCTCGGCGCACAGCGCGGCGACTTCGCCCAGGTACTCGTCGGCCTGCTGGTCGGCGAGTTGGGCGAATTTCTCCGGCGTCGTCGGGTCGATCAGGGCACCTTCGCCGAAGTAGGCGATCGGGTATTCCGGCTTGGCGAAAAAGACCGTGATCCGCGCGCCGGCTTCCTTGGCGAACGACACGGCACGCTTGGCCGTGGCCCGCGACAATTCCGATCCATCGGTCGGGACGAAGATATGCTTGAACATACTGTACCTCCTGAGTTGGTCTGTGTGCGGTCAATCAGGCAATCCGGCCCGGCAATCGGCCGGGCTTCGGGGAAAACGCCAGAATGACCACCAGCGTTGCATTTCGCCTTGTTGAGGATCATGCTACGCCAAGTCGGGAGGATTTCAAACATGCGTCTTGTATTTCTCGGTGCTGCCGGCGAAGTGACCGGCTCCTGCACGCTGGTCGAAACCGGCGATGTGCGCTTTCTGGTCGATTGCGGCATGTTTCAGGGCGGCCCGGAAGCGCGTCGGAAGAATCAGCGCGCCCTCGATCTCGGCTTCGATGTGCGCGGGATCGATTTCGTGCTGCTGACCCATGCCCATATCGACCATTCCGGCCTTTTGCCCCGCCTGACCATGCTCGGCTATCGCGGGCCGATCTTTGCCACCCGGGCCACCGTCGATCTGCTGGAGGTGCTGCTGCCCGATAGCGCGCACATCCAGGAGAAGGAGGCGGAGTGGCAATTGCGCCACCGGCACCGGCGCGGCAAGGGCGAGCGGGGCATTCCCGCTCCCCTGTATTCCGTCGCCCAGGCGCTGGCCTGTCTGAAGCAATTGCAGCCGGTCGACTACGGGCGGGCAGTCAAGGTGGCCGACCGCGTCAGCGTCGTTTTTCGCGATGCGGGCCATATTCTCGGGTCGGCCTCGCTGGAGGTGACCGTCAGCGGCCAGGGGAAGCCGCGGCGCCTGGTCTTCTCCGGCGATCTCGGCATGTCCGGCCGGCCGGTGCTGCGCGATCCGGAACCACCGCCGGCCGAGGCGGACGTGCTGCTGGTCGAGTCGACCTATGGCGACCGCCTGCACCGTTCGCTGGCCGAAACGGAAGACGAGATCGTCGCCGCCATCGAACGGACGCGGGCGGCCAAGGGCAACCTGATCATTCCCGCGTTTGCGGTCGGGCGAACCCAGGAGATCATCTACATGCTGACCGACCTGGTGCGTCGCAAGCGCCTGTCGCCGTTGAAGATCTACGTCGATTCGCCGATGGCCAATGCGGCGACGCGCATCACCCTGGCGCATCCGAACCTGCTCGACCAGGAGACGCGCGAATTGCTGGCCTGGCAGCAGGCGCATCCGGACAAGGTGAGTATCGAGTTCGTTGCCGACGTCGAGCGTTCGAAGTCGCTCAACGACATCCGCAGCGGGGCGGTGATCGTGTCGGCCAGCGGCATGTGCGAAGCGGGGCGCATCAAGTACCACCTGCGCGAAAACCTGCCGCGCAGCGAATGCGCGGTGCTGATCGCCGGCTTCCAGGCCGCCGGAACGCTGGGCCGTCGCCTCGTCGATGGTGCCCGGCTGGTGACCATCTTCGGCACGCAGGTTCCGGTCCGGGCGCGCATCTACACCGTCGGTGGCCTGTCGGCGCATGCCGATCAGGCGGCGCTGCTCGAATGGCTTGCCGGATTCCGCAAGCCGCCGGGGCGAACCTTCGTCGTACACGGCGAGGCGGGGGCCTCGGCGAACTTTGCCAAGGCCATTGGCGAGCGCCTGATGTGGTCGGCAGTTGACCTTCCGCAATCCGGCGCATCGTACACGTTGTAAGATAACTGACTATCAGGTCATTAGAGGTTTCATCATGTCCGGTAATTCGAATGGCAAGCACAATACAGTCGATATCCGCAGCGAAAGCCCGATGGAAACGTTGGGCAACGCGGTCAGCAAGGCGATCGATCCCTATGGGGTGACCACTTCGATGCTGGCGGCCCAGATGGCTTGGTTGATGCATCCGCAGGAACTGGCGCGGGCTGCCAATGCCCTGTCGGGCGATCTGCTGGCTTTGCAGTCGCATGTCATGCGCCGGGCGCTGGGCATCCCGTCCGACGACGTGATCAAGCCCCACGCCGACGACGCGCGCTTCGCCGATCCGGTGTGGACCGAATCGGCCAGTTGGGACATCGTCAAGGAATGGTATGTCGCCTTCACGCGCCGCCTCGAGGACATGTTCTTCGAGACGCCGGGTCTGTCCGACAAGGAGCGCCGGCGTTCCGCGTTCTGGCTGCGCAATTGGCTGAACATGGTGGCGCCGACCAATTTCTTCTGGCTCAACCCGGTGGCCATGCGTCGTTTCGTCGAAACCAACGGCGAAAGCCTGCGCCAGGGCTGGGAACATTTCCAGCGCGATCTGAAGGCCAAGAACATCCTGATGGTCGAGCCGGATGCCTTCACGGTTGGCGAGGATCTGGCGAGCACGCCCGGCAAGGTCGTTTTCCGCAACCGGCTGGTCGAACTGATCCATTATGAGCCGACGACGGCCAAGGTGCGGGCGATGCCCATCGTGATCATCACGCCGTGGATCAACAAGTTCTACATCCTCGACCTGACGGCCCGGAAGAGCATGGTCAAGCACCTGACCGACCAGGGTTTTTCGGTGTTCATCACGAGCTGGAAGAATCCCGGCGCCGATATGGCGGATGTCCGTTTCGACGATTACCTGCTCGAAGGCGTCAACGAGGTGGTGCGGGTGGCCGGCGAATTCTGCAAGCAGCCCAAGGTCCATCTGGTCGGCTACTGCATCGGCGGCACGCTGGTCAGTACCTACATGGCCTGGGCCAACAAGCGTTTTGGCCGGGACAAGATGCCGGTTGCGCACTGGACGCTGTTCACGACGCTGACCGATTTCGCCCATCCGGGCGACATCGACGTCTTCATCGACGAAGCCTGTATCGGCGCGCTGGAGGAGTCGATGGCCAGGAAGGGCTACCTCGACGGCAACGAGATGGCCTCGTCCTTCCGCATGCTGCGTTCCAATTCCCTGATCTGGCATTACTGGGAGGCCAGCTACCTGCTCGGCGAACCGCTGCCGCCGTTCGACGTGCTGTTCTGGAACATGGATACGACGCGCATGCCGCAGGCCATGCACGCCTACTACCTGCGTGAGTTCTACCTGAACAACAATCTGATCAAGCGCGACAAGCTGACGATTGCCGGCGAATCCATCGACCTGGACTGCATCGCCCAGCCGCTCTATGCCGTGACCGCGGAGGATGATCACATCGCTCCGTGGAAGCAGTGCTACCGGATTCGGAAATACATCAATGTCGAAGCGCCGGTGCGCTTTGTGCTCTCCACTTCCGGACACATCCTCGGTATCGTTAATCCCCCGGCCAAGCCACCCAAGCGGGCTTACTGGATCGGCGAACCGGCACGTAACGAACATTGGGAACACTGGTTCGAGCGGGCCGACAAGCGCGAGGGGACGTGGTGGGACGATTGGGTGGCCTGGCTGGGCGAGCGCACCGGCGAACTCGTCGAGCCCTACCCGGCGGCCAATCGCAAGTTCCCTGCGCTGGGCAATGCGCCGGGAACCTATGTATTCGAAAAATAGCGCTTGTCTGCTTGCGCGGGCTGGCTCTCTCCAGCCCGAATTGGTACATTGCCGGCTGACGAAATCCACGTGAGGTATTCATGACAACGGCACTGGTCTCCGCTGCGCACAAGGCCCCGCAGGCCGGCGTCGATTTGATGCGCATTGTCCGCATCAACGAAGAAATCAAGTCGGTCGTCAATGTCGCTTTCAAGATCAATATCATGGCGCTCAACGCCATTTTTCTTGCCAAGCGGGCCGGGACGGCGGCCCGGGGCTTCGGTGTGCTGTCGAATGAATTGCGGGTGTTCTCGCAGGATCTGCGGGATTGCATGTCATCGCTGACCGGGCTGGTGCATGCCTGTGTCGAAGACGTGTCGCGCATGCTGCAGGATATCCGCCATACCCGGTTACTGCGCCAGGCGGTGGCGATGTCGTCCAAACCCGAGGTTGCCGCCGTGCTGGCGGCGCGCGAAGTCGAGAACGAGCGGCATGCGCAGAGCCTTGCCGGTCAGCGCCGGCAACTCAAGCGCTCGCTTGAGGAGGCCTTCAGGATGGTCGAACTGGGCGGCGTGCTGGCCAAGTCGGCAAAGATCGAGGCTGCCTACGGCCAGTCGTTTGCCGTTCCGCTCTCTCAGGTTTCCAGCGAGTTCGATGGTGTCGTCGAGGAAATCCGTGTGTCGCTGGAATCACTACGCCATTCGGCGTTTTTTGCTACGAAATAACCCAGGGAGGGGGCGTGAAAACAACAAAAACAATCTTTCAGGACGGCGATCACAAATGGATCGCGATCGTACGCGATCCGGACAAGCCGAATCATCTGATCGACACCAACGAATATCTGGTTACCCATGGCGGGCAGGGGATGTTGCTCGACCCGGGCGGCGCCGAGGTGTTCCCCGCCGTTTTTTCCGCACTGTCGGCCGAGTTCGATCCTTCGGCGCTGGCCGGAGTCTTCGCATCGCATCAGGATCCGGATACCTGCTCCTCGCTGGCGCTCTGGCTCGAATTCAATCCCGCCATGCGCTGCCATGTCAGCTGGTTGTGGAGCGGCTTTATCCCGCATTTTGGCGGTAACGCCGATACCTTCATCAGCATTCCCGACGAAGGCACCGATATTTCCCTGAGCGGCCTGACCCTGCGCGCGGTGCCGGCCCACTACCTGCACTCGTCGGGAAACTTCCATATCTACGACAAGACCGCCCGGGTACTGTTCTCCGGAGACGTCGGCGCGGCCCTCCTGCCGCCCGGCGAGGAGGGCCTGTTCGTCGAAAGTTTCGACAAGCACATCCGCCATGCGGAAGGCTTCCATCGTCGCTGGATGGGGTCCAACGAGGCCAAGCGCCGGTGGTGCGAGCGCGTGGCCCAGCTGGACATCGACATGCTCTGTCCGCAGCACGGGGCGATCTACCAGGGTGAAGACGTCCAGCGCTTCATCAACTGGTTCGACGAACTGCAGGTCGGTATCGTTAACGGCTGAATCTTTCCGGATTTGACGGTGGTCAAAGAGCATTCTCCCGGCATCCCGGGAGAATGGCTACGACGGAACCCACAGAGAGAAAAAAACACATGACCACCATACGCAGTTTCATGACTGACGATCATCGCCGCTGCGATGATTTTTTCGCCGATGCCGAGCAGGCCATCGGCAAGAACAATATGGCGGCTGCCCGTGCCGCCTTCGAGCATTTCCAGTCAGCGGTATTGGCGCATTTCGAATGCGAGGAAAAAACCCTCTTCCCGACTTTCGAGGCCAAGACCGGCATGAGCATGGGGCCGACCCAGGTGATGCGCATGGAGCACCAGCAAATGCGCGACTTGCTCGGCGATGCCAGGAATGCCATCGAATCGGGCGATATCGACGATTATCTTGGCCTTGCCGAGACCCTGCTGATCATGATGCAGCAGCACAACATGAAGGAAGAGAACATTCTTTATCCGATGTGCGACCAGCATCTCTCGGCAGAACTGCCTGCCGTCCTCGAACGGCTGGAAATGGAGCTGCGCGACGAATGAGCCACCCGAAGACCCCGCATGTCGTGGATGCACGCTACATGGAGCCTCCCGGCCCTTTCGTGGCAACCATGGAAATGCTCGATACCCTGAAGGAGGGGGAGAAAATGCTGCTCCTGCTCTTTCGCGAGCCGCATCCTCTGTACAAGGTCCTGCGCCAGAACGGTCATGACTACGAAACCGAACTGAAGCCCGATGGCACGTTCGAAATCCTGATTTCGCGCTGACCGGGCATCGTCTGCTTTCACGCTGCAACGATGCAAGCCTTGCTGTCCTTTGAAAACGCGCCGCCTTTCGCGGCGCCGTTGCGTTTCTTCCTGACCGCGCCGCTGTTCGCCATCCTGGCCGGCCTGCTGCTGGCCTGGAACGGTCCGCCGCTCATGGCGTCGCGCTGGATGCCCGGCGCGCTGGCGGCCACCCATCTGGTGACGGTGGGTTTCATGCTGCAGGTGATGCTGGGCGCACTGATCCAGATTTTGCCGGTGGTCGCCGGAGCCAACCTCCGGCATCCGCTGCGCGTGGCCCGCATCGTCCATGTCGGGCTCAGCGCCGGGGGCGTGTTGCTGGCCGCCGGTTTCCTGATTGATCCTCCCGGAATGCTCGGCTTTGCCGCACTCTTGCTGGGGGGCACCCTGCTGTATTTCCTGGCGGTTTGCGTCCAGGCATTGGTCGGCGTGCCGTCGACCAGCCCGACCATCCGGGGTCTCAAGCTGGCGTTGATCGGGCTTGCCGCCGTGGTCGGGCTCGGCATGTTGATGGCCTTCGCCTTGACCTATGGCTGGTCGGTTCCGCTCTCAGCGCTGGCCGATCTCCATGCCGGCTGGGGTTTGGGTGGTTGGGCCGGGGTATTGCTCGTCGCCATGGCCTATGTCGTCGTGCCGATGTTCCAGTTGACGCCGGGTTACCCGGCGCGGCCCAGCTGGTGGTTCCCGGTCGCCATGCTCCTCCTGTTGCTGCTGTGGAGCGGCGGCGTATTGGGGAATCTGGACGGATTGGTGCGGTTGAGCCAGGGGCTGGCGGCGATTGCCGGCATCGCCTTCTGCGTGGTGACGCTGCGCTTGCAGGGGCAACGACGCCGGGCGCGGGCCGATGCCACCTACCGCTACTGGCAGCTTGGTCTGGTGGCCAGCGTGTTCGCCCTGCTGATGCTGTTGATCTCCTCGCTGTGGCCGGCGGCCAGCGAACTGGAAGGATGGACGATCGGTTTCGGCATCCTGATCGTCGCCGGCGGTTTCATGCCTTTCATCACCGGCATGCTCTACAAGATTTCCGCATTTCTCTCCTGGCTGCATCTGCAGAATTTTGGCCAGGCAAAAATACCGGCGCCGGCCATGAACAAGATTTTGTCGGACACCGATTGCCAGCGGCAGATGGTCGCCTACGTCGTGGCGCTGGCGCTGCTGCTGGCGGCGGTGATCGTGCCGGACTGGCTGGCGCGACCGGCCGGTCTGGCGTTCGCATTGGCCAATGCCTGGCTGTTCTGGAACCTGGCCGGCGCCGTCCGGCGTTATCGTCGGGCGCAGGCCGAGATGGCGGAAAAACTGGCGGCCTTATGAGCTACCTGGCGATCAAGCACCTGCACGTGACCTGTGTCGTGCTCAGCGGCCTGGGGTTCTGCCTGCGCGGCATCTGGATGATGCGCGAATCGCCGCTGGCCAGGCATCGCCTGGCCCGGATACTGCCCCACGTGATCGATACGCTGCTCCTGGGCAGCGCCCTGACCCTGGCCTGGATGAGCGGCCAGTACCCCTTCGTCAGCGGCTGGCTGACCGCCAAGCTGTTCGGGCTCATCGGCTACATCCTGCTCGGCATGATGGCGCTCAGGCGCGGCCGCACCCGTGCGCTACGCATCCGCTGTTTTGTCCTTGCGCTGGGTGCCTACGCCTATATCGTCAGCGTTGCGCTGTCGCGCAATCCCCTGGTGCTGTTCTGATCTGAGTGAGCCGCCCTGTTGCCGGGGCGGCACGCGGCTTACATCCGCCCCAGCTTGCGATACAGGGTATTGCGGCTGATTCCCAATTGCCGGGCGGCCGACGAGATGTTGCCGCCCGCTGCTTCGAGCGCGCGCATCGCCGCTTGTCTGCTGATGGCATCGAGGCTGCTCGCCCCCTCGAGCGGTGCGGCGGCCCAGGGGTCGTGGGCCGGTGCAGGAGTTCCCCGGCTGAATGGCGAGGCCTCGAACAGTTCTTCCGGGAGGTGGGTTTCGTTGATCAGCGTTTCGTCGTCGTCCAGCAGGGCGATGGCGACCCGGATCACGTTGAACAGCTGGCGGATGTTGCCCGGCCAGGCATAGCCCTCGATGGCCTGCAGCGCGCTTTCCGAGAAACGTACGGGGGCGCTGCGCGAGGCCGTTTCGGCGGCGGCCAGCTTGGAGACCAGGGTGCGGATGTCGGTACGTTCGCGCAAGGCGGGCAGGGTGACGCTCATGCCGTTGAGGCGGTAGTAGAGATCCTCGCGGAAGGTGCCGCGGGCGACTTCTTCGCGAAGTTTGCGGTGCGTGGCGCAGACCAGCGAAATGTCGACCTGGATCGAGCGGGTGCTACCCAGCGGCGTCACGCAGCGTTCCTGGAGGACGCGCAGCAGACGGGCCTGCAGGTTGAGCGGCATGTCGCCGATCTCGTCGAGAAACAGCGTGCCGCCATGGGCCTGCTGGATCTTGCCCGGTGCGCCTTCCTTGCGGGCGCCGGTGAAAGCGCCGCCCTGATAACCGAACAATTCGGACTCGATCAGCGACTCGGGAATGGAGGCGCAGTTGAGCGCGACGAACGGCGCATCGTGCCGCGGCCCGCTGTTATGAAAGGCTTTGGCGAACATTTCCTTGCCGGCACCCGATTCGCCCTGAATCAGGATCGGGATGTCGCGGGCGAGCATGCGACGAGCGCGGTCGATGGCGGCCTGGAGGCGGATATCGCCGGTGTTCAGGGTGTCGAGCGTGAGCTTGGGCGTGCTGCCGCTCTCCGGCCGGCGGGCGGGGCGCACCGGCGGCAGCTCGTCATAGACGCGGCCGGCTACGCTCTGCGGCGGCAATTGCCCGCGCAGCTGGAGATGGAAGGGTTTGCCATTGACGCTGATCTCGCAGGTCGCCTGCGGATTGTGGCGCAGACGATCGACGAGGGCCGCCAGGTTGCTTTCGAAGACCATCGAGAAGTCGCGGCGCACGGCGTCGACTTGGCGGATGCCGAGCAGGTCGACGCCGTTGCGGTTGATGGCCAGTACCTGACCGTCCGGGGAGACGGCGGCCATGCCCTCCCTGGGGCTGCCCAGATAGTCGGCGCGGCCGTGGAAGCAGACCAGTATGTCGCGGGCGTGAACGGTTTCGAACAGGCGCTTTTCGACGATGGCGGACGACAGCCGGACGAGGCCCAGCGTATGGCGTTGATGGCTGCGGTAGTCGCCGGAGATGTCGAGTACCCCGATCAGCCGGCCGTCCGGTCCGAAGATCGGGCTGGCGCAGCAGGTCAGGAAGCCGTTGTTCTCGAGGAAGTGTTCGCTGCCCAGGACGGCAATCGAGGTTTCCTCGGACAGCGCGGTGCCGATGGCGTTGGTGCCGCGCAGATTCTCGTCCCACGAGGCGCCGGCGAGGAGCGCGACGCGGTCGGCACGGCTGACGAAATCGGGGTCGCCGACCGTTTCCAGCAGCAGGCCGTTCGAGTCGGCCAGGATGACCATGCTGCCCGAGTCGCGGATCTGCTCGAACACATGTTCCATGATGGAGCGCCCCTGGGTGAGCAGGAGGCGGTTGCGTTCCTGCTCGGTCTTGAGCGCCACGCGATCCATCGCGTCCATGGCCGGGGCGTAGTTCGCGTCGCCCAGGCCGAAGCGGCGGCAGCGCTCCCAGGAACGCAGGATGACCGGGTCGACCAGCCCGTCCGGCAGGTCGCCTTGGTCGAAGAATAATTGCCTTGCCTGCCGCAGACGCTGGTCGTGCGCGTCGGGCAGTCGTTGAATTTGTCCCATCTCTCCTCCGGATGCTCCAGATTTTTTATTGTGTTGTTGCAAAACGTAACAGCTGCATTTTTTATTAGCAATGCGGCGAGCAGTGCGTACCCTCTTTGAGCAAGTGGCGTGCCAGACGTTCATGCGATTGCTCATTTTCACCGAATTTTCCCGCGAAGGGCGAAATATCGGGGTTGGCGCGTCGCGACATCGCGCCTGGCACAGGGTTTGCAGAAGGGGAGTCATTACGGCGGTAACCGGACCTCAAATCAAGGAGACAATGTGAAACACGCTTCCCGTACCCTCTGCGCCCTTGTCGCAGCCTTGTCCATCGGCATTGCAGTTCCCCGGGCGTTTGCCCATGGCGACGTCGTGCCGCAGGCGGTCGATACGACCGGCCTGAAGAATCTCGGCACCGACTTCCAGTCGGCCAACCCGTATCGCAAGGACAAGACGGCCATCCGCATCGGCGACTCCGCCTACAACCAGAACTGCGCCCGCTGCCACGGCCTGGGCGCCATTTCCGGGGGCATTGCGCCGGATCTGCGCTACCTGCCGCTTGGCGACGAGGGCGACGAGGTCTTCCTGCCGCGCATCCGCAAGGGTTCGGTTCGTGACGGCCGCGTTTACATGCCGCCGTTCGAGGGAATCCTGTCGCAGGAAGCGATGTGGGCCATCCGGACCTGGCTGGAAACCGTCCATGAAGACTGATCGCCGCCTTTGGCTGAAGGCATGCGCCGCCCTGCCGCTGGCCACTTGCCTGCCGGCAGCGGCGGATGCGCTGGAGTCCGTCCGCCAGCGCGGTCGCCTGCGGGTGGCGGTCTATAACCAGTTTCCGCCGTATTCGATGGCGGGGGGCAAGGGCATCGATGCCGACATTGCCCGCGCGATTGCGGCCAAACTGGGAGTGACCGCCGAGGTGGTCGGCTACAACGCCGACGAGGACATGAACGACGACCTGCGCAACATGGTCTGGAAGGGGCACTATCTCGGCGCTCAGCCTTCCGACGTGATGATGCACGTGCCGGTCGACGAGTATCTGGCGCGCGCCAACGACAAGGTGCGGATCTTCGGCCCCTACCATCGCGAAACCCTGGCCCTGGCGCGCAATCCGGAGCGCATTCCGAAAGCGCCGTCAGGTTCGGCCGCCGTGGCGCTGGAGGTGTTCACCCGCGAGAAAATCGGTGTCGAGACCACGTCGCTGGCCGATTCCTTCCTGTTGTCGGTGCTCAACGGCCGCCTGCGCGACAACGTCGTGCATTTCAAGACCGTGGCCGAAGCCGCGCAGGCCATGGCCGACGGCCGCGTTTCCGCCGTGCTCGCCCAGCGTGCCGAATTGGAGGCCGCCTTGCAGGGGCAGACCCGGATGCTCATCGATACGCCGCATTTGCCCGAATTGAAGATGGATGGCTGGCTGCTGGGCATGGCCGTCAAGGTCGAGGAGCAGGCGCTGGCGGAGGCCATCGGCGCTGCCCTGGCAGAACTCAAGCGTGATGGCAGCATCGCCGCGATCTTCAAGCGTCACGGCATTTCCCACCAACCGGTCTGAGCGTTCCCATGCGACTTGCTTCCCTTCTGTGCGCGGCCGTGCTGGCCGCCTTCGGCGGTTCGGCCACGGCTGGCCCGTTGGCTTACGTGCCCAACGAAAAATCGGCCACGGTCAGCGTCATCGATACCGCCACCGACCAGCGGCTGCGCGATATTCCGCTCGGCGAGCGGCCGCGCGGCATCGCTGCCGGGGGCGGGCGGCTCTATCTGACCGATGGCAAGACGGGCAGTCTGCTGATCGTCGATGCGGCGGCGGGCAGTCTGCTGAAAACCGTGCGCATCGGCGATTCGCCCGAGGGCGTGAGTCTCTCGCCCGACGGCAGGACGCTGGCGGTGGCTGTCGAGGACGACAACAGCGTTGCCTTGCTCCATGCGAGCGACGGTCGCCCGTTGGCCCGCATCAAGGTCCAGGGGAAGAATCCGGAACATGCGGTGTTCAGTCCCGACGGCCGCTGGCTGTACGTCAGCGCGGAAGAGGCCGAGCAGGTCGATGTGATCGATGTGGCCGGCCGCCGGCAGGTCGCCAGCATCCCGGTCGGCAAGCGCCCGCGCGGCATCGGTTTCCTGCCCGATGGCAGCCGGGCCTACGTCGCCAGCGAACTGGCCGGCAAGGTCTATGTCATTGACGTGCGGCAGCGCCGGGTGGTGGCGGAGATCGTGGCCGGACAGTATCCGAACGGGATCGCCATCCATCCCGATGGCCGGCGGGTGTTCGTCTCCAACGGCCGCGATCCTTCGGTGATGGTGATCGACGTGGCCGGCAACACCGTCGTCGCCACCATCGAGGTCGGCAAGCGCCCCTGGAACATGGCGCTGACGCCCGACGGCAGCAAGCTGTATGTCGCCAACGGCCGTTCCGGCACGGGTTCGGTGATCGATACCGCGGAAATGAAGAAAACCGCCGACATCGATGTCGGCGAACTGCCCTGGGGAGTGAGCATCCAATGAGCGCGCAACGCTATACCCTGCCGGCGATCCTGCTCCACTGGGGGCAGGCGGTCGTCATCGCTTGGCTGCTCTGGCTGGGGTGGACCATGGTCGACTTGCCCAAGGGGGCGGAACGCAGCGCCGCGTACGGCCTGCACAAGTCGCTCGGCCTCCTGGCCTTGGGCCTGGTCATCGCGCGTCTGCTATGGCGCGCACGGCATCCGGCACCGCCGGCGCTGTCGGTTGGCGGCGAGGCCCGGCTGGCTGCGGCGGTACATCATCTGCTCTACGTTTTTCTGGTGTTTGCCCCGATTGCCGGTTACCTGGCCTCGTCCTTCACCCCGTATCCGCTGAAATTCTTCGGCCTTGAGATGCCGAAGCTGGGCTGGCCGGATGAGGGGCTGAACGCGATCTTCAAGCAGGTGCACGTGGTATTCGTTTGGAGCGGGGCGGCCTTGATCGCCCTGCACATTGCCGGGGCGCTCAAGC
>CALJZP010000136.1 GCA_937983545.1 uncultured Azonexus sp.
CTCCCACCCGGCTCGCTACGATCGCTCAAGCCCGACAGGCTGCTATGCCGAGTGGGGCCGTGTTTTGTCCGAAGACATGCTTTTAGTTTGATAAAAATCAAGGAAGCAGCGGACCATTCGGCGGAATCTTCGTCCAGCACAAAAACCGTATTTTTTTGGGCTCTTTTCATCAATCGGGTTCTTCGTTGAGGGAGATATCACAGATGCAGAAACGTAATTCGAAATCCGGCGCTCTGGGTCTGGCGGTCCTGCCGCTGGCGCTCGCGGGCGCGTTTACCAGCGCCTACGCACAGGAAGCGGCCCCCCCTGCCATGACGGCGGAAGAGAAGGCCATCGGCAAGAAGATCTATTTCGAGCGCTGCGCCGGCTGCCACGGCGTGCTGCGCAAGGGCGCCACCGGCAAGAACCTGGAGCCGTCCTGGACCAAGAAGGACAAGGATGGCAAGGAAATCTCGGGCGGCACGCTGAAGCTTGGCACTGCGCGTCTGGAGAAAATCATCGCCCTCGGCACCGAAGGCGGGATGGTCAACTACGACGACATCCTGACCAAGGAAGAGATCAACATCATGGCGCGCTACATCCAGAACACGCCGGACGTGCCGCCCGAGTTCTCGCTCAAGGACATGATGGATTCCTGGAAGCTCATCGTTCCGGTCGACCAGCGTCCGAAGCAGCAGATGAGCAAGGTCAACTTGAAGAACGTCTTCGCCACCACCTTGCGCGACACCGGCAAGCTGGCGCTGATCGACGGCGACACCAAGCAGATCTGGGAAATCCTCGATACCGGCTATGCGGTGCACATCTCGCGCCTGTCGGCTTCCGGCCGCTATGTCTACACGGTCGGCCGCGACGGTCTCGTCACCCTGATCGACCTCTGGTTCGAGAAGCCGAAGACGGTGGCCACGGTCAAGCTCGGCTCGGATGCGCGCTCCGTGGATACCTCCAAATTCAAGGGCTACGAGGACAAGTACCTGGTCGGCGGTTCCTACTGGCCGCCCCAGTACTCGATCATGGAAGGCGATACCCTCAAGCCGCTCAAGGTGGTCAGCACCCGCGGCATGACGGTGGACGGCGAGTACCATCCCGAGCCGCGGGTGGCCTCGATCGTCTCCTCGCACATCAAGCCGGAGTGGGTCATCAACGTCAAGGAAACCGGCATGATCCTGCTGGTGGACTACAGCGACATCAACAACCTGAAGACCACCACCATCAATTCCGCCAAGTTCCTGCATGACGGCGGCTGGGACGCCTCCAAGCGCTACTTCCTCGTCGCAGCGAACGCTTCCCACAAGGTGGCGGCGGTCGACACCAAGACCGGCAAGCTGGCCGCCTTGGTCGACACCAAGAAGATCCCGCACCCGGGCCGCGGCGCCAACTTCATCCATCCGAAGTACGGCCCCGTCTGGGCGACCGGCCACCTCGGCGATGCCGTGGTTTCGCTGATCTCGACGCCGCATCCGGATCCCAAGTACGCCCAGTACAAGCAGTACAACTGGAAGGTGGTGGAGGAACTGAAGATGCCGGGTGCCGGCAACCTGTTCGTCAAGACGCATCCGAAGTCGAAGCATCTGTGGGCCGACATGCCGATGAATCCCGAGCGCGAGAACGCAGAATCGAACATGGTGTTCGACTTGACCGATCTGTCCAAGCCGCCGGTCAAGATCGACGTCGCCAAGGATTCCGGCCTGCCGGTGACCAAGGCGCTGCGCCGCGCGGTGCACCAGGAGTACAGCGAGGACGGCAGCGAGGTGTGGATCTCGCTCTGGGGCGGCAAGACCGACCAGTCGGCCGTCGTGGTGTATGACGACAAGACGCTGAAGGTCAAGAAGGTGATCACCGATCCGAGGATGATCACCCCGACCGGCAAGTTCAACGTCTATAACACGATGAAGGACATCTACTGATCGTTGCAGCACGGCATGAACAACCGGGGGCCCAGTGCCCCCGGTTGTCTATTGGGGCTGCTGTCGGCAGACGAAGCGTTCGCATGTCGCGAGTCATGATGCGGGGGAGAGAATGGACGACAGAAAATCCCCGGCCTGTCTTCCTGCAGGCAAGTGGTGCGTTTATACTTGCAGGCGCAGCGCGGCCTCGGGTCACTATCTAGACTATCAAGGAGCTTATCCATGCAAAAACAATTGATTACCGCTTCCGCCTTGGGGTTGCTCATGGCCTTCGGCGCGGGCAGTGCCCTGGCGGCGCCGGACTGGAGCAAGGTGCCTGGCAAGAAGATCACCGTGTTTTATCCTGGCGTATCGCCGATGGAATGGATCCTCAAGGGCACCGAGCACGGCGGCGCGCGCGGGCTGAAGAAGGGCGAAAGCTGCGCCAGCTGCCATGACGAGGAAGCGGCCGACATGGGCAAGAAGATGGTCACCGGCCAGAAGATCGAGCCGAATCCCATCAAGGGCAAAGCCGGATCGATCCCCGTCAACGTGCAGGCCGCGCACGACGGCGCCAATCTCTACCTGCGCTTCTCCTGGAAGCAGCCGGCCGGCGGCGCCGAGAAGATGGACAAGGACAACCAGGTCAAGCTGGCCGTCATGCTCGAGGACAACAAGGTCGAGCGCGCCAATCTTTCCGGCTGCTGGGAAACCTGCCATGGCGATGCGCGCACGATGCCGGAGGCCAAGGACGACAAGAAGACCAAGTACGTCAAGGATGGATCGCTGGCGGGCGGCAAGTTCTACGATCTGATTCAGTGGACCAGCAAGGGCGCCAAGCACGACGGCTACGTCGCCGACAAGCGCGTCATGGACGGCGGCAAGGCGCTCATCGAGGCGAAGGGCGAGAAGAAGGGCGACGAGTGGGTGGTCACCTTCACGCGCAAGCTGGCCGGCGGCGAGGGCGACATCGCCCTGGCGCCGGGCAAGGTATACAACTTCGGCTTCGCCATCCATGACGATCATACCCACGGCCGTTTCCATCACGTCTCGCTCGGCTATACGCTGGGACTCGACGCCAAGGCCGACATCACCGCGGCCAAGCAGTAATTGGGTCCGGACCGGGAACTTGCCCGGCGGCGGATCGGACAAACGGGGAGCGGCGCTCCCCGTTTTTCACTCCAGGAGGTATCTGTGCGCATCAAGGACAAAACCATCGCCGTCTTGTGGGGACTGACTTTCTTGGCCGGCCAGGCATGGGCACAGACGGTCGAGGTCGGTATCAAGGATTACAAATACGAGCCGGCCGAATTGAAGATCAAGGCGGGCACCACGGTGAAATGGATCAACAACGAAAAACGCGTCAGCCATTCGATCCTGTTCACCGGCCCAGACGGCTTCGAGTCCGAGCGGATTTTTCCCGGCGAAGGGTGGCAGCGCACCTTCGACAAGCCCGGTGTCTACCTCTACACCTGCGGACCGCACCCGGAGATGAAGGGGCGTATCGAAGTCACCGAATAGGCATCCAACTCTTCAATCAAAAAACAAAAGCCGCAGACGCGGCTTTTGTTTTTTGCGGGCATTCCCGATACACTCCGCCGGCAACGGAACAAGGGGCAGGTGAAATGCCGGGAATGCGAAGGCTGATGGGCGTGTTGCTGCTCTGCCTGAGCGGTCTTGCCGCCGCCGCCGACCTGCCCTTCATTTACCCGCAGGCGCGCAACATCTTCCACGATGCCGAAGCTTATGGCGGCTTCGAGGGGGTACCGCCTTCCGTGCCGGTCTTCAAGGGCGGCAAGGTCATCGGCTATCTCTTTCTCACCGATGACGTATTGCGCATTCCGGCTTACTCGGGCAAGCCGATCAATACTCTCGTCGGTATCGATACCGAAGGACACATTGCCGGCCTCGCCATCGTGCACCACGACGAGCCGATCCTCGCCGTCGGCATCACGCAGGAGCGACTGAACCGTTATGTCGTCCAGTACGAGGGTAAGTCGGTGTTCGACAAGATCGTCATCGGCGCACCGCGTCCTGGGCATGTCAATATCGACGGCATCAGCGGCGCTACCATTACCGTCATGGTGGAAAACGCCACGGTGATGCGCGCCGCAAGAGCCGTTGCGGAATCGCGCGGCATTCGCAATCCCGGCATTGCAGCGGCTGCGTCTTTACCGCCTACCGGTATCGCCCCGTCTCCGCCGGCGATGGAGCGGGCGATCGAGGCGGCCGTGGCGGAAAAACCGCCGCAGCAGGTGGAAAAGCAATCCTCCGCCACAGCGGACGCCGCGCAAGACATGCCGCAGCCGCCCCGGCGCGGCGAAAAGCGCATGCTGGCGGCAGCCAGGGCGGCAGCGACAGCAACGCCAACGGGCGGCGCGCAGGCGCCGACCCTCGTACACGGCGTGGTGCCGCTATCTCCCGAGATGCCGCCGCGCGCCATCGCGCCCCTGCCGGAGCAGCCGGGCACCTGGCTGCCACCCGGCGAGGAGCCGGCCTGGATCGCCATCTGGCAGAACCGCAAGTTCGAGATCGCCGTGCTGGTCGTGGGCCTCGCCGTTCTGTTTTTCATCCTCGTCTTTCAGGACTGGCTGGCACGACATCCGACTGCGCTGATCCGGATTCGCAATGTCTTCCATGTCTACACGCTATTTTTCATCGGCTGGTACGGTCTGGCGCAGCTTTCGGTCATCAACGTGCTGACTTTCGCTAACTCGGTCATGAGCGGTTTCCGTTGGGACCATTTCCTCATCGATCCGATGTTGTTCATCCTCTGGTCTTTCGTCGCCATGACGCTGCTGCTGTGGGGTCGGGGAGTGTACTGCGGCTGGCTGTGCCCGTTCGGTGCCTTGCAGGAACTGATCCTGATCGCTTCACGCAAGCTGAAGCTGCCGGCGCTGGAGTTCAGCGATGCCGTGCATGAGCGCCTGATTGCGCTCAAGTACATCATTCTCATCTTCCTGTTTGGCGTCTCGCTGCATTCGATCGCCGAAGCCGGCTGGTATGCCGAGATCGAGCCGTTCAAGACGGTCATCTCCATGCGCTTCCAGCGCGAATGGGAATACGTGTTCTACGCGCTGGTGTCGATCGCTCTGGCGGCGGTCAACCGCAAGTTCTACTGCAAGTATCTTTGCCCGCTGGGTGCAGCGCTGGCCATTCCGGGACGCTTCCGCCTGTTCGAATGGTGGCTGCGGCGGCGCAAGGAATGCGGCAAACCCTGTCAGGTCTGTTCGCATCATTGTTCGGTGCGGGCCATCCGACCGACCGGAGAGATCAATGCCAACGAATGCCACTACTGCCTGGATTGTCAGGTCATTTACTACAACGACAACCTCTGCCTGCCGTTGATCGAGCGACGCAAGCGCCGCGAGGAGCAGATCCAGCGGGGCAGGAAGACGCAGTCCGATGTCCATGCTGATGCCTTGTCACCCCTTGCGGACGACCCTGTCAGCATGCCGAAAGGAAGCAAACCTTGACATAAGTCACATGAAAATATTGATAAATATCAAATAGTTAAAAATCAAAATCTTGACCCAAATCAAGGCCGGCATTGCCCCCATGAATTTCAATGTTTTACTGAATTAAGGTTGTTTATTCATGTGAGGGGGAAAGTCGATGCAAAGCCGCAAACTCGTAATGGCCTTGTGGGTATCCCTGCTGGCCACCCTGCCCGCGTCCAGCTGGGCCCAGTCGAAGACGGTGCATCCGGGCACACCGGAAGAGGAAATGCGCTACAAGGGTGCTCCGGTACCCATCAAGCCGGAAGAAGCCAAGGAAATGGCCTCGCCCAAGGCGCCGCCGGTCAGTACCGAGGAGTTCGCCCGCGCCAAGCAGATCTATTTCGAGCGTTGCGCCGGCTGTCATGGCGTGCTGCGCAAAGGCGCCACCGGCAAGCCCTTGACGCCGGACATCACGCTGCCCAAGGGCACCGAATACCTGAAAGTCTTCATCGCCTACGGCACTCCAGCCGGCATGCCGAACTGGCAGACCTCGGGCGAGCTGTCGGAAAAGGACGTCGATCTGATGGCGCGCTTCCTGCAGCATGAACCGCCGCAGCCGCCGGAATTCGGCCTGAAGGAAATGAAGGCCGGGTGGAAGGTGCACGTGCCGCCCGAGAGGCGTCCGAAGAAGAAGATGAACAATCTCAATCTGGAGAACCTCTTTTCGGTCACCCTGCGCGACGCCGGCCAGATCGCCCTCATCGACGGCGACTCGAAGAAGATCGTTTCAACCATCGATACCGGCTATGCGGTACACATCTCGCGCATGTCGGCCTCCGGCCGCTACCTCTTCGTCATTGGCCGCGATGCCCGTATCGACATGATCGACCTGTGGATGGAGAAACCGGCCGTGGTCGCCACCATTAAGGTTGGTCTGGAAGCGCGCTCCGTCGAGACTTCGAAGTTCAAGGGCTACGAAGACAGGTATGCCATCGCCGGCACCTACTGGCCGCCGCAGTTCGTCATCATGAAGGGCGACACGCTGGAGCCGCTGAAGATCGTCGCCACCCGCGGCATGACGGTCGATACCCAAGACTATCACCCCGAGCCGCGCGTGGCCGCCATCGTCGCCAGCCACCACAAGCCGGAGTTCGTGGTGAACGTCAAGGAGACCGGCAAGGTGCTGATGGCCGATTACTCGGATCTCAGGAACCTGAAGATCACCGAGATCGCCGCGGCGCGCTTCCTGCATGACGGCGGCTGGGAGTCCTCGCAGCGTTACGTCCTGATGGCCGCCAACCAGTCCGACAAGATTGCCGTCATCGACACCGTCAATAGCAAGCTGGAGGCCATCGTCGACGTCGGCAAGATTCCGCACCCGGGCCGCGGCGCCAACTTCAGGCATCCGAAATTCGGTCCGGTCTGGGCGACCAGTCACCTCGGCGACGAGACCATCAGCCTGATCGGCACCGACCCGAAGGGTCACAAAGAGTATGCCTGGAAGGTGGTGCAAACACTGAAGGGCCAGGGCGGCGGCTCACTTTTTATCAAGACCCATCCGAAGTCGAAAAACCTCTGGGTGGATACCACGCTGAACCCGGATGTGGCGATCAGCCAGTCGATCGCGGTCTACGATATCAACGCCCTCGACAAGGGCTTCCAGGTGCTGCCGATCGCCGAGTGGGCCGGCCTGGGCGAGGGAGCCAAACGCGTCGTCCAGCCCGAATACAACAAGGCCGGCGACGAAGTCTGGTTTTCGGTCTGGAGTGCCAAGAACCACCAGTCGGCCATCGTGGTCATCGACGACAGGACGCGCAAGCTGAAGGCCGTCATCAAGGATCCCAAGCTGATCACGCCGACCGGCAAGTTCAATGTCTACAACACCCAGAAGGACGTGTATTGAACCAAGCCGGCGCAAGCCGACTCGAAACGGGGGCCTCAGGCCCCCGTTTTTTTGGGTGCGAAGCGGTCCCGAGATCTCCTCTCCGCAGTGGTTCCGGAGAGAGGTCTCAGTATTTGAGAAAAGTCAAAGCGCCGGCGAATGGCAACGGGCATCCTGCCCTCGGATGATGATTGCAAAGACGACCCCGGGCGGGATACTCCTCCTACTGTTGTTTTGCCTGCCGGCAGCCGGTGCCGCTGCGGCGGCCGATCCGGCGCCCGAGCGCATGCGCGAGCTGGTGCGCATGGTGCGCCAGGACTGCGGCTCCTGCCACGGGCTGACGCTGAAGGGCGGCCTCGGACCGCCCCTGTTGCCGGAGACGCTGCGCGACAAGCCGGTGGAATCGCTTCGCTATACTGTGTTCCTCGGGCGGCCGGGCACGCCGATGCCGCCTTGGAATGCCTTCCTGACCGAGACCGAGGCCGACTGGATCGTGCGCCAGTTGATCCAGGGCTTCCCCGAAGAGACCCGCTGATGAAAATCCTGTACGCCGTTCTTGCCGCCCTAAT
>CALJZP010000137.1 GCA_937983545.1 uncultured Azonexus sp.
GGAGCAGCTGGTCGATGGGAATCTTGCGGATCATGGCCGGGGGCGGGCTACTTTTTAGCCCCCTCCTGCTCGCGCTGCTCGGCCTTGCGCATCTTTTCGGCGACTTTGCGTTCGTGCGCCTCGCGCTTCTGGCGAAGCTTCTCGGCCTCGGCGGCCTTGCGCTGCTCGCCCTCGGCAGCCTTGCGGGCCTTGTCGGCCTGGGTCGCCTCGATCTTCGCGGCGGCCGCCTGGCGGGCAGCCTCGGTTTCGGCCTCGCGTGCCTGCAGGTCGGCGGCGCGCTGCGGCGCCTCCTCGGCACGCTGCCGGTCGCGCTCGGCGATCTGCTCCTTTTTCACCGCGCGCTCGATGGCCTTGCCTTCGCTTTCCAGGCGGTGCGCTTCATGCGTGGACTTCTGGTATTCCTTGCGCGCCTCGTCGCGGCAGGCGTTGACCAAGAATTTCTTGCTGCAGGCTGCCGTACGCTCGTCCATCAACTGCTGCGCCGCATCGGCCTTGGCCCTGCTTTCGGCGATCAGGGCCGATGCCTTGTCCAGACGGGCATCCCAGTCGGCCTGCCGGGCCGCATCGCCGCCGGTGTCGGCCAGCGCCGCCCACGGCAGGAAGAGCGCGGCGATCAGGCCGGCAACCACTGATGGGGATCGATTTTCCATTTTTCGAAACTCTCGCAACTGGCGATCCGGTCCTGCACCTTGCCCAGATCGACAATTTCCGGGGGCAGGTAGTGCTGCTTCCCGGCGTGATAGAAGACGCGAACCACCGGCTCGAGCAGCTTGCCTTCGTTCTGCTCGATGACAACCCCCAGGCGGTTGCTTTCCAGCCTGACCAGTGCGCCGGTCGGATAGATGCCGATGGCGCGGATGAAGGTTTGCACCAGTTGCGGATCGAAGTGGTGCTTGCTCCACTCGAGCAGCTTCTTCAGCGCCTGGGTCGGCGGCATGCCGCGGTTGTAGACCTTGTCGGAGGTCATCGCGTCGTAAACATCGGCGATGGCCGCCATCTGGCCATACAGCGAAATATCCTTGCCCTGCAGCCGGTTCGGGTAGCCGCTTCCGTCGATGCGCTCGTGGTGTTCGGCAATGACCTGGCGGGCGATCTTGCCGATGCCCGGCACGCCGTCGATCAGGCGCAGGCTTTCATTGACGTGCGACTGCATTTTGGCGAATTCGTCGTCGGTCAGCTTGGCCGGCTTGTTGAGGATCGATTCCGGCACGATGGCCTTGCCGATATCGTGCAGCAGGCCGCCGAGCGCCAGCTCCTGAATGACCTCCTTCGGCTGTTTCATGGCCCGGCCGAAAGCGATGAGCAACGCGGCGACACCGACCGAGTGCTCGAAATTGTAGTCGTCGAGGTTTTTCAAACGAGCCAGCGGCAGCAGGGCGTCCTGATGGCGGAAGAGCGATTCCACCATGCTGTCGATCAGGGGCTCGACCCGCTCCATGCGGATCGGCTGCCCGAGACGCACGTCGTCCAGCACCAGGCGGGCCAGTTTGTTGGCCTCGCCGTGCAGGCGGCGGGCACGCGCCGCTTCGTCCCGGAGTTCGACGACGACCGGCTTGTCGGCCTGTTTCTGGGCAATCTCCTGCAGCCGCCGCTCGAGTTCGGCATTGACCTCGGTCTGCGTCCGGGCGGTGAACACATCGGCGCCCTTGACGGTGTCGATGTACAGCTCGCGAATGCCGAGATTGAGAATCTTGTCGCAAGTCGCCTGGTCCCGCACGAAGAACGCGTTGGACATGAAGGGATGATCGAGCCAGCCACAATTCAGGTCGTGGATGTACATGCCCGGCAAGAGCTGTTCGGTGCGAATCTGCTTGATCATGCAGGGAATTTTAGCAGGCTGTCGGAAGCCGTTGCGAAAATGCAGTAAAAATGGAGAAACCCCGCGCAAGCTGCGGAATATTCGCGCTTTTTGCCACCCCGGAAAGGCCGCGTATCAGCGCCTTGGCAGGCGCCGCCCACCCTTCCCCGAATCGGCAGCCCGGCCCGCTCGGCTTATAATTCGCCCCCTCATGATCGCCCTACGCCAAGTCACCTTCGCCCGCGCCGGCCGCCCGCTGGTTGTCGATGCCTCCGTCCAGATCCACCCCGGCTGGAAAGTCGGCGTCGTCGGCGCCAACGGCTGCGGCAAGTCCAGCCTGTTCGCGCTGCTCGCCAACGAACTGCACGCCGAAGCCGGCGATGTCGATATCCCGGCCAGCTGGCACATCGCCCGCGTCGCCCAGGAAACCCCGGCCCTGCCGGATGCCGCCATCGACTTCGTGCTCGACGGCGATACCGAGCTGCGCCGCATCGAACGCGAACTGGTTGAAGCGGAAGCCAAGGGCGACGGCGAGGCCATCGGCCATCTGCATGCCCGCTACGGCGAGATCGGCGGCTATTCGGCCAAGGCCCGCGTCGCCGAGGTGCTGCATGGTTTGGGCTTTTCCGATGCCGACTTTCAGCGTCCGGTGGCCGACTTCTCCGGCGGCTGGCGGGTCCGCCTCAACCTGGCGCGCGCCCTGTCCTGCCGCGCCGACCTGCTGCTGCTCGACGAGCCGACCAACCACCTCGATCTCGATGCCGTGTTCTGGCTGGAGAGCTGGCTGAAGAACACGCCGGCCACGCTGCTGCTCATCTCGCACGACCGCGACTTCCTCGACGCCGTGGTCGGCCAGATCATCGCCATCGACCTGCAGCGCCTGAACCTGACCACCGGCGGCTATTCCGACTATGAGCGCGCCCGCGCCGCCCGCCTGGCCACCCAACAGGCAAGCTACGAAGCGCAGCAGCGCGAAATCGCCCACCTGACGCGCTTTGTCGAACGCTTCAAGGCCAAGGCCACCAAGGCCCGCCAGGCGCAAAGCCGGGTCAAGATGCTGGAGCGCATGGAAATCGTTGCCGCTGCCCACGTCGACTCGCCCTTCCATTTCAGCTTCCGCCAACCTGCCGCCCTGCCCGACCCGCTACTGGTCGTCGAGAACGCCTCGGCCGGCTATGGCGAACGCAAGATTCTCGACCGCATCGGCATGGTGCTGCGCCCCGGCTGCCGTATCGGCCTGCTCGGCCGCAATGGCGCTGGCAAGTCGACGCTGATCAAGCTGCTGGCCGGTGCAGTCGCCCAGCAAGGCGGCGAGCGCAAGGAAGCCAAGGCGCTGAACATCGGCTACTTCGCCCAGCACCAGCTCGAACAGCTACGCCCGGACGAATCGCCGCTGCAGCACATGAACCGCCTCGAACCGCTGACGCCGGAACAGGAACTGCGCGACTACCTCGGCGGCTTCGATTTCCGTGGCGACATGGCGACGCGTGCCATCGAGCCCTTCTCCGGCGGCGAAAAGACGCGGCTGGCGCTGGCCTTGCTCATTCGCACCAAGCCCAACCTGCTGCTGCTCGACGAGCCGACCAACCACCTCGACCTCGAAATGCGCGAGGCACTGACCTTCGCCATGCAGGATTTCGAAGGCGGCATGGTCTTCGTGTCGCACGACCGCCACCTGCTGCGCACCTGCGCCGATGAACTGCTGCTGGTCGCCGATGGCAAGGTCACTGAATTCGACGGCGACCTCGACGACTATGCCGCCTGGCTGGCGGCCCAGCGTAGTGCCGAAAAGGCGCCGGAACCCGATGTCGCCGCCGAGAAGGCGGAACGCCTCAACCAGCGCGCCGAAGCCAAGGCCAACCGGCAGGCGGTGCTTGCCCAGCGTCGCCCGCTGCTCAAGGAAATCGAGCAACTGGAACGCAAGCTGGCCAAGTGGAACGAGGAAAAGGCGGTGCTCGACGCGCAATTCGCCGATCCCGACTTCTACACCTCAGTCGACCGGGCGAAGAGCGAGGAAATGCACAAGCAGGCCGGCCTGCTCGGCGAGCAGATCGAGGAAGCCGAACTGCGCTGGCTGGAAGTGCACGAGGCGCTGGAGCAACTGCCCCAGCCCGACTGACGTCGGCCCGCCTGCCGTTTCAGCAGGCAACCGCCCCCAGCAGTTCCGAGGTCGCCCTGCCGCGGCCGGCCGAGCGGCCCAGTCGGTTGACGGCGTGCCCTTCGCCGGAAGCCAGGTACTGGCGCATGCGACAAACGTCCGGAATCTGGATCTGCCGTCCCTCGACGGCGATCATTCCGCTGTCGCTCAGCTGCCGCAGCAACCGGGAAAAGTGCTCCTGGGTCAGGCTCAGGCGCGAGGCAATGACCGATTTCGCCATGTTCAGCTCGACTACGGCCGGGCCTTGGGCCACGTCATCCAGATCGCGCATCAGGTATTCGATGACGTCGACCGCTCGGTACGAGCAGGCACCGGGCTTGAGAAATCTCGCGACGGTCGCGACATCGTTTCCGGACGTGATGAGCGGTTTCTCGTCGTCGCCACCGGGATG